>DASRCS010000251.1:0-16305 GCA_035652995.1 Pyrinomonadaceae bacterium
GGCACGACCACGCCTCCGCCGAAGTAAACCCGACGCCTTGGGTCGCAGAGTCAAGACCGTTGGCGACGAAAGCGTGAGGGCAATTCGTTAACTCCTTCGACCAACTCGGATACGACACACGGCATCAAGGAACCCCGACTCCACGCGCATGACCATCGGAGTCGGGGTTCCTTGATTCTCCGGCAGTCGCAGTGTCTTCGACCTAAAAAATGAAATCAAACGGGAAGAAAGCAAAGCGAAGGCACTTCGACTGCTCGAAGTGCCCGGCCTACTGCTGCTCTGTTTACGACATCGTCAACGTCGAAAGGAAAGACATCGAGCGGCTCGCAAAACATTTCGGCGTTGACTACGAGACGGCGTCGCGCCGCTTCACGAAGGCGGAGGGCGAGGGACGCGTGCTGCGCCGGAAGGCCGACCCGATGCTCGGTCGCGCCTGCCGCTTCCTCGACCTCGAAACGCGTCGCTGCACGGTCTATGATGCGAGGCCGAAGACCTGCCGGGAGTTTCCCGATGCGGCCCGCTGCGGTTTCTACGACCTCCTGCGATTCGAGCGCAAACATGCCGGCGACGAGACCGTCCTGCCGCTCGTCAAGATCACTTACTTCGAATGGTAGCCGCCCGCGTCAATCACACTTGAGAGCCGCAAACATCTTCGCGCGGAAGAACCGGGGGATGCTCCTCGACATCCTGACCTTTCTGGCGAACCTCTTTCTGATGCGGCTGCTCGTCAACCTCTTCTCCGAAATCTTCCGCGAGGCTTCGGGCGGCGACAGGCCGGCGAAGTTCGCCGTCACGCTCTTCTACCTTGGGATGCTCGTCCTCCCTTCGGTCGCCGCGGCGCTCAAGCGCTGGCCTCTTCACGAGAGGATGAAGGCGCGCGGCGAGAGGGAAGCGGCGGGCGGCTGGCTGCCGTTCGGCTGCGTCTTCATCCCGTTCGTCTATCTCGCGGTGAACATGTGGGTGACGCTCGGCGTGACGCTGAGCCTGATGGACGCCGTCCCCGGCTCGGCCTTCGGCGAGACGGAGGGCGTCGCGCTCCTCCTGCTCGGAGTCGTCTTCAACGTCTTCCAGACAGTCCTCGTCTTCCGATACTTCTCGCCGCCGAAGCACGAGCCGAAGTCGGCTTTCCTGCGCGGCCCGCGCGCCGAATTCCTCGGCGACGTTTGCGTCTTCGTCAACATGATTCTGTTTCAGGTCGTGCTGAACTATCAGGCGGCGGTCTTCCCGCTCTTTCACGAAGGCAGGTTCGTTGACAGATTCATCCCGCTTCTGGTCTTCGCGCTTCTCATGTACCTGACCGGGCGGATTTTCTTCCTCGTCGAAGACCTGCGCCGCCCGCGCACTCTTCTCACAATCCTTCTCGCGAACTCCGTCGTCATCGTCCGCACGCTCCTCCTGCCGGCGCACGCGCCCGGCTCGCCGACTCCTTGACGGAAGTCGGTCGCGCGCCCGAACTCTTCCAAGCGCGAGAAGGGCAAGGGTGACAGTCGGCGCGCGGCGCGATAGAATTCCGACTACTAAATTGAATCAAGGGCGTCGCCGGGGTGGCGGCGAGTGAAGCGGCTCGTCGTCCGCCATTCGTCAATTGTCACTCCATCATTTCGAGCTGGCCGGTCGGCAGGTGCGCCTCTGGCAGCGCGTCGGAGAGACGTACAAACACGTTCTCCTGAAGGCGCTCGGCTACGCGATGTTCGTCGGAGACTACCCGCGGCTAGAGATTGAACTGCCGGTCGGCCTCCGCTACAAGCCCGACCTGGTCGAGCTGAACGAGACGGTCGGCAACCACCCACGCGCGGGCGCGCGTTTCAGCTTCTGGGGCGAGTGCGGCCTCGTCTCGATGCGCAAGGTCGCCTGGGTTCTGAAGCACGGCGACACCGAGCGCCTCGTGCTCTTTAAGATTGACTTCGGCGTCAAGCCCTTCGTCCGCGAGCTTCGCGCGTCGGTCGAGCCGCGATACCGCGAGCAGGGAAGACTGACCTTCGTCAACTTCGTCGCCGACATCGCCGAGCGCGCCGCAGACCGGCGCGTCGAGCGCGTGCCCGAAAGCTGGTACGAGAAGATTGACGTTTAGAAAACGTCGAGAAAACTTCGAGAGAAGACGGGCAAATAACATCGGGTGAAGAGCAGCGAATCGTGAGCGACGACATAACAATCCGCGAGTGCACGACGGTCGAAGAGTTCGACGCGTGCGTCCGCTTGCAGCGCGAGGCGTTCGGGCTGCCGGACATGGAGCTTTCGCCGCGCAGGCATTTGATCGTCGCGCGCAGCGCGGGCGGCTGGACGCTCGGCGCGTTCGACGGAGGGCGCATGGTCGGCTTCGTGCTCAACCAGGTGGCCGTCCGCCGCGCGCCGGACACGGGCGCGGAAGAGGTCATCGGCTACTCGCACATGATGGCCGTCGCGAAGGATTTTCAGAACCGCGGCGTCGGCGCGCGTCTCAAATGGGCGCAACGCGCCCGCGCGCTCGAAGAGGGCCGGCGCTTCATACGCTGGACTTGGGACCCCGTGCAGTCGCGCAACGCGCACTTCAACCTCAACCGCCTCGGCGTGACGGTGCGCCGCTACGCCGCGAACTACTACGGCACCGACTACTCGACCGTGACCGGCAAGTTCGGCGAGCCGCTCGGCCTCGACAGCGACCGACTCGTCGCCGAGTGGACGCTCGACTCGCCCCGCGTCGAAGCGCTCGCCCGCGGCGAGACGCCTGAACCACTCGGCGAGCCTTCCGCGGCGGTCGAGATTCCCCCGAACTGGAGCGCGCTCGTCCGCGAAGATGCCGAAGCGGCTCGCCGCGAACTGCTCCGCGTCCGCACGGAATTTCAGGACGCACTTACACGCGGCCTCGTCTGCGCCGCCTTCGAGCGCGACCAACAGCGCCCGCGATACCTTTTCTTTAGTGATAAGTGATGAGTGATAAGTGATAAGAATTTACTGCCGCTCGTTCTTATCACTTATCACTTTACAGGATATGTCTTTCGCACGCTTCGACAGATACGTTGACCGTCACGCGCGCTCGTTCACGGAGCGGCTGCAAGAGTTGTGTCGGATGCCTTCGGTGGCGGCGCGCGGGACGGGGATGCGCGCAGTCGCCGAGAAGGTCGAGCAGTTGTTGCAGCGCGTCGGCGCGGGCACGCGTTCGTTCAAGGTCGGCAGCGGGTTCCCGATCATCTACGGCGAGTGCGGGGCCGGCGAGCGCTGCTTCGTCGTTTACGGCCACTACGACGTGCAGCCCGTCGGGCATTTGACCGAGTGGTCTTCGGGGCCGTTCGCTTCGGTCGTCCATGACGGCAAGCTCTACGCGCGCGGCGCGTCGAACAGCAAGGGCGATCTCGTCGCGCGTCTCTCGGCGGTCGAGGCTTATCAAAAAACTTTCGGCAAGCTGCCCGTCTGCCTCCGCTTCGTCGTCGAGGGCGAGGACGGGCTTGCGAGTCCGAGCCTCTACCGCTTCGCCGAAGAGAACGCCGGGCTTCTGCGCGCCGACGGCTGCGTCTGGGACGACGGCTACACCGACACGAACGAGCGGCTCGTCATCAACCTCGGCTTCAAAGGCATCGCGTTCCTCGAACTCCGAGCCTACGGCGCGCGCACCGATCTGCACTCGAAATGGGGCGGCATCGTCCCGAATCCTGCGTGGCGACTCGTGCAGGCGCTCGCGACCGTAGTCTCGCCCAAAGGCGTCATCACGATTGACGGCTTCTCTTCGCACGTCGCGCCGCTCACCAGCGAAGACAGGCAGATGCTCAAGCGCATCGAGCTTGACGAGGCCGGCCTGCGGCGCGAGTTCCGCATCGGCGGCTGGGTTCACGGGATGACGGGGCGCGAGCTTGCGAAGGAACTCATCTTCGGCCCGACCTGTACGATCTGCGGCATCCGCACCGGCCACACCGACGCGGGCGCGAAGACAATCTTGCCCGGCGCGGCGACCGCGCGCCTCGACTTCCGTCTCGTGCCCGACCTGACGCCCGCGCTCGTCGTCAAACTCCTGCGCGCACATCTCGACCGGCGCGGCTTCACGGACATCGAGATCATCGAACTCGGCAGCGAGACTTACGCGAAGTCTTCGCCGTCCTCGACGGTCGCGCGCGCGGCAATCGAGACGGCTGAAGAAATCTACGGCCAGCCGCCCGTCGTCTATCCGATTGACCCGGCGAGCGGCCCCGTCGGTGTGATCTGCGGCGTGCAGACGCCGCCGACTCCGGTCGTCAGTTTCGGCCTCAGCTACTTCGGCTCGAACCCGCACGGCCCCGACGAGAACATACGCCTCGACGACTTCATCCGCGGCGTCAAATACTTCGGTCGCGTCATCCAGCGCCTCGCCCAACTCGAAGACGACCCCCAGCTCGCGAGCACGAAGGACAAGGTCGTGCAACTCAACAGGTGAGCCGTGGCCGCAACCCTTAACCGACCTTGTTGCGTGCCCGAACCGTTGACTTTAAGATGAGCGGCAGAGCTTTCATCATAAACTTGCAGGTGTGACGACGAGTTGCCGACCAGCGCGAAAAGCATCGAAAGCGAAATCAGGAAGCTTCGTGACGAAATCCTCCGTCACGAGGAGCTTTACTACGTCCACGACCGACCGGAAATCTCCGACGCGGAGTACGACGCGCTGGTCGTGCGGCTCCGCGAGTTGGAGGAAGAGAACCCGGAGCTTCAGACGCCGGACAGCCCCACGCTGCGCGTCGGCGGAAAACCCGCCGAAGGTTTCGCGCAATACGTCCACCGGCGTCCGATGCTCTCGCTCGACAACAGCTACAACATCGAAGACCTCCGCGCTTTCGACGAGCGCTGCCGCAAACTCGCCGACGGTCGCGCCTTCGAGTACGTCGCCGAGTTGAAGATTGACGGACTCTCGATCTCGGCACACTACGAGGACGGCGTGCTCGCGCGCGGCGTGACGCGCGGCGACGGGCGCGTCGGCGAGGACGTGACGCAGAACGTGCGGACTATCCGCAGCGTCCCGCTCAGGCTGAAAGGCAACAGGGACACGGGCGGCGAGATCGAGGTGCGCGGCGAGGCTTATCTTTCGCGCAAGTCGTTCGAGCGAATCAACGCCGAGCGCGAGGAGGCGGACGAGCCGAAGTTCGCGAACCCGCGCAACGCGGCGGCGGGTACGATTCGTCAGCTCGACCCGAAGGTCGTCGCGCGCCGCCGGCTCGACCTCTTCGCCTACGACGTTCTGCGCGGCGAGCGCAAGCCTTTCGAGACGCACTGGGAGGCGCTCGACTGGCTCGAAGCGGTGGGCTTTAGCGTCAACCCGCACCGCGCGAAGTGCTCGACGATTGACGAGGTCATCGAGTTCTGCAACCGGATGGAGGCCGAGCGCGACAATCTCGAATATGAGATTGACGGCGTGGTCGTGAAGGTCAACTCGACGGCCTTGCAGGACGAGTTCGGCGCGACGGCGAAAGCGCCGAGGTGGGCGATTGCGTACAAGTATCCGGCGCGGCAGGCGACGACGCGGGTCGAGGAGATCGTCGTGCAGGTCGGTCGCACGGGCGCGCTCACCCCCGTGGCGATTCTCACGCCCGTCCAACTCGCGGGCACGACCGTCTCTCGCGCGACGCTTCACAACGAGGACGAGATCAAGCGCCTCGGCGTGAAGATCGGCGACTGGGTGAACATCGAGAAGAGCGGCGAGATCATCCCGAAGGTCTTGAACGTCGTCGAGTCGCGGCGCACGGGCGAAGAGAAGTCGTTTCGCTTCCCGAAGAAATGCCCCGTCTGCGGCGGACTCGTCTCGCGTCCCGAAGGTGAAGTCGTGGCGCGCTGCGTCGCCGCCGATTGCTCGGCGCAGTTGAAGGGAAGGCTCCTGCACTTCGCCTCGCGCCGCGCGATGAGGATTGAAGGCTTGGGCGACGCTCTCGCCGAGCAACTCGTGCAGACGAAGTTGGTGCGCGACGTGGCAGACCTCTACAAGCTGACGCTCGAAGACGTGGCCGCGCTCGAACGCATGGCCGAGAAGTCGGCCTCGAACCTCATCGCGCAGATCGAGGCGAGCAAGCAGCGCGACCTGCCGCAGCTCGTCTATGGCCTCGGCATACGACACGTCGGCGAGCGCACCGCCGCTTTGCTCGCGCGACACTTCCGCACGCTCGAACGGCTCGCTTCGGCGACCGTTCAAGAGATTGACGACATACACGAGATCGGACTGACCGTCGCGGAGTCTGTGCGCGACTGGTTCGACGACGAGGGGAATCTCGACCTGTGCAAACGTCTTCGCGAGGCGGGAGTGCGAACAGAACTAGCGGGCGGCGCTGCCTCGGAGGCGGACGAGAATTTCGCGGGCAAGCAGTTCGTCCTCACGGGCAGGCTCGAAACGCTGACGCGCGACGAGGCGCGCGCCGCTATCGAGGCGCGCGGCGGGCGCGTGACCTCGACCGTGAGCAAGAAGACGGACTACGTCGTCGCGGGCGAGGACGCAGGCTCGAAGCTCGACAAGGCGCAGGCGCTCGGCCTGAAAATCATCGTCGAAGAAGAGTTGAGACAGATGCTCCGGTGAAAGTTAGCTTTTGAATACACTTCCGTGACGCGCGCTTCGAGAGGGATTCTTAAATGTACCGCTGTTGGCGCGGCGTTGTGCGCCTGCTTTTTGTTTTTCTTCGGTGACGGTTGGCGGATGGCTTTCTTTCTCGTTATCGAAGGAATAATACTTGGCTCAATCGCAGGCGGATTCGTCGGCTGTCTGTGGGCCATTACTCTGGGTTTTAAGACAAAGGATTCGAGAGAAACATGAGCAGTTCTGTAAATGACGGGCGGCTTCAGTTAAATTACACGATCTTCTGCGACGACGTGAGGCTTGAGGTCGGAAACAAGCTCTCGCTGATGGGCGTCTTCCATCAGGTCGCCGTGCATCAGTTTCCCGTGACCGTTTTGAAGTTCGCGGTCGTCAGCCAGTGGCGCGGCGCGGGGCGACATCTTTCGGAGGTGAGAATCCTTTCGCCCGACCGGCAGAGCGCGGTCGTGCTGGCCGAGCCTTCGCCGTTCGAGGTCATGCCCGGCGGCGTCGCGAATAACATAAGCTTCTTCTTCAACGTCGAATTCCCGGTGCCCGGCAACTACCGCGTGCAGATTCTGATTGATTCGACGCTCGCGGACGAACAGGAGCTAACGCTGATGCTTGTTGACGGGGCGGAAGCGCCGGTCGCCGACGCAAGCTCGGAAGCGGTCAACTGAAGAAGTCATACAAAGGGTTAACACGAATGCGGAAGTCCATCATCGCGATTCTCCTGACGGGGTTATTAATCGTCGGCGTCGTGGCGCAGACACGCGGCAGGCGCGGCGCTCAGCAGCGCAAGACTCAGAGGGCCGCCGCGCAGTCGCTCGTCGGCATCGAGCTGATTGACTTCGCGAACTACACCTACTCTTTGAACGGGGAATCTTACAAGCTCATCGGCGGCTACTACGTGAAGAACACAGCGCCGAGCGCACAGTGGGAGTTGCAGATGGTTGACGGCCCTTACTACGGAGACCTGACCGGCGACGCGAAGACCGAGGCGGTCGTCGTCCTCAGCTACGGGCCTGTCCGCGGCCCACACACGGTCGAGGCGCGCGTCTATACTTTGCAGAACGGCACTCCCACCGTGCTTGAGACTTTCCCCGTGGCCGCTTCGATGAACTGCGAGCTGGATCACTACATAGACCTCGACGACGGCAAGGTGCGCGTCGAACGAGTCTTCGGACAGACGGCGCAGCCCTCACAATGCGACCACAACGAGATTACAGAGTACCGCTGGAACGGGACGAAGTTCATGCCCGTCGGCGACGTGCAGAGGATGCGCTGCCGCTGCATGTGACCGCCCCGCCGAGAGGTCTAACAGTCTTCGCGCCCCGACGACTCCCCCTCCGCCCTGCTCTTGTGCGATTTCCCACAAGAATCCCGCCAAACTATACCTCGCGCGCCTGATTGAACGACGAAGATGTGAAATCCGCCCCCGTAAAAGCTCAATTTCAACGTGTAGAAGTCCGATCTCGCGCCGTAGTTGTGAAATTTCACACTGCGGAAGTGCTTTCACACGCCGTAGAAGTACGTTTTCATCTTGTAGAAATGCTTTTTCACGGCGTAGAAGTGCGTTTTCACTCCGTAGAAGCTCATTTTGACGGCGTAGGAGTGCGTTTTCACGTTGTAGAGACTCGATAACAGTCCGTAGAAGTCAAATCTGAACGAATTAAACGCCCTCGCATAGCTGTTAATGGTCATGGGCTTGACACCAGATTTATTGAGGCGAATGACCCAATCTTTGACGTTCTGTTTGTCGGGCATCACCTCGCCCATGTGAGCGTTCCAGCGGTTGAAAACCCACCGAAACAACTTGATTGTTCTGGGGCTAAATCCGGCAAGAAACTGGTTCTCACGCATGAACTGTTCATACAGGTGTTCCATAAAGCAAAACCCCCAAGTCTAGTGAAGGATGAGGTGCTTCCTATGACCTGGAGATTTACGCTTCACTGTTGATTATTATGCGGATGAGAGGACTCGAACCTCCACCACGTTGCCGTGACTAGCTCCTGAGGCTAGCGCGTCTACCAATTCCGCCACATCCGCGTGCGTGGGATTTGATATTACGGGCGTGTTTGAGGGAGTGTCAAGCGGGGCTTATTCGGACGAAAAAGAGGCTCATGAGACGAATCTCATGAGCCTCTTTTGTGCCCCCCCTGGTTCGTAAACCCGAGCCTTCTCTCGAAGGCCGCGTGACTACTTCAGACCGTCGGCGGCTTAGTAGCCGTTGAGGCCGTCGCGGTAGCCGTTCTGGAAGCCCTGGCGGTAGTACTGCTGGTACGTGTAGCGGTCGCCGAGGCGCGAGTTGTAATCCTGATTGGCGTTGCGGTATTCGCTGAAGCTGTTCAGGTCGCGATAACCGCCGCGGCTGCGATCCCTGCGGCCTTCCTGCACGCCCGCGTTGTAGCCAGCGTTCAGAGCGGTCTGCGTGAAGTTGTTGTTGTAGCCGTAACCGTTATTGTAGTACCCATTGTTGTAGTACCCGTTGTTACGGTAGGCCCCGTTGTTGTAGCCGTTATTGTAGTACCCGTTGTTATAGTACCCGTTATTATAACGGCGTGCGGCCTGCTGCTGCTGGCGGTTGTACTCTTCGCGACGGCGAGCTTCCTCGCGTCGCTGCTCATCGCGCCGCACATCTCTGTTCTGGTTCTGCTGGTTACGACGCCAGTTGTCGTGATCGCGATCCTGCGCCGAGGCGGACACGGCAGACACAGAAACAATCATGAGCGCGCCGAAGGCGAGCGTCGCCACCTTCGCGAGAAATCCCTGACCGTTGCGTTTCATCTTTATAACCCTCCTGCAAGTTTATCAGCCCGTTTCACAACATCCCTTGGGAGATTAACTAACCCGCCATGTGAATTAACAAGCTTCGTGCCACAGCGCGCCTTCGTTAAAGAGCCGCGAAAGTCACTGCCCCAGAGCGAGATGCCGATGTGCTCACACCATAAAGTGCCAGACCGTAGCTTATCGTGTGACGGAAGCCGGACACCCGAACGCATCGAGGCGAAACGGTTGCGGGCGCGCGCGACCGCTTGTTATATTCGACGCCGTTCGCAACGGAATCGCAATAATGAAATCTGAGACGAGGGAAGAGTCTTCGGAGTTGCGCGAGCGCGCCGACGAAGTGCGAAGGCGCATCGAGGCGAGCGCCGCGCGCGCCGAACGCGACCCGCGCGAGATAACTCTCGTCGCCGTCAGCAAGACTCACCCGCTGAGTCTAATTAAAGAGGCCGCCGCTTTCGGCCTCCGCGAGTTCGGCGAGAACCGTGTGCAGGAGGCCGAGTCGAAGATCGAGCAGCTTGAAAGCGAAGCCGACGGTCATGAAGGTGACGCGCGCGGACTTCAAAGCGGCGCGACGAAACTCCGCTGGCACCTGATCGGACACCTGCAAGCGAACAAGGCAAGACGGGCGGCGCGTCTCTTCGACGTGATTCACTCGGTTGACTCCGCCTCGCTCGTCGAAAAGTTGGAGCGCGCGTGCGCCGAAGACGGGCGCGAGCGTCTCGACATACTCTTGCAGGTTGATCTCGCGGGCGAGGCGACGAAGTCCGGCGCTAGCGAAGAAGAGCTGCCCGCGCTCTTCGAGTCTCTGAATGTTTGCAGCCGCGTGCGCTGCCGCGGGCTGATGACTCTGCCGCCGTTCTTCGAGGACGCGGAACTCGTCCGGCCATATTTCCGCCGCCTGCGGAGCCTCCGCGACAAACTGCGCGCGCGCGGCCTCTTCGGAGACTCCGGCGGCGAGCTTTCGATGGGCATGACGCACGACTTCGAGGTCGCGGTCGAGGAGGGCGCGACGATCCTGCGCGTCGGCACGGCAATCTTCGGCGAGCGGACGCCGGCTGTGCAGGCTCGCTTTCACTGATTCAACGTCGGGGCTGTTGCACGTTACTTATGCCTTTCAACCAAGCTTTCCTGAGCGTCCACTTAATCGTCCAGTATTTCATCGTCGCGGCTGTGCTCGCCGTCATCCTGTTGATGCTCGTCAGGCTGGCGCTCAACTACGCCGACTTAAACCCTTTCAGCCGCCCCGTCATGTACGTTCGGCGCATGAGCGACCCGCTCGTCAATCCCGTCCGCCGCTCGCTCGTGCAGTTCGGCTTCGGCCCGAACATCACCCCGCTCGTCGTCATACTCATCTCGATCCTGCTCGGCTGGTTCGTCCTCCAACTCGCCGACAGCATCCTGTTCACCGTGGCGGGCGTGATAGCCGGGGTGCAGAGCGCGCGCGTCGTCGCGGTCGTCGGATACCTCCTCTACGGTTTCCTCGACGTGTACATGCTGCTCATCGTCATCAGGATCATCTTCTCGTGGGGCAACGTCAGCTACACGAACAGGGTCATGCGCTTTCTGGTCAACGCGACCGACCCCGTCCTCGTCCCGATGCAGCGCATCGTCCCGCCGCTCGGAGTCTTCGACATCTCCCCGATCATCGCGCTTCTGATTCTCTGGCTTTTGAAGACGGCGGTGTTCGCCGTCCTCCTGAGCTTCTAAACGTCCGCGCGCGCGGCGTGATTGCCGGCACATGATTCAATGTACCGAGTCGGACGGCGCGATTACTTTCGCGGTGCGCGTCGTGCCGCGGGCGTCGAAGAGCGCGTGCGCGGGCGAGCACGGCGGCGCGCTGAAGGTTCGCGTCGCGGCCCCGCCGGTCGGGGGCGCGGCGAACGAGGAGCTGGTCAGATTTCTGGCGCGGGAGTTCGGCGTGCACGCGCGCGACGTTGAGGTAAAGAGCGGGCACGCATCGAAGTCGAAAGTCGTGCGCGTGCGGGGCGCGACTGTGCAACAACTTCTTCGTCTGGTCGGCTGAGTTCAGCTTGCGCGGTTGAACGGCGTGCGAGAAAATCGTTCTTCAATCTCAAGCCTTCGGCCTCTGCCCTCGCAGTTGCGGCGCGGAAAAACCGCGTGATATATTCCCGCCCGACTCCGCGCCAAGCCGTGAACAAACTTTCTTAAGGAACTCATCCGCCATGTCTGGACACTCGAAGTGGCACACGATTAAACACAAGAAGGGCGCTCTCGACGCGAAGCGCGGCAAGCTCTTCACCAAGTTGATCAAAGAGATTTCCGTCGCGGCCCGCACGGGCGGCGGCGACCCGGACGCCAACGCGCGCCTGCGCAAGGCCGTCTCCGACGCCAAGGGCGCGAACATGCCCAACGACACTATCGCGCGCGCCATACGCCGCGGCACGGGCGAGGAGGAAGGCGTCACCTACGAGGAGATAACTTACGAGGGCTACGGGCCGGGCGGCGTCGCCGTGATGGTTGACGCGATGACCGACAACCGCAACCGGACGGTCGCCGAGATTCGCCACACCTTCTCGAAGAACGGCGGCAACCTCGGCACGAGCGGCGCGGTCAACTGGATGTTCGAGAAGAAGGGGTACATCGTCGTCGCCAAGTCCGCGAAGCCCGAAGACGAACTGTTCGAGATCGTCACCGACGCCGGCGCGGAAGACCTCCGCGACGACGAGGACAACTTCGAGATCATCACTTCGCCCGAAGAGTTCGACGCCGTCCTGACAGCCGTCAGGAACGCCGGCATCGAGCCGCAGGTCGCCGAAATCGAGATGGTTCCCAAAGAGTACAAGAAGCTCGAAGGCGCCGAGGCCAGGCAGATGCTCAAGCTCATGGAAGCCCTCGAAGACCACGACGACGTGCAGAAGGTCTCCGCCAACTTCGACATAGACGAGGCCGACATGGCTTCTGCATGAAAGTGATGAGTGATGAGTGATGAGTGATGAGTAAAAGCCGTTCGCTTTCGACTCATCACTCATCACTCATCACTCATCACTCATCACTCAGTTGATGAGAGTTCTCGGCATTGATCCCGGCAGCGAGACGACGGGCTGGGGCGTGGTCGAAGGCAACGCGCGGCGCTACCGTCTCGTCGAGTTCGGGACTGTGCGCGCGCGCGCGGGCGAGCGCTTCGCCGCGCGGCTCTTGAAGATCAGCGACGGCGTCGAGGCTTTGCTCGCGCGCTTCGCGCCGGACGTTTGCGCGGTCGAGGAGGCGTTCTTCGCCGCGAACGCGAAGACGGCCTTGAAACTCGGACAGGTGCGCGGCGTCGTGCTGGTCGCGGCGGAGCGCGCGGGCGTCGAGATCGGCGAGTACGCGCCGCGGCTCGTCAAGCAGACGGTCGTCGGCTACGGCGCAGCCGAAAAGCAACAGGTGCAGGAGATGGTGCGCGTGCTTCTGAAGCTGCGCGCCGCGCCCACGCCCTTCGACGCGTCGGACGCGCTCGCCGTCGCGATCACGCACCTGCACCACGCGGGCCTTCGGGAGCGTTTGAAGCCCGCCCCGGCGCGAACCAAACTCGAAGCGCTGCTCGCCGCCAACCCGCGACGCCGCGCTCCGCGCTGAAAACTTTTTAGACCCTCGCAAGCCAGGAACAAGCGGGCGCTCGTCCGGCGCAGCCTCCTCTGGAGAGTGCTGCGTATTCCGTCAACCTCATCAAAGGAGAATCAAACCATGCCTCACGGCACATCCCGCACTTTCGTTTCAAACAACCCCGACCCTGTCCAGAACAACTTTCGACTTTTGACGTTTGCGCTCGCGCGAGCGAACCCTTTGCTCGCATCGGTCTTCGCGCTTGTCCTCGTGGCCGTCGTCCTCTCGACTCCGGCGCGCGCGCAGAAGCACAGGCACAGGACGCCCGCGGGCGGACGCGCCGCAATCGTCGTTGACGAGAGGCTGGCGGCGCTGCGCGACGCGCCGGAGCTTTCGGCGAATCTCTTGCAGCGTCTGAGCCGAGGCCGCTTCGTCTCGGTCGCGGGCGAGCGCAGTTCGCCCGACGGCGTCAAGTTCTACCGCGTCTCCGTGACGCGCAGGACTTCGGGCTGGATTCAGTCGGACGCGGTCGTCAGACCTTCGCGCGCGGGCGACGACGAGCGCCTGCTCCGCCTCATCCGCGGCTCGGACGAGTTCGACCGCATCGCGCGAGCGCGCATCTTCCTCGACGCATTTCCGCGCTCGACGCTGCGTCCCGCGGTTCTGCTCATCTTCGGCGACACGGCGGAAGAGGCCGCGACGAAACTCACGCGCGAGGCGCAGCGCCGCCTCGACGCGCACGAGATGGATGCAAGCGGCGCACCCGTGCAGAGCTACTTCCTGAACTTCAACGGCCTCGACCGCTACAACCGCAACGGCATCAAGTTCGTCTTCGACCCCGCGCGCAAACAGCTCCACTACGACGGCGCGGCGTGGCGCGAAATCCTGCGACGCTTTCCCAAGAGCCAGGAGGCGGCAGAGGCCCGCGTGCGGCTTGAGCCGAAGGCGGCCCCTCCAAAATAGTTTCTCACGCGCGACGTGCGGTAGCATTCGCCGGGCCGACCGGAGGTCAGAAAAAGTCTGTTGCAAAATCTCGCGGGCGCGGTTAGATTGTCGCCTGAAACCACAGCACGACTGCGGCGAAGAGGCCCGGCCCCGTCGGGGCGTGCCTTTCGTCGGAAATTACTCGGAGGAAGGAACTGTGCCGGTAGGAACCTGCCCTGACTGCGAAGCCGAAGTCCATGTTGACCTCGACGCCGACAAAGGCGACACGGTCACGTGCGACGAGTGCGGGACGGAACTCGAAGTCGTCGGACTCGACCCCGTGGAGTTGGACATCGTCGAAGGAGATTTAGACGAAGACGACGAGGAAGACGAAGAGGACGAATACTGATATTTAAAGTGATAAGTAATGAGTGACAAGTGATAAGAAACTGCGGCCTGCTTTTTACTTATCACTCATCACTTATCACTACTCTTGTAATTCGTTCTGTTCTGGCGGACGAAAAGGCCGCGCGGTGCTTCGACGCGTATCGTGTGGGAGCGCCCGTCGTGCCTTTTTTCTTCCGGCGGGTAGAAGGCGAGCACGTAGGTCGAGGTCACTTCCTCGGCCAGCGCGCGGAACAGCGGCTCGTAGTCCTTCTCGTTGGCATAGACGTTCGTTCCGCCCGTCTTGTCAACGAGGCCGGAAACGTCGAGCGGGGTCGGGAGCGGCGTGTGCTCGGCGGACGCCGACGCGATCAGGCGCGAGTAGGACGGGAGCGTGACCGAATAGACACTCACCTCCGCCTCGTTGGCGCGCTCGATGACGGTCGCGGGCGCGACCGTGTCGCCGACGGGGAAGCCGTCGGTGACGACGACGACGGCGCGCTTCATCAGGCGGTGGTCGCGCGTGCGCGGCGCGTCGCGGCGCAGCAGCCGCACGGCGTCGTCAACCGCGTCGTAGGTGTGCGTCGAGAGTCCGTTCGTCTCGTGCGCGAGCTTGTCGAGCGCGTGGTCGAGCTTGCGCGGGTCGCTCGTGAAGTTCTGGAGTATGCGCGCGCTCATGCCGAAGCTCATCAGCGCGAACGAGGCCGGTCGGTTCGAGAGTTTTTCCGAGAAGGCGCGCATCGCGGTCTGAAGCCGCGCCATCTCTTCGGGCGTCATGCTCCCCGAAATGTCAACGGCGAAGACGACGGCGACGGGGCGTTCGGCCCCCGTCTGGCGCTCGACGTTGAGGAAGGCGACGGGGCGCTCCTCGCCGTCCTCGTAGAGCTTGAAGTCTTCGGGCCGCAGGCCGCGCACGGGCTTCCCTTCGGCGTCCGTCACCGTCACGTCAACGAGAACAAGGTCGGTGTCAATCTTCAGCACCTCGTCGTCGTCAACGACTTCGGGCGGCTTCTTGTCGCGCTGGTCTTGGCCGCCGCCCGGCTGCTGCGCGCGTGCGGCCTGCGTTTGCAGAAGGAGCGCGAGAAGGGTGATCGCGAAGAGTCGCCTGAGCGCTCGCGCGCCCGCCTCCAACGGTCGGCTTGGAATGTAAGGCATGACTTTTAAAGCTCAAAAACTACAGGGCCGGACTTGCTGCAAGCGGATTATACTTCCGCGCACGCCGCGTGCGCCACAGATTCTTTCGGGGCAACAGCCGCCCGCCGCGGCGGCATCAACAGACCCGAAAGCGCGTGTTATAATCCCCGGCGAAACTTTTGATGCTCACCCCGAACGAAAAGGAAATCAGTTTCATCATGCTCCGACGAAAATTTTTTAAATCCATCGTTGCCGCGTCGCTCCTGCTCTCCGCCGCCGGCCCTTTGTCCGCCGACGCACAGAAGAAGTCGAAGAAGCAGCAGGAGCAGCCGACGACGGGCGTCGTCGTGGGGCGCGTGCGCGTCGAGTCGGGGAAGAGCGCCGCGGGGATCAGCGTCAAGCTCCGGCGCGGCGACGAAGAGGTCGCGCAGGCGACGACGAACGCGAAGGGAGAGTTCGAGTTCCGCAACCTGGAGCCGGGCACTTACGGGCTGACGCTACGCAAGCCCGGACTTCAGGTGGGGACGATGGAGAACCTCGAAGTCCGCGCGGGCGAGACCGTCTCGCTCAGGGATCACCTCTTCCTCCGCGTTGACGAAGGCTCGATTGCGTTCATCAAGGGGAGCGTCTTCGACGCCGGGGGCCGCAGCTTCCCCGGCGCGCACGTCGAGCTTGCGCGCGTCGAGCCGGACGGCTCGGTGAAGAAGATCGGCGACCAGTTTACGAACGTGACGGGTTCGTTCGCCTTCCGCCTGCCGCCCGAAGGCGCGCGCTACCGCGTGACGGCGAAGGCCGACGGGATGGAGACGGCGACGCAGGAAGTTTCGGTCGAGGGCGCGGCGATCTACCGGACGGCGCTGAGCCTTAAACGCGCCTCGAAGTAAAACGGCGAAGTGAAGAACGCGCACACCCAAAATGAGGAGACGCGCGAAGAGTATTTGACGGCGCGCCAGCTCGCCTCCGTCCTTCAGGTGAGCGAGTCAACCGTGCGCCGTCTCGCGCGCGAGGGCCGCATCCCCTGCGTGCGCCTGACGCCGCGC
>DASRCS010000252.1:0-18344 GCA_035652995.1 Pyrinomonadaceae bacterium
GGCGAGGGCGCGCCGGAGATCGCGCTCATCACGGGGCCGAACATGTCGGGCAAGTCAACGTACCTGCGGCAGACGGCGCTCCTCGTCATCATGGCGCAGGCGGGGAGCTTCGTGCCCGCCGAGTCGGCGACGGTCGGGCTGACGGATCGCGTTTACACGCGCATCGGACTCTACGACCGCATCGGGAGCGGCGAGTCAACCTTCATGACCGAGATGGTCGAGACGGCGAACATCCTCCACCACGCCAGCCCGCGCTCGCTCGTCCTGCTCGACGAACTCGGTCGGGGCACTTCCACCTACGACGGACTCGCGGTCGCGCGCGCCGTCGTCGAGTACATCCACAACCACCCGCGCCTGCGCGCGAAGACCCTCTTCGCGACCCACTACCACGAGCTGACCGAACTCGCCGCGACGCTCCCGCGCCTGCGAAACCTCCGCGTCGAGATCGCGGAGCAGGGGAGCGAACTCGTCTTCCTCTACAAAGTCACGCCCGGCGTCGCGGCGGGCAGCTACGGAGTTTACGCCGCCAAACTCGCGGGACTGCCGCGCCCCGTCGTCACGCGCGCCGAAGAACTCCTGCGCGAGTACGAAGGCGGCGCGGGCGTTGAAGAAGATTCGGGCGACGAGGCCCTCGAACAGTTCGACGCGACGACGTGGGGCCGAGGCGCGCGCGTCGTTCAGGAACTGCTCGACACAGACCTCGACTCGCTCTCGCCCGTCGAGGCGCTGATGAAACTCTTTGAGCTTCGCCGCGTGGCCGAAGGCGAAGGCGGAAAAGGTTTGAAGGCGCTGAAGACGGCGTGAAGGGAAGGCAAAAGTAAAAAGGCAAAAGGCAAAAGAAAGAGAGACGACAAGCGCGGCTCTCGTCAATCGACGATGACCAGAGGCGCGTTATCCGGCCTCTTCTCATTTGCCTTTTGCCTTTTTACTTTTGCCTTCTTCAGTGTCCGAGTGCTTCCGGGCGCTCTGAGATTTCCTCGACCACGCGGCTGCGCGCGCGGAGGGTGACGACGGCGACGCCGGTGAAGATGAGCGCGGCGGCGACCCAGTTGCGCGCGACCCACTGCTCGTCTGCGCCGAGCAGGAGCGGCGCGACGGCGAAGGCGACGAGCGGTTGCAGGTAGATGTAAACCGCGACGGTGCTCGGCGCGACACGTTCGAGCGCGAGGGCGTTGAGGTAGTAAGCGCCGACGGTGGGCACGAGGACGATGTAAGCGACCGAAGCCCAAGTCATCCAACTGAGTTGACCGAGCGGGATGCGCGAGAGGTAGTAGCCGCCGAGTGGGATGGTCGGGATGCAGGCGAAGGCGAAGACCCACGCCACCGCGTTCAGCGCGCCGTAGCGCCGGAACACGTCGCGCGAGACGGCGATGTACGAGCCATAGGCTAGGTTCGAGCAGACGAGCAGGAGGTTGCCGAGCGCCTTGCCGCCGCTGAAGTCCGCGCGCAGAGGGTCAATCAGATAGACGACGCCCGCGGCGGCGACGAGAGTGCCGAGCGCCGCGCGCGCCGACAGTCTCTCAAAGCCGAAGAGCGCGCCGACGAGCAGTGTGAAGACCGGAATCGCCGTCCCGATGAGGGCCGCGTTGACGACGGTCGAGAGCGCGACCCCTTTGACGAAGAAAAGCTGGTTGAGGACTACGCCGAGCAGGCCGAAGAGCGCGAGCCGCGTGAGGTCAGCCCGGCGTGGGACTGTCACGCGGCCTCTCGACCGAAGGATCAGAAAAAAAGCTGCGGTCGCGCCGAACACGCGGAAGGCCACTAGTCCGGTGCTGGGCAGTTCGCGGAGCGCGATCTTGCCGACAATCGGCCACGTCCCGAAAATCAACTGCACCGCGACGAGCGCGAGATGCGCCCCCGCGGCGTTTTGATTTCGTGTCTCGGCTTGCGGAGGGAGAACTGTCGAAGATTGTTTCATTGAATGGGAAAGTCAATGAATCAACGCGTCGAGACAAACGCTCGTTGCCCCTGAGCCGCAACCCGAATCCAAAACCGCCTTAGCTGTAAGCCCCCGCGCGAGCGCCCGTGCCGTCGCCGGTCTCCGCCGGGTCGTCATCTTTTTTCGCGTCGGGCGCGGACGAGCCTGTGTTCTGCCCTTCGATGTTCTGCCCGTGCTGCGCGCCGTACTCCTGACTCTCGGCGTCGGTCGTGACGTTCGCGGGCGTCTCTTCGGATTGATTCGCGCTCATCTTCTCCCTCCTGAAAAAAAGTTTTGCTTCAGCCGAGGCGCGCAGGATGCCACGCGCCGTCAAGCGAGCAGGTAGAGCGGGTTCTCCAGAATCTTCTTGAAGGTCTGGAGGAACTGCGCGCCGGTCGCGCCGTCAACGGCGCGGTGGTCGCAGGACATCGTGACGCGCATGATCTGCCGGACGACGACCTCGCCTTCGCGCACGACGGGCTTCGGCGTCATCGAGCCGACGGCGAGTATGGCCGCCTCCGGCGGGTTGATGACCGCCGTGAACTCGTCAATGCCCAACATTCCGAGGTTGCTGACCGAGAAGGTCGCGCCCGTGTACTCTTCGGGCTTCAGCCTCCGGCTGCGCGCGCGCTCGGCGAGGTCGCGTACTTCGCGCGCGATCTGCCCGACGGATTTTTCGTTCGCGCCGCGCACGACGGGCGTGATTAGACCGTCCTCGATGGCGACGGCGACGCCGATGTCGGCGCGCTCGTAGTGGCGGACGGCCTTCTCCTGGAAGGACGAGTTGACCGCCGGGTGACGCATGAGCGCGACCGCGGCGACCTTGATGATGAGGTCGTTGATGCTGACCTTCATCTCCGGGTCGAGTTCGTTGAGTTGCCGCCGAAGCTCCGCGGCCTTGTCCATCTCGATCTCGGTCGTCAGGAAGAAGTGCGGGACGGGGCCGATTGACGTGACGAGCCGCCGCGCAATCGTCGCGCGCATCGTTGTGACGGGAACGTCGCGGTAAGGTGCCGCGCCTTCGACCGTGCGCGTGACGAAGGATTGAGCCGCGGGCTGTTGCTCGCTCGCGGGCGAAGGCTGTGCGGCGGGCGCTTGTGTCGCACGTCCTTCGGGTTGCGGTGCGGTCGCTTGCTGACTCTGTGGTTGCGCGGCCTGCATCGCGGACTCGATGTCGCGTTTGACGATGCGACCGCCGGGGCCTGAGCCGGAGAGTGTGTTGAGATTGATGCCCGCCTCTGCGGCCATGCGCGCGGCGATGGGCGAGACGATGAGACGACCGCCCTGCGCGCGGCGACCGTTGCCGTCGGCTTCGGTCGGCTGTGCTTTGGTTTCAGGTTGAGTCTTGCCCGACTCCGCCGCGCCGCCCTGTTGCGTCGAAGGAGCGCCGCCGACTTCGCCTTTGAGCGGCTGGCCTTCGACCGTGGCCTGTGTGCGCTCGCCGCCGGGGACGACGCTCGCGACCTCGTCGGGTGCGCCGTAAGCGCGGCCTTCCGCCGACTCCTCGATGCGCTCCTTGCGCTCAGCCTGAGCCGCGCCGGACGAAGCCTGCGAGACGAGCGAAGAGATGTCTTCGTCCGCCGCGCCGATGATCGCGATGACCGCGCCGAGCGGGACGGTCTCGCCTTCGGGGACGAGAATCTTTCGGAGCACGCCCTCGGCCAGAGCCTGCGCCTCCATCGTCGCCTTGTCGGTGTCAACCTCGGCTATCGGCTCGCCGACCGAGACCTTGTCGCCCTCTTTCTTCAGCCACCGCGAGAGCTGCCCCTCTTCCATCGTCGGCGACAGCTTCGGCATCACGACCTGCGTTGCCATAAATTCCTCGGAACTCAGAAGTCAGGAGTCAGAATAAAAAAACGTCGAACCTCAATGTCGTTTGCGTCAGCTCGTGCAGAAGCCGAATCTTCTGAATTCTGACTCCTGACTTCTGACCCCCTTCAGTCCATGTACGCGACCTCGCGCACGGCCTTGACGACTCGCTCCACGTCGGGGAGCGCGAGGCGTTCGAGATTCTTCGCGTAGGGCATCGGCACGTCCGCGCCGGAGATGCGCTTGACGGGAGCGTCCAGATAATCAAAGGCGCGCTCCATGATCTGCGCGCTGATCTCGGCGGCGACTCCGCAGAAGGCGTGCGACTCTTCGGCGATGACGACGCGGTTCGTCTTCTTCACCGAGTTGACTATCGTCTCGATGTCGAGCGGGCGGATGGTGCGCGGGTCAACGACCTCGACCGAAACGCCCTGCTTCTCTAACTCCTCGGCGGCCTTCAAAGCGAGCGGCACGGTCATCGAGCGCGCGATGACGGTCGCGTCCTTCCCCTCGCGCTTCACGTCGGCCTTGCCGAGCGGGATGATGAAGTCTTCGCCGTCCGGCACCTCGCCCTTGTTGCCGTACATGCGCTCCTGCTCCATGAAGATGACCGGGTCGTCGTCGCGGATGGCGCTCTTCAAAAGTCCCTTCGCGTCCGCCGGTGTCGAGGGCATGACGACCTTGAGTCCGGGGAAGTGCGCGTACCACGATTCGAGCGCCTGCGAGTGCTGCGACGAGACCTGGAAGGCCGAGCCGTTCGGGCCGCGGAAGACGATGGGAATCTTGAACTGCCCGCCCGACATGTAGCGCATCTTCGCAGCCGAGTTGATGATCTGGTCGGTCGCGAGGATCGAGAAGTTGAAGGTCATGAACTCGATGACGGGCCGCAGTCCGACCATCGCCGCGCCGACGCCGAGTCCGGCGAATCCGAGTTCGGTGATCGGCGAGTCAATCACGCGCTTGTCGCCGAACTCTTCGAGCAGACCCTTTGAAACCTTGTACGCGCCCTGATACTCGGCGACCTCCTCGCCCATCAGGAAGACGCTCTCGTCGCGCTTCATCTCCTCGCGCATCGCCTGGTTGAGCGCCTCGCGCATCGTCATTACTGCCACTGTTCAAACCTCCGGTTTGAGTGAGCGGTAAGCAGCGAGCAGTATGAAAGCAGTTATTTTCTGCTCGCTGCTTACCGCTCACTGCTCACTTTATTGGTGTCGCGTAAACGTCCGTGTAAAGCTCTTCGGGCGCGGGTTCGGGGCTTGAGTCGGCGAACTTGACGGCTCGCTCGACCTCGTCGCGGACGCGGCCTTCGATCTCTTTGAGTCCGGCGTCGTCGAGCACGCCCTTCTCGCGCAGGTTGCTGCCGAAGACTTTGATGGGGTCGCGCTCCTGATAGCGCTCGATCTCGGCGCGCGTGCGGTAGTGGCCGGGGTCGGACATCGAGTGGCCCATGAAGCGGTACGTCCTGACTTCGAGGAGCGAGGGCAGGTAGTCCTTTCGTGCGCGCTCGACGGCGCGCTCGGTCGCCGCGCGGACGGCGAGCACGTCCATGCCGTCAACGAACTCAGAAGCGAGGTCGTATGAGCACGCCTTCTCGGCGACGTTGTGCTGCGACATCGCGCGCGCGAGCGAAGTGCCCATGCCGTACTGGTTGTTCTCGCAGACGTAGATGCAGGGAAGCTTCCAGAGTTGCGCCATGTTGAGTGACTCGTGGAACGCGCCCTGATTGACTGCGGCCTCGCCGAAGTAGCAGAGCGTGACCTGATCCGTCCCGCGGTACTTCGTCGCGAAGGCCATGCCCGTGCCGAGCGGAATCTGCCCGCCGACGATTGCGTGGCCGCCGAGGAAATGTTTGTCGGCGTCGAAGAGGTGCATCGAGCCGCCCTTGCCCTTCGAGCAGCCGCCGATCTTGCCGAACAGCTCGGCCATCACCTCGTCGGGCGAGATGCCCATGACGAGCGCGTGGCCGTGGTCGCGGTAGCTCGTGAGCACGTAGTCGTCCGGCCTCAGAGCCGAGAGCGTGCCGACGGCGACGGCCTCCTGCCCGATGTAGAGGTGGCAGAACCCGCCGATCTTGCCGAGCGTGTAGGCTTCCGCCGCCTTCTCCTCGAAGCGGCGGATGAGAATCATCTGGTAGAGCATCCGCAGGAGGGTCTCGTTGTCAATCTCCTCGATGTGCTTCTGCTGTTCCTGTATGCGTTGCTCGTGCTCCACGCGGAGTTCGTCGCTGTCTATCTGATCGCGCTCGTCGCGCTCCGCCACGCCAGCGCCGCCCGAAGGGCTGTTGGTCTGCGTTCGAGGTTTCATCGGTGTGACTTTAAGTTCACTCATAAGCGAAAGGATAGCGTGCGCTCTTGCCCGGCGCGCGTGCCCGCCCGCCGGCAAAGTCGCGGCGCATCAGCTTGCGTCTTGCTGTGCTTCAGTTGTTGCGGGAAGTGATTATACGCGAGTTCGACGCGCGCGGCAAAAACGCCCGCGGGCGCAGACAAGAGCGGCGCGCGAATGGCTTCTGCCGTTCACGCGCCGCGCGATGTTCTGAAGAAGTTTAAGAGTTTCGAGTCTCGAAAGTTCAGCGGAAAGCGTCAATCGAGATGACGGAGGCCGGGCCGTGCGTCGAGCGCCGGGCGTGCTTGTTGCGCCTCATGTTCTGCGTCGCGGCGAGCAGGAGGTCGTCAGCCGTCGGGCCGTCTTCGGGGTAGCAGGCGACGCCGACGCTGACCGAGACGCGAATCGTCCGCCCCGTTTTGACTGTGAACTCGTGCGACTCGACCGCGGAGCGAATGCGCTCGGCGATCATCGAGGCGGCGTCGGCGGACGCGCCCGGCAGGACGGCCACGAACTCGTCGCCCGAATAGCGCGCGAGCGTGTCCATGTCGCGGAGCTGTTTCTTGACGACGGCGGCGACCGACGCGAGCAGGCGGTCGCCCACGCCGTGGCCGAAGGCTTCGTTGACCTCCTTGAAGCCGTCAACGTCCAGACTCAAGACCGACGCAGGCTCGCGTCCGTTGCGGCGGCACTCGGCGACGCGCTGTTCGAGCATGAGCCGGAGCGCGCGAGAGTTCGGGAGCGCCGTCAGGTGATCCGTCAGTGCGCTCTGCTTCGTCCGCTCGTGCGCGATGGCGTTGTCGAGCGCGCCGGAGACGTGCAGGCAGACCGATTCCAGCAGGCGCGCGTGCTCAGCCGTGTAGCTCGCGGCGCTCGACGAGTAGAGCGTGACTGCGCCGAAAGAGCCGTCCTCGCGGACGAGCGGCGAAGAGATAACGTCGCGGATTCGCGAGGCGACCTCTGCGGGCACGCCGGCCATGTCGAGTTCGGGCTGCGCGCCGAACATCGTGCGCGCGTTGGCGACGACCCAGCCGGTCAGCCCCTCGCCGACGCTGACCCGCCTGCCGCCGAAAAATTCCGACGACTCGCCGAGCGCGTGAATCGGCTCGGCCTTGCCCGACTGCTCGTTGACGACGAAGAAGACGCACGTGTCGAACGGCACGACCGAACGAAGCTTGCCCGCGATGAACGCCACCGTGTCCTGAAGGCCGAGCGACGAGCCGAGGGTCTGCGCGATCTCGTGGAGCGCCAGAACCTCGCGCTGCGCCTCGGCGATTGAGCGGAAGCCCGAAGCGCTTTTCCCAGACGGGGCCGCCGCGCGTGTCTGAGCGCCGACTTCTCCGGCTGGCTCTCTCTCGGCGTTCGCGACCGGCTGCACCTGTTCGCGCAGGTCTTCGGCGGAGATGAGGGCGTCGAAGCGCTCGATGTTATTGACGAACGCCTCGACCACTTCGGGGTCGAAAGATTTTCCGGCCTTGCCGCGGAGGAGGTTGAGAGAATCTTCGCGCGTCATCCCCGCGCGGTAGGGTCGGTCGCAGCGCGTCGAGTCGTAGAAGTCAACGACGGCGATGATGCGCGCGACGAGCGGGATGGCGTCGCCTTTGAGTCCGTCCGGGTATCCCGTCCCGTCCCACTTCTCGTGATGGTGGCGCACGATCTGCTCGACCGGGTAAGGGAAGGCGACGCGGCTGATGATGCTCGCGCCGGCGGTCGTGTGAACCTTCATGCGCTCGAACTCGGCGGCGGTGAGTTTGCCAGGCTTGTTGAGGATGTGGCCGGGCACGGCGAGCTTGCCGATGTCGTGGAGGAGCGCGCCGGCCCTCAGGGCTTCGAGTTCGGCGGGGCTGACGTTGAAAAGCTTTCCGAGTTCGACCGCATAAACGCGCGTCCTTCGGACGTGACCGTGCGTGGTCTGGTCTTTCGCGTCAATGGCAATCGCGAGCGCCTCGACCGCGCTCATGTTCAGGCTCGCCGACTCGCGCGCGAGCCTCAAGTCTTCTTCCAGAGCGCGGCGCGAGTCTTCGAGTCTCCCCACGCGGGAGCGCGCGCGAAGGTAGATGAGGGACAGGATTGCGCAGGCGGCGAAGAGAACGGCGGCGCAGATGAAGAGGCAGAGCGTGCTGTTTGTCATACCGTCGGAACGCGGGAGAAAAAACGCTTGCGCGGGGAAGAAGGATGCGGGTGAAAAAAAAGCTCTCAAGATGTCGAAGGTCTCTGGCTTTGGCGGAACGGTCGAGCGCTTTTGACGCCCGGAGAGTCTGTGCTTGAAAAGTTTTCTGAGGAAGTCTTCTGACAGGGCCGCCAACCTTGTTGGCTACATCAAAAATAGCCCGCCGCGTCGCCGCCGGTCAAGTGTTAAAATGCGGCGGCAATCGAACCGTCAGAACGACAAGGTTTCGGCATCATTGCCGCGTTTTTCGAGACTGTCGCGGAGGCTTTCGGCGGGCGTGAACAGCGGGGAAGGGCAATTCACTTGGCGTCTCGTTGATGACGAGTCGGAGCTTCGCGCGGCGGTCGCGCCGCTCGAAGGCGGCGAGGTCGTCGGGCTTGACACGGAGACTTACTGGGACACGGGCGCGAACCGTATGCGCCTGTCGCTCGTGCAGGTCGCGCCGCGCGAGGGCGAGGTGATCGTCGCCGACGTGCTGGCGACGGGCGTCGAGCCTCTGCGGGCGCTGCTCGAATCGAGCGAGCTGAAGATGGTCGCGCACAACGCGCGCTTCGACGAGGCCGTGCTGCGCGACGCGGGCGTGCGACCCGACGGTCTGATTGACACGCTCCGTCTGTCGCGCATGGCGCTCACGCTCGGCTCGCACAGTCTGGCCTCAATCGTCGAGCACCTGTTCGGGACGCCGCTCGACAAGACCCTGCAAAGGGCGAACTGGCGCAGGCGTCCGCTCACGCGCGCGCAAGTTGAGTACGCCGCGCTCGACGCGCGGATGGCTTTGCTTGTTTACGAGGAGCTTCTACGTCTGCTCGGCGAGCAGGGGAGGCTTGAGCTGGCGTTGCGCGCGTCGGAGATAAAACCGAGGGCTGAGGGAGAGGAGAAAAAGCCGCGAAGGAAGAGGGCCGCGCCCGTCCCCGAAATCGTCTTGACGCCGGAGGAGAAACGCGTCGTTCGGAATCTGAAGAAGTGGAGGCTCGAACGCGCGAACGCCGGTCGCGTGCCCGCGTACATGATCTGCCCGGACAGGACGCTCGAACACCTCGCGCGGGCGAGACCCGCGACCCTCGAAGCGCTGGCTTCGATCTACGGACTCGGCGAGTCGAAGATAAAAAATTTCGGCGAGGAGTTGTTGCAGGCCCTGCGCGACGCAGCCGAATGAATGCTACAACGCTTCCGCGAGGGCAGAGTCGCCGCGACTCACTCTTTCTACCCAACGCCACTTTCTTCGTCGAGTTGAGCCGCGAGTTCGTGCGGCTCGTTGACGGGCAGCCTGCAAGAGTAGTTCTCGCAGACGAAGGCCGTGGCGCGACCGCCGACAGCGGTACGGTCGCGGAGCAGCGGGACGAGTTCTGATGCGCGCGCATCGTCGCCCTTCGAGAGCGCGACGACTTTGTTCGGCAGGTAGCGGCCCCAGACTTCGCGTTCGAGTGCGCGCGCGCCTTCGTCGTCACCGCCTGCGAGGATGACGACCTCTTTCGGCGTCGAGAGTTGAAAGTCCATCGCGCCGAGCGCGTAGCCGAAGGCCGAAGGGTAGCGCTCGACCGCGTCGCGCACGAGGCGCAGGACGTTGACGGCCTTGCGTCTGTAATCTTCGTTCCCAGTCAAAACCGAGAGACGGAGAAGCGACTCGGCGGCGACGGAATTTCCCGAAGGCGTAGCGTTGTCGAAGTAGTCTTTGCCGCGGACGATAAGCTTCTCGCCGCTCCTGCCGTTGTAGTAAAAGCCCCCTTCGTCGCCGTCCCAGAATTCTTTGACCATCTTGTCGGCGAGTTTCGTCGCCTCCTCAAGCCAGTGCAACGCCCCGGTCGTCTCGAAGAGGGTGACGAGCGCCGAGACGACGTAAGAGTAATCGTCGAGAAAGCCCGCGTGCTTCGCGCGCCCGTCTTTGAAGACGTGGAGCAGCACGCCGTCGGACATCATCTGTTCGAGGAGAAAACGTGCGCCGCCTTCGGCGATGCCGCGGTAGTCTTCGCGTTCGAGAACGGCGGCGGCCTCCGCGAAGCTCTCGATCATCAGTCCGTTCCAGGCGGTGATGACCTTCTCGTCGCGCCCCGGCTTGACCCTCTTCTCGCGCACGCCGAACAAAATGCGACGGCCACGCTCGACCGCCGCGTTCAATGCTTCGACCGTGATGCCCAACTCGCGCGCGACCTCTTCGGCTGGTCGTGCGACGTTGAGAATGTTCTTCTCCTCGAAGTTCCCTTGTTCCGTGACGCCGTAGTACGCGCCGAAAAGCCGCGCGTCGTGCGCGCCGAGCGGGGCTTCGATCTCCGCTTTGTCCCAGACGAAGAACTTGCCCTCGACGCCCTCCGAGTCCGCGTCCTGCGTCGAGTAGAAAGCGCCGGACGGGTCGCGCATCTCTCGCGCGACGTAATCCAGCGTCTCTTCTACGACGCGTTTGTAAAAAGCGTCGCCCGTCAACTGATAGACGTGAAGGTAGAGGCGTGAGAGGAGCGCGTTGTCGTAGAGCATCTTCTCGAAGTGCGGGACGAGCCAGCGCGCGTCAGTCGAGTAGCGATGAAAGCCGCCGCCGAGTTGGTCGTACATCCCGCCGCGCGCCATCTTCGCGCAGGTGTGCGTGACCGTCTCCAACGCGCGACGGTCGCCGGCGCGCTTGAATGTGCGGAGCAGGAATTCGAGATTCATCGAGGACGGAAATTTCGGAGCGCCGCCGAAGCCGCCGTTGGCCGGGTCGTAAGAGCGCGAAAGCTGGCGGTAGGCCGCGTCGAGTAGCTCCGCGTTGATTGACTCGCCCGACTCCTGCGCGATGTTCATGCGGCGGAGTTCGGAAAGAATCTCCCACGCCGACTGACGCACCTCTTCGGGGCGCGTGCGGTAGGTCTCGGCCACGGCTGCGAGGATGCGCGGGAAGCCGGGCATCTGGTAGCGGTCTTCGGGCGGGAAGTAGGTGCCGCCGTAGAAGGGGACGAGGTCGGGCGTGAGGAAGACCGTCAGCGGCCAGCCGCCGTGGCGCGTCATCATCTGGACGGCGTTCATGTAAATCTGGTCGAGGTCGGGGCGCTCCTCGCGGTCAACCTTGATGTTGACGAAGTTCTCGTTCATCAGCCGCGCCGTCTCCTCGTTCTCGAACGACTCGCGCTCCATCACGTGACACCAGTGGCAGGCCGAGTAGCCGATGCTGAGCAGGATGGGCTTGTCCTCGCGCTTCGATTTTTCGAGAGCCTCTTCGCCCCAAGGATACCAGTCCACGGGGTTGTGCGCGTGCTGCAAAAGATATGGGCTAGTCTCGTTGATAAGCCTGTTGGTGTGTTTGTGATCTGACATCGCGTCGGCGCGCCCCCTCTTTGTAAGCTGTTGACGAATGCCGCAGATTATGTGCCCGCGATCAGCGCGCGGGCAAACAACGGGAGCGTTTTTGCTATTTTCGCGCCGCGCCGCTAAACTGAATGGTGATTCATTTTCGCTTTTCAAAAATCAAATTTTGCCGGACGAAACGAGGCTTTCGTTCAAATTCATCCGGCGCCTGTGACCTTCGGGAGATGAAGAATGGAACGTGAAAGCATCGAGATGGACGTGCTCTTCG
Source organism: Pyrinomonadaceae bacterium (assembly GCA_035652995.1). Taxonomy (GTDB): domain Bacteria; phylum Acidobacteriota; class Blastocatellia; order Pyrinomonadales; family Pyrinomonadaceae; genus QHXN01. The sequence goes on from DASRCS010000252.1 coordinate 11,761, forward strand.
TCGGAGCGGGGCCGGCTTCTTTGAGCGGGGCGCTTCATTTGTCGCGGCTCGTCAGCGAGCACAACGAGGCGGTCGCGAGCGGCAAGCGCCACGGCAAGTCGCTCGGCGAGATTCAGATCGCCGTCATCGAGAAGGGCGCTTCGGTGGGCGCGCACATACTCTCCGGCGCGGTCATGGACCCGAAGGCGCTCGCCGAACTCATCCCCGACTTCATCGAGCAGGGCGCGCCCGTCGAGTCGCCCGTCAACGAAGATTATTTTCTGTACCTGACGAAGACGCGCGCCATCAAGTCGCCTGTCACGCCGCCGCCTCTGAAGAATCACGGCTACTACATCGTCTCACTCAACAAGCTGACCGCGTGGCTCGGCGAGAAGTGCGAGGAGGCGGGCGTCAACATCTTCCCCGACTTCCCCGGCGCTGAAGTTCTCTACGACGAGCGGGATCGCATCGTCGGCGTTCGCACGGGCGACAAGGGGATTGACAAGGAAGGGCGTCGCAAGTCGAACTTCGAGCCGGGCGTTGACATCCTCGCGAAGGTGACGGTACTCGGCGAAGGGCCGCGCGGCTCGCTGACGAAGCAGTTGACCAAGCGGCTCGGACTCGACGAGGGGCGCGAGCCGCAGGTTTACAGCATCGGCGTCAAGGAGCTTTGGGAACTGCCGGACGACAGGTACCCGGCGGGGCGCGTGACGCACACGCTCGGTTACCCATCTGACGCGAACACATACGGCGGCGGGTGGATTTACGGGATGCAGAACCGCATCGTCAACCTCGGCTATGTGACCGGACTCGACTACCAAGACCCTCTGCTCGACCCGCATGCGGAGTTTCAAAAGTTCAAGGGGCATCCGTTCGTCGCGCGTCTTCTCGAAGGCGGGAAGATGATTCGCTACGGCGCGAAGACGATTGCCGCGGGCGGCTTTTTCTCCATCCCGCAGTTTCACGGCGACGGCTTCCTGCTCGTCGGCGACTCGGCGGGCTTTCTGAACTCGCAGAGGCTCAAAGGAATCCACTCGGCCATCAAGAGCGGGATGCTCGCGGCGCAGGCCATCTTCGAGGCGCTGCTCGTCGAAGATTTTTCCAAACAGCAGCTAAAGCGCTACCGCCAACTGATCCGCGAGAGCTGGATCACGACGGAGCTTCGCCGCGTGCGAAACTTTCACGCCGCGTTCAAGCACGGGCGCTGGCTCGGACTCGCGAACGCCGGGCTTCAGTTCATCACGGGCGGGCGCTCGTGGGGACTCTTCGACCGCGCGAGCCTTGAGCCGGGGCACACGGCTTTGAAGAAGCTGAAGAACTACGGCTATCAGGGCGACAACATGGATCAGCGATACGGCAGGCTCCGCTTCGACGGCAAGCTCACCTTCAACAAGGTGACGGACGTTTACCACGCCGCCGTGTCGCACGACGAAGACCAGCCCGCGCACCTCCACGTCCTCGACACGGAAATCTGCGCGACGCGCTGCGCCGAGGAGTACGGCAACCCCTGCCAGCGCTTCTGCCCGGCTGCCGTGTATGAGATGGTCGAGAACGGCGCGGACGGCAAGCGGCGCTTGCAGATAAATTTCTCCAACTGCGTCCACTGCAAGACGTGCGACATCATGGACCCTTACCAGATCATCAACTGGGTGACGCCCGAAGGCGGCGGCGGGCCGGATTACAAGGGAATGTGAGTTTTAGGAAAAAGATTGCCGGGAGCGCATGAAAGATGCGCGCTCCCGGCTTACACGTCGTGTTCGATGTTGATTGAGGTCGCGGTTGGGCGAAAGGTTTTGGTCGCTCACTCCTTCTCGGTGATCGAAAAATCAACTTTGCCGCGCTGAACCTCTTCGAGCGCGATGCGCGTCGGCTTGTGACGCGCGGTGTCCATCTCGACGCGCGGGCGCGCGCCGCGTTGAAGCTGCTTGCTGCGCTGCGCGGCCACGAGGATGAGGCGGTATTTTGAGTCAATGCTCGGAGCCTCACTCTCCTGCGGATTCTGCTCGTCTGTCTCTATCGCGTCGGCGGGTTTTGCCATGTCTCTCCGATGCCGGCTTTCGCGGTTGCCGGTCTCCTTGTGGATGAATTCGGCGATCCGATAATCACTCTTTTATAAACTTTTTCAGCCCGTTATTCAACGCCGGAGGGCGGCTCGAACGTCGCGAGCACGCGGCGCGCGATCCACTCCTGCCGCTCGCGCCGCGCCCGCTCGGCATAGACGATTGACGCCAGTTGCGAAGCGGCGCGCTCGATCTCGTCGTTGATGACGACGTAGTCGAAGTGGCTGTACTGCTCGACCTCTGTGCGCGCGTTGCGCAGGCGAAGCTCAAGCTCTTCGGGCCGCTCCGTCATCCGCGCCGTCAGACGCGCGCGGAGAATGTCGAACGAGGGCGGGAGGATGAAGACCGAGACGACCGAGTCCAGCGTCGCCCGCACGTTCGCCGCGCCCTGCACGTCAATTTCGAGGATGATGTCGTGCCCCTCGCTCAGTTCCTGCGCGACGACGTTGCGCGCGGTTCCGTAGAGGTGGCCGTGGACGACAGCCCATTCGAGGAAGCCGCCTGCGTCGCGCATCCGCACGAACTCGTCGGGCGTGACGAAGTGGTAGCTCACGCCGTCAATCTCGCCGGGCCGCGCCTCGCGCGTCGTCCACGAGACCGAGTAGCTGACGCCCTGCACGGTGTCGAGCAGGCGGCGGATGAGCGTGCCCTTGCCGCCGCCGGAGGGCGAGCTGATGACGAAGAGGATGCCGTGGTAGCCGCCGGTCTTGTTCGCGACCGACGTGATGCAGGGTTCGGGCGCGTCACTCAACGTTTTGCACCTGCTCGCGAAGTTTCTCGACCGCGGCCTTGATCGCCAGCGCCGACTCCTTGATCGCCGTGTCTGTTGACTTCGACAGCACGGTGTTCGCCTCGCGGTTAAACTCCTGAAGCAGAAAGTCGAGGCGCTTGCCCACGTCGCCCGCCTCGGCGAGCGCCGCGCGGAATTGCGCGACGTGGCTTCGCAGGCGCGTCGTCTCTTCGGTGATGTCGCTGCGGTCGGCGAGGTATGCGACCTCCTGCGCGAGCCGGCCCTGATCGAGTTCGACGATTTCGAGTCCGTCGCGCGCGAGGAGTTCGCTGATGCGCTTGTAAACGCGCGCGCGGTAGGTTTCGACCTGCTCGGCGGAGAGCGATTCGATGACGGGAAGGTGCCGCTCGATCTCGTCGAGCCGCGCGCTCATCTCGGCGGCGAGCGCCGCGCCCTCGCGCAGACGCATCGCCTCAAGCTCGTCGAGCGCCTGCTCGAGCGCCTGCTCGACGCCCTTCAACATCTCTTCCGAGACGCCGTCGCGCGCGGCCTGCATCGCGCCGGGCAGGCGGGCGAGGACGTTGATGTCCGGCTCGCCCGCAAGCCCGTACTCCTTCTGCATCTCGCGCATGGCCTGTATGAATCCGGCGATGAGCGGGCGGTTCAACTCGTAGGCGACTTCGCCCGTGCGTTCGAGCGAGATGTTCACGTCAACGCGCCCGCGCGAGAGCCGTTCGCCGATGCGCCGCCTGACCAGCGCCTCGGTCGAAGAGAGTTCCGCTCCCGCGCGGAGGTGCACGTCGAGGAAGCGGTTGTTGACGGTCTTGAGGTCAACGGCGGCGACGAACCCGTCGCCCTGCGCCGTGCCGCGACCGAACCCGGTCATTGATTTCATGGTGAGCGGTAAGCAGTGAGCAGTGAGCAGACGCTCTCTCTGAGTCAATCATGTCTGTGAGCCGCGGTTTGTATTTCACATCTGCTTGCAGCTTACGGCTCACTGCTCACTGTCTCGACTTCCTCCTCGTCCGCGAATTGCAGTTCGTAGAGCCGGCGGTAAGCGCCGCCGAGCGCGAGCAGTTCAGAATGTTTGCCGGACTCGACGATCCGACCGCGCTCGATGACGACGATCAGGTCGGCGCGGCGGACGGTCGAGAGGCGGTGCGCGATGACGATTGTCGTGCGCCCGCGCGTCAGGTTCGCGAGCGCCTTCTGCACAAGCCGCTCCGACTCGGCGTCGAGCGACGACGTTGCTTCGTCGAGAACCAGCACCGAAGCATCGGTGAGGACGGCGCGCGCGATGGCGAGGCGCTGCCGCTGCCCGCCCGAAAGAAATATCCCGCGCTCGCCGACGACGGTGTCGTAGCCGCGCGGCAACTCACGTATGAACTCGTCGGCGTGCGCGGCGCGCGCGGCGGCCTCGATCTCGGCGTCGGTCGCGCCGGGCCGGCTGTAAGCGATGTTGTAGCGGACGGTGTCGTTGAAGAGAACCGTCTCCTGCGTGACGAGCGCGATGTTCTGGCGCAGCGTGTGGAGTCGCGCGTCGCGCAGGTCAACTCCGTCCCAGAGGACGGCGCCCTCGACGGGGTCGTGGAAGCGCGGGACGAGTTTCGTCAGCGTTGACTTGCCGCCGCCCGACTCGCCGACGAGCGCCACCATCCGCCCCGCGCCGATTCGCAAAGAGATGCCGCGCAAGACGAGCCGCTCTTCGTTCCCATAGCCGAAGAAAATGTCCCGAAGCTCAATCGCCTCGCGCAGCGGTTCGAGCGCGACGGCGTCGGGCTTCTCCGGCATCTCCGCGCGCTCGTCCATCACCTCCCAGACGTGGCGCGCGGCGGCGAGCGCCTGCTCCATCCCGTTTTGCAGCCGCGAGAGCTTACGCATCGGGTCGTAGCTCGAAAAGAGGAAGAAGAGGAACGTGATGAAGAGCGCGGCGTTCATCCGCCCCGAAAGAATCTCGCGCTGCGCGAAGAAGAGCAGCGCGGCGACGGCGAAGACGCCGATCAGCTCAATCGTGTTCGGCGCGATGCCGTTGATCTTCGCGGCGCGGAGGTTGGCGCGCATGATCTGCCGCGCGACGCGCGTGAACCGTTTGCGCTCGCGCGCCTCGGCGACGTAGGCCTTGACGATTGTCTGGTTGGCGAGCGCCTCCTGCGCCGTGTCCACGAGCTCCTGGCTGCCCTCGAACGACTCGCGCGCGATCTTGCGCAGCGCGCCGCCGAAACGCGCGGTCAGGAGTCCGATGACCGGGGCGATGATGAGCGAGCCGAGCGTGAGCCGCCACGAGTAATAAAATGACGCCGCGAGGAAGCAGACGAGCGTGAACCCCTCGCGCAGCATGTCGCGCAGCGTGTTCGAGACCGCCGTCTCGATTGCCGCGGCGGAGCCGACGAGGCGCGAGACGAGGTAGTTCGTGCGGTGTCGCTCGAAGAAGTCCGCCGACTGCGCGTGCAGGTGCGCGTACATGTCCGTGCGGAGCTTCAAGACCGACTCCTGGCCGACGCGCGCCATCAGGTACGTCGAGAAGTATTCGGCCACGCCCTTCGCGATGGTGAAGACGATGAGAAGGATTGCTATCGTGCGCCACGCGGCGAAGCCCGAATCGGGGATGAAGTTTTGCAGGCCGAAGAGCGTCGGCGTGCGCTGGCCCGAACCGCCGGACTGCCTGAGCGCCTGATCGAAGATGGGGACGATGAGCGCGCCCGTGGCGCTCTGCAAGAGGCCGACGGCGAGCATCGCGAAGGTCGCGAGGGCGAACTTTCCCCAGTGTGGTTTGAGATAGAATAGGAGTCGCCGTAAGTCGCGCATTACAGGTTTCGTCAGCTATGTCGGAGGGGGCCGCATCGCAACGGCTCTTTGTAAACCCAAACTATACGGAGTGGGGGCGAATGGCGTCAAGGTACGGCAAAGATGAATGCGCTTAGCCGGGAGCATGGGCATCTTGCCCGCGCTCCCGGCTAAGTGGCCGACCTGCCGGCGCGGGGCGCGCATCTTCGCGCCTCTTGCGCTATAATCTTCGCGCACGGGTTTTCTGCGTTCCAAGCTCTACACAAAACACTCCGGGTGGCGCGAGTTGAGTCTGCGGATTCTGATTGTTGACGACGACCTGAGCATGAGGATGTTGCTCGCCGAGTATTTCCGGCGGCTGGGCTACGAGGTCACAGAGCGCGAGAGCGCCGAGGCCGCGCTCGAAGAAGCGCTCTCCGGCACTTTCGACTGCTTCATCTTCGACGTGACGATGCACGGCATGAGCGGACTCGAACTTTTGAAGCGAGTCCGCGAGCGCGGCATCGAGACGCCCGCCATGTTCCTGACCGCGCACGACGCCGTTGACGACAAGGTCGCAGGCTTTCAGGCCGGCGCGGACGACTACCTCGCCAAGCCTTTCAGCCCGCGCGAGCTTGAGGTCAGGGTCGAGGCGCTTCTGCGCCGCGCGGGCAAGTGGTCTGCGAAGTCCGACGACGACCGCAAGGATCGGATCGAGGTCGGCGAGCTGGTCATTGACAAGCGCCGCCACGAAGTCTCGGTCGGCGGCAACCGAGTCGAGCTGACCCCGCTCGAATTCCACATCCTCGAACGTCTCGCCAGCGAGCCGGGGCGCGCCTGGTCGCGCAACGACCTGCTCGATGAAGTCTGGAGCACGGAGTACGAAGGCTACCAGCGCAACGTTGACCCGCACATAAACCGCCTGCGCCGCAAGATCGAGTCAGACCCGAAGAATCCCCGATACGTTCTGACCGTCCGCGGCGTCGGCTACAAACTGAACGAGGCCCCATGATTCACATTCCTCCGAGGAAACTTCAGAACCCCCTGAGGCT
>DASRCS010000253.1:0-14546 GCA_035652995.1 Pyrinomonadaceae bacterium
CGGCCTCGCGGACGAGATTTCGCATCGAGTTGATGAACCGCGGCGTGGCTTCGAGCGCGGCGGCACTGTCGGCGGCGATGTCCATCTCGACCGTCGGCTTCGTCGTCTTCAAAGGGAGGACGCGGAAGTACTCGCCCGCGAGCACGGGCGAGTCCACGAGGTTCGTCAGCGAGACGGGCGCGAAATTTATCTCGCCGCGCGACTCCTTCTCGACCGTCAAGGCCGTGCCGAACTTCCACCCCTGCGGAAGCTTGAGCGAGGCGTCGAACGTGATGTCGTCCGTGCTCGTGACGGGCGGGTAGAGCAGAACCCAGTTCCACGTCATCATCGCGAGGTGCGAGGTCGTCGAAGAGCCGCCGCTGAAGCCGCCCGCGAACGTCGGCGCGAGGAATTCGAGTTCGACGTTGACGGCGCTCGCGCCCTGCGGAACGTCAATGTGGAAGGCGTACATGTCAACGGGGTCGCGCCGCCACTGCAAGGTCTTCCCCGAAGCGGTGAACTTCAAACCCGAAAGGTTGATGATCGGCCCCGTCGGCCCGTGCTCGCCGGGAATCCATTCCGGGTAGTAGAGCGTGAGCGGGCCGGGCTGCGCCGGTATGACTTCGGTCGCGCGGAAGAGCTTGCGCGGCGCTTCGGTCGCGTCAACCGAGAGCCTGACGCGTTGAGACGCGCGGCCCGCGCCCTGTGCGCGCGCCGCCTGCGCGTCGGCCACGAGCGCGAAGAGAACACACAACAGCAGAGCGAGTCTTCTTTTCATCATCCCTCCGTTGCGACGGAATCCGGCGCGGCACGAGTCCAGTCGCGTTAGCTTCACGTCTCGATGATTTGTAGCTTTGAAGGCGAAGATCGAATCTAAACCCCGCCGCCGATTTTTTCAACAGCGAATCAACTCATCAACTCGCCGACGAGCAGCGTGAGCGCGTTGTCTTGCAGCGTCTTGTTGTTCTGAAGGTCGCTGTGGAGGTCGCAGGCGAAGGCGGCGTAGGCGACGGGCAGGGGCGTCGCGTAGAAGGCACTCGCGCGCGGGCCGGCGAGGTTTGTGCCGAGAAGCGACGCGCGCGTCACGCGACCGTCGCCCGGCTCGAACATCGCGCGCAGCACCCGGTCGCGCGTGAAGCTCTGGCCGTCGGAGGCGCGGAAGGATTTGGGCCGCACGAGCGTCAGCCAGCGCCCGCGCTTCTCGTCGCGGACGACGACGGGCGCGGTCAGAGTCTCCTCGCAGTCGCCGCCGAAGGCGTAGAGTTTGACGGGCGCGTTTGAAGCGGCGGCGTCTGATTCGGGCGCGTCGAGCGCTTCGTGGAAGCGGCGCGCGCGGCGCAGCACGACTTCAAAGTAGGCGTCGAGTTCGGCGAGCGAGCCTTCGCGCCCCTGCTGTCGGCGCGCGAGGCCGCGCGAGTACGCGTCGCGAAACGCGGGGTCGTTGGCGGCAGACCACCCGTAGCGACGCCACACAGCCGGGTCGTAGAGGTCGAGCGCGAGCGGGCGAAGGTGCTCGTCGAGGAAGCGCGCCTCGGCGCGGTGCGGGAGGAGTTGAAAGATCGCGGGCGAAGTAAAAATGTCTTCGCGCGAGAGCTTGTTCAGGAGATGTATGCGCGGGCGCGTGCCCTCGGTCACGGAGTAGCCTTCGAGGAGTGTCGCGAACGCCTCCGCCGAGCCTTCGTTCGGCGTGCCGAACATGAAAATCTTGTTGATTACCCCAGCGCCCGACCAGTCCGGCGCGGGCGCGATGCCTTCCGCCGGGAGGTCTCGGTCGCCGTACATCGCGGCGTAGCGCGCGACGAGTCCGCCCATCGAGTGCGCGACGATGTTGAAGCGCAGGTCGGGCCGACCGAGCTTCAACTTCAGCGCCTCGATGCGTCGCACGAGCAGGCGCGCCGACTCGACGTTGTCGCGACGCCAGTCGTAAGCGAAGACGTAAAAAGTGTCCTGGTCGCCGCCTTCGGGCGGGTTGTCCCAGTCGCCCTCGCGGTAGCCGCCGAAGTCAACCAGCGCGCGCAGCAGGTAGTGATAGACGTAAACTTCGGGCGCGAGCTTCGCCAGCTTCGCCGTGTCAACGATGCGCGAGGCGACGAGGTCGTCGCGGTCTTCGTCGAGGTTCGGCGTCGTGGGCAGCGGCAGGTCGCTCGTCTTCGAGCGAAAGGCCGAAGGCCAGACGACCTCGCCCGTCTTGCGGTTGACGATGCGCGAGCCGAGTATGCCGGGGATGACGATGACGGGGCGCTTGCCCTTCTGCGCGCGCGCGCCCTCGAAGATGCGTTGAAGGTTCGGCGTGTGGCGCGCGCCACAACCCTGCATCAACATCGCCAGGGCGACGACGAAAGTGATGAGTGATGAGTGATGAGTGATGAGTGAAAGGCGTCGAGCCTCGGCGCGGGTTCTGTTTTTACTCATCACTTGTCAGACCGACGGGTTCGACCGCATGAGTCCGGCGCGGTCTCGTGGATTCTGTTTCTACACATCACTCTTCAGTTGCTTTGCGGTTAATTAAACTTGCGACGAAGCCCGCGCCGAAGCCGTTGTCAATGTTGACGACCGTGACGTTCGACGAGCAGGAGTTGAGCATTCCCAGAAGCGCCGCGACGCCGCCGAAGCTCGCGCCGTAGCCCACGCTCGTCGGCACGGCGATGACCGGGGCCGAGACCAGGCCGCCGACGACGCTGGGGAGCGCGCCCTCCATCCCGGCGGCGACGATACAGACGCGGGCGGCGCGCAGGCGTTCGCGCTCGGCCATGATTCGATGAATGCCAGCGACGCCCGCGTCCCAGACGCGCTCGACGCGGTTGCCCATCGCTTCCGCCGTGAGCGCGGCCTCTTCGGCGACGGGGATGTCGCTCGTGCCCGCGGTGACGACCATGATCGCGCCCGTGCCGCGTTCCGTCCGGTCGCGCATGATGCGGATCAGGCGCGCGGACTCGTGCCACTCGGCCTCGTCGCAGACGTTTCTGACCTCGCCGAACGTGCCCTCGTCCGTTCGCGTCACCAGCACGTTCGGCGCGCGGCGCGCGAGCGCCTCGACGATCTCCACAACCTGCGCGCGGGTCTTCCCCGCCCCGAAGACGACTTCGGGAAACCCTTGCCGCGCGGCGCGCGCGTGGTCAACCCGCGTGTGCCCCAAGTCCTCGAAGTGCAGGTTCGAGATGCGTCGCGCCGCCTCGCCTTCGTCCAGCTCGCCCTGTTTGAATGCGCGCAGCAGCCGCTCAAGTTCTCGCAAGTCCATCGCGGAAATCAGCCGTCAGCTTTCAGCAATCAGCGTTCAGCCAGAGTCTAGCATCACGGCGCGCGTAGCCCGAAACGGGCACGCTTGCGCGTGCGCCCTCGCCGCCCGTAAGATTCTTCGGAGCGTTCAAAATTCTGCCGTCGGCCTCCCGAACAGGGCAACACCGGAATCTCGTCGAGCGTCGCCCGGCCTTCCGTCTTTTGGCTGAACGCTGAACGCTGAAAGCTTCTCATGGAACTGACCGTCGCAATCACCGGAGCGTCAGGCTCGATCTACGCGCGGCGCACGCTCGCGCACATGGCCGCGAGCGGGGTCGTGGAGCGCGTGAACCTCATCATGTCTTCGTCCGCGCTCACGGTCGCGCGCGTCGAGACGGGCGCGAGGATCGAGCCGGGCGACGTGCGCGCGGTCAACGAGTGGGTCGGTCTGCCCGCGGACTCGCGGCTGATACAGTTTCACCGGCTCGACAACATGGCGGCGAAGCCCTCTTCGGGTTCGCACCCGCAGGCCGGGATGGTCGTCGTGCCCTGCTCGATGGGCACGCTCGGCGCGATAGCTTCGGGCGCGGGCACGAACCTGATTCACCGCGCGGCGGACGTGACTCTGAAGGAGGGGCGTAAGTTAGTTCTCGTCGTGCGCGAGACGCCGTACAACGCGATTCACCTTGAGAACATGCTCCGCCTCGCGCACGCGGGCGCGCGCGTCATGCCCGCGAGTCCGGGCTTCTACCACCGACCGCAGACGATTGAGCAACTGGTTGACCACCTCGTCTTCCGCGTGCTCGACCAGTTCGGCGTCCCGCACCCGACGGGCACGCAGTGGAAAGGAGAGTAGTTTTCAGTTTTCGGTTTTCAGTTTTCAGCTTCTGGCGGCGGCGCGATTCGGAGCATTCATGAAGCCGCGGTCGCGGTAGCAAAGAACTGAAAACCGAAAACTGAAAACTGAAAACTGTTATGGATTGGCAAAAGGACGAGTACACGATCAGCACCGACCACGGGCGGCTGGACATCGCGGCGATACACCGCTACATCAGCGGGGAGAGTTACTGGGGCAAGGGGCGGCCCGTCGAGGTCGTGCGGCGCGCGATTGAAAACTCTCTGCCGTTCGGCGTCTATCGCGGCGGAGAGTTGGTCGGGTTCGCGCGCGTCGTGACGGACTACGCGACGTTCGCCTGGCTGGCGGACGTGTTCGTCCTGGAAGCGCACCGCGGGCGCGGATTGTCGAAGTGGCTGATGGAGGTCATCCTCGCGCACCCTGAATTGCAGGGCTTCCGCCGCTGGGTGCTCGCGACGAAGGACGCGCACGGACTCTACCGGCAGTTCGGATTCATCGAACTGCATAAGCCTGAGCGCTGGATGGAGCGGCCCGACCCGAACATGATCGAGTCGCCGGATTACTGGCAGCCGCGCCAGCCTTGAGCCTCGACGAGCTGAGCCTTTGGCGAAGCGCGACGCGCGCCGAGTCGTTTGGCATTTTGCAGACTTCGGGACGCAGGCGCGCAGGACTTTGCGACGAAAATCGTTTGACTCTGGCGACGGCGAAGGCGGCCCGGCCTTTGCCTCTGAACTGAGACGAGATGGCTACCGCCGCGAGCAACATACGCACGACGCTCGAAATGATCAAGATCGAGCATACGCTGTTTGCGCTGCCGTTCGCATTCCTCGGCGCGGTGCTGGCGGCGCGCGGATTTACGGCGACGGGTCTGCCGACCTGGTGGCAGGCGCTCTGGATAACTCTGGCGATGGTCGGCGCGCGCTGCGCGGCGATGGCATTCAACCGCATCGCCGACCGCGTGTATGACGCGGCGAACCCGCGCACGCGAATGCGCGCGATACCGGCGGGGCTGCTCTCGGTCTCGTTCGTGTGGGCGTTCACGGTAGCCTCCGCCGCGCTCTTCTTCGTCGCCGCCGCGATGCTCAACCGCCTGACGCTCCTGCTCTCGCCCGTCGCGCTCGCGAGCGTTCTGCTCTACTCGTACACGAAGCGCTTCACGTCGCTCTCGCACGTCGCCCTCGGCTGGTGTCTGTGCATCGCGCCGACGGGCGCTTGGATCGCCGTGCGTGGCGAGGTCGGGAGCGCCGTGCCGCTTCTGCTCTCGCTCGTCGTGCTGCTGTGGACTGCCGGGTTCGACGTGCTCTACGCCTGCCAGGACTTCGACTTCGACCGCGCGGCGGGCCTGCGCTCGATACCGGCGCGCGTCGGCGTCGCGCGCGCGCTGTGGGTCTCGCGCGCGCTGCACGCGGGGGCGTTCGCGGCGCTCGTCGGGTTATACTTTGTTTCGGGCCTCGGCGCGCTGGCGCTCGTCGGCGTCGCGGCGACCGGTGCTCTGCTCGTCTATCAGCACTCGCTCGTGCGCGCGGATGATTTGAGCCGTCTGAACGCGGCGTTCTTCACGACGAACGCCTTCGTCAGCGTGATACTGCTCGCGACGTTCGGAGGCGCTGTTTTACTGACCCGGTTTTAGGATTATGAACTTTTCACACGACGACAAACTCAACGAACTCGCCCCGAAAATCGAGGCGGGCGAGCGGCTTTCATTTGAAGACGGCGTGGCGTTGTTTCAGACGGACGACGTGCCCGCGCTCGGTCGGCTCGCCGATTCAGTCAGGCGCAAGCTGCACGGGCGCGTGACGTACTACAACGTCAACCGCCACTTCAACCCGACCAACGTCTGCTATGCGGACTGTAAGTTCTGCGGCTTCTTCCGCACGCCGCGCCAGCCCGATGCCTACACGCACAACATCGAAGACTCTCTGCGAATCGCGGGCGAGGCCGTCCGCGAGGGTGCGACCGAGCTGCACATCGTCGGCGGGCTGAACACGAAGCTGCCGTTCAGCTACTTCACGGACTTGCTCTCCTCGCTCAAATCCAAATACCCGCAGCTTCACCTCAAGGCGTGGACGATGGTCGAGCTTGACCACTTCGCGCGCTTCTACAAGATGAGCGACGAAGACGTGATCGAACAGTTGAAGGCCGCCGGGATGGACTCGTGCCCCGGCGGAGGCGCGGAGATTTTCCGCGAGCCGACGCGCTCGATGATCTGCGCGCACAAGACGGACGGCGCGCGCTGGCTTGAGCTTTCCGGCAAGTGCCACGCGGCGGGACTGAAGACGAACGCGACGATGCTCTACGGCCACATCGAGTCCGTCGAAGACCGCGTTGACCACTTCGTTCGGCTACGCGAGCAGCAGGACAGGTCGGGCGGCTTCCAGTGCTTCATCCCGCTCGCCTTCTACCCGCCGGGCACGCAGCTCTCGCACCTGCCCGGCCCTTCGGGCGTTGACTCTTTGAAGACGATGGCGGTCGCGCGCCTCATGCTCGACAACTTCCCGCACATCAAGTCCTACTGGGTGATGCTCGGCAAGCGTCTCGCGCAGGTCGCGCTCCACTTCGGCGCGAACGACCTCGACGGCACGATCACCGAAGGCGGCGAGCTGACCGAGAGTTATTCAGTGGAAGCGAACAACGAGGTCAAGATGTCCAAACACGAGATCGTCGCCCTCATCGAAGACGCCGGCCTCGAAGCAGTCGAGCGCGACACGCTCTACAACAAGGTCGGGCGCGAGGCAGCCATTGCGTAAACAGTTATGACGACAGCAACCGAAACACGCACCATCACCGTCGCGCACTCGCCCGACTCGGACGACGCGTTCATGTTCTACGGGCTGGCGACGAACAAGATCGACACGGGCGGTTTGAAGTTCGAGCACGTGCTCGAAGACATCCAGTCTTTGAACGAGAAGGCGACGCGCGGCGTCTATGACGTGACGGCCATCAGCTTCCACGCCTACGCCTACATCTCGGACAAGTACGTCCTTCTGCCGCACGGCGCGTCCATCGGCGAGGGCTACGGCCCCATCGTCGTCGCGCGCGAGCCGCACAAAATTGAAGACCTGCCCAGGCTCAAAGTAGCAGTGCCGGGGACGATGACGAGCGCCTTCCTCGCTTTGAAAATCCTTTCGCCGGAGTTCGAGTACGAGGTCGTCCCGTTCGATCAGATCATCGAGGCCGTGCAGGAGGGACGCGCGGACGCGGGGCTTCTGATTCACGAGGGGCAGCTTTTCTACCAGCGGCTCGGCCTGCACAAGGTCGTTGACCTCGGCGAGTGGTGGAAGGAGTGGACAGACCTGCCGCTGCCGATGGGCGGCAACGCAATCCGCCGCGACCTCGGCGCGGAGACGATAGCGCGCGTGTCGGATTACCTGCACGAGTCCATCCAATACTCGCTCGACAACCGCCGCGACGCGCTCGCCTACGCCATGCAGTTCGCGCGCGACATGGACACAGACCTCGCCGACCGCTTCGTCGGGATGTGGGTCAACCAGCTCACGCTCGACTACACCGAGCGCGGTCGCCGCGCGGTTCAAAGATTGCTCGACGAGGGCGCGTCGCGCGGCGTCATCCCGCGTCGCGTCGAGGCAGAGTTCGTCAGTTGAATTGCGGAATGCGGATTTCGGGTTGCGGATTTTTCATTGCGTTCCAGTGCCCCGGCGTGAGATTTAATTTCTCGCCGGAGGCGCGAAGAAAAGGGCGCGGCTCAAGTGCTTCTTCAATCCGCAATCCGAAATCGAAGAGGCGGGCTTCTCTTCGGCTGTCGGCTCGGTTAGAATCCCCGCCGCGTCCGCGTCCTTGTTTCGTCACTTCAAACTTACCGAAAGAGTGTTTATGAAAAAGATTCTCACATCCGCGCTTGCTCTGGCGGCGCTTGGCGCTGCGTCCGTCGCCTCGCCGGCGCAGACGAACACCTCGGCGTCGAACTCGCCTTCGCCCGTCATCAACCGTTCGGGCGCGCCCATTGACGCCGACCGGATCATCCGCACGATGGCGCAGAAGGAGACCCAGTTCCGAAAGGCTCTGAACGAGTACGAATTCCGCCGCGACGCCGTCATCCAGACGCTCGGCTTCGGCGGGCAGATCACGGGCGAGTTCCACCGCACCTCGCGCTTCGTCTTCGACGACAGCGGCAACCGCTTCGAGAAGATTCTCTTCTTCCCCGCGCCGACGCTCACCGACCTTCAAATCACGCCGGAGGACTTGGACAACCTCGGTGGCATACAGGCCTTCTCGCTCGAAGCGTCGAAGATGGGCGACTACACCTTCGCCTACGTCGGCCACGAGAAGATTGACGAGATCGGAACTTACGTCTTCGACGTGACGCCGAAGGCGCTATCCGACCGCTCGCAGCTCGAAGCGCTCAAGCGCGAGAAGAAGGAGGGCGCGTACTTTCAGGGGCGCGTCTGGGTTGACGACCAGGACTTGCAGATCGTCAAGGCGCGAGGCAAGAGCGTCCCCGAATTCAAGCAGCGCTTTCCCACGTTCGAGACCTACCGCGAGCAGATTGACGGCAAGTACTGGTTCCCGACCTACACCTACGCCGACGAGAACCTGACCTTCCAAAACGGCCAGGTCGTACACCTCCGCATGAGAATCAGGTTCACCGACTTCGAGCGGCTGAAGGGCCGCGCGACGGTCATCGAAGAAGGCACGCCGGGCGACGTGAACGACAAGGAGAAGCCGCCCGCCAAGCCCGAGCCGACGCCGTACCCGCTTCCGCCGAAACAGAAGCCGTAAGGGGAAGACGGAACGCGGGACGTTGAAACCGGAAGCAATCTGCCTGCGGTTCAACGTCCCGCGTTCCGTCTTCCGAGTTCCCGCGCCGCGCGTGGCTCTCTGCCCGCGGCTCCGTTCCCGCCGCGTCTTCTACTTTTCCGATCCCAACTCTTCGGCGACGAGCGCGTGCGTCTGCTCCGTGAGTCGCCTCACGTCCTCGTCCGTCTTGAGTCCCCTCGTCTCGACCGGCGGCAGAAAGACCATCTCAATCGTGCCCGGTCGCGCGACGCCCGTGCCCTTGCCCATCAACTCGTCCGTGTTTTTTATCGCCACCGGGACGACGGCGACGCCCGCTTCAATCGCCATGTAGAAGCCGCCCTTCTTGAAAGGCAGAAGCTGGCCGGGCTTTGCGCGCGTGCCTTCCGCAAAGACTCCGAACGAGACTCCGGCGCGCAGGCGCTCGGTCGCGGCCTTCGTCGTCTTGAAAGCGCGCTCGCGGTTCGAGCGGTCAATCGCGAGGATGTTGACGAAGCCCATGCCGTAGCCGAGGATCGGCACTTTCAGAAGCTCCTTCTTCGCCAGCAGTCCTATGCGACGACCGACGAAACAGAAGAGCGTCGCCGTGTCGAGGAACGAGCGATGGTTCGCGATGAAGACGTAAGACTCGCGCGGGTCGAGGTGTTCGAGTCCGCGCACGCGCACGCGCGCCCCGCTCAAACGCAGCCACAGGCGGCCTCCGAAGAGCGCCCAGGGATAAAGCCGCTCGCGCCGCCCCGAGAGGAGCGACAGGCCGATTGCCGGCGGGCCTAGCACGAGCAGGAGCGCGCCCGCGACCGTCAGAGACCACCAGTACCAGAGCCGGCCCGCGAGCGTCGCGCGCACCTCTGTGCTAGACTCTGGCCGCGACGCGCCGCCGCGCTCTCGGCCTTCAATCTCTCTCGGAAGACTTTCAGGATGCACTCGACTGCGTTCCTCCGCCGCTTCGCCTCTTTCGCCTTCGCGCTTCTGCTCTGCGCGCTCGTCTTCAACGACGCGGACGCCCAGCGACGCCGCCGCACGACGCCGCGCAACGCCCCGCCCGCGTCCGCCGCGGACGAGAATCTTGCGCGCGTCCCTTCGCCGCAAAGCGTGCTCGGCTTCACGCCCGGCGACGACCGCAAAATAGCCGACTGGACTCAAATCAACGACTACTTCAAGCGCCTCGACCGCGCGAGCGACCGCGTCGAAGTCCAGACCGTCGGCACGTCAACTAACGGCAAGCCGCTCATCGCCGCCTTCATCAGCGCGCCTGAGAATATACGCGAACTCGACAGGTATCGCGAAATACAGCGCCGTCTCGCAGACCCGCGACTCGTCACCACGGACGCCGAGCGCGAACGGCTGATTCGCGAAGGCAAGACGGTCGTCGTCGTCTCCTGCTCGATTCACTCGACCGAGATCGTCGCCTCGCAGATGTCCATGCAGTTGGCCTACGAACTCGCGACCGCGCGCGACGCCGACACGCGCGAGATTCTCGACAACACGATTCTCATCCTCATCCCCTCGCCCAACCCCGACGGCGTTGACATCGTCGCCGACTGGTATCGCAAATCGCTCGGCAAGCCGTGGGAAGGAAGTGAGCCGCCGGAGATTTATCACCACTACGCCGGGCACGACGACAACCGCGATTGGTTCATGCTCAACCTCGCGGAGACGCGCGCCGTCACGCGCCTCTTGTGGAAGGAGTGGTTCCCGGAAATCGTTTACGACGTTCACCAGCAGGGCCAGACCGGCTCGCGCTTCTTCGTGCCGCCCTTCTACGACCCGCCGAACCCGAACATCGCGCCGCTGCTCCTGCGCGAAGTCGGACTCGTCGGCCACAAGATCGCGGCGGACGAAGAGGCCGCGGGCTTCCGCGGAGTCGCGACCAATTCGCTCTACGACACGTGGTGGCACGGAGGCTTCCGCACCGCGCCCTACTTCCACAACTCAATCGGCATCCTCACCGAAGCCGCCAGCGCGCGCATCATGACGCCCGCGCGCGTCGCGCCCGAACAGCTCGAACGCTACTCGACCCGCGGCCTCCCTTCCGCTTTGCCTTCGAGTCCGCTGACGAACTTCCCTGACCCGTGGCCCGGCGGAGAGTGGCACGCCTCGCAGATTCGCGACCTCGAACTCGTCGCCGCGCGCGCAGTCCTCTCGATGGCCGCGAAGTACCGCGAGCGCTACCTCCGAAACTTCTACCAGCTCGGCGTGCGCTCGCTCGACTGGCCGCCGCGCGCAGCCGACGAGAATCCGAGCCGCCCGCACGATCAAGACGTGCTCGCGTACATCATCCCCGCCGGACAGGGCAGAGACGAATCGGTCGCGAAGATGATCGGCGCGCTCGTCGAGCAGGGCGTCGAAGTCTATCGCATGGACGGGGAGCTTCACCTGACGCTCACGCCCGCGCACGGAACCGTTTACAACGACGCGCGCGACGCGCCGCCCGAATGGCCCGCGGGCAGCTACATCATCTTCCTCAGGCAGCCTTACCGGACTGACGTGCAGGCTCTCTTCGAGAAGCAGATTTACCCCGACCGCATTTCGGGCGGCGCTCCCGAACGCCCCTACGACGTTGCCGGCTGGACGCTGCCGATGCAGATGGGCGTCGAAGCTTACCCCGTCTCAAACATACGCGAGACCGAGAGCGAGCGACGACTGACGCTCGTCCGCGACGAGCGTGAAGTGCGGCGCGACCTCGGCCTCCCGCTGGAAAAGATGGATGTCGTCAAGTCCCCCCTGCCCGGCCAGTCATACGCGTGGCTTAGGTTCGAGTCGCCGCGCCAGAACCCCGTCCGCGACGGCGTGCGTGTTGGAATCTACAAGAGTTGGACGGCTTCGATGGATGAGGGCTGGACGCGCTGGCTCTTCGACACCTTCAACAGCCCCTACATATCTTTGCGCGATACGGACGTGCGCGCCGGAAACCTGCGTGAGAAGTTCGACGTGATCGTGCTGCCCTCGATGCGTATGCGCGAGATCGTCGAAGGCCGGGCGAAGGACACCGCGCCGCCGGAGTTGACGGGCGGCATAACGGACGCGGGCGTCGAGAACCTTCGGCGCTTCGTCGAGGACGGCGGCACGCTCGTCTGCTGGGACGAGTCAACCGAGCTTGCCATCAAGCGCTTCGGCCTGCCCGTCCGAAACGTCCTCGAAGGTCTGAAGCCTTCCGACTTCTACTGCCCCGGCTCCGTCCTCCGCATCGAAGTTGACACCGCGCACCCGCTCGCGCGCGGACTCGCGCACCTGACCGACGCATACTTCATCAACAGCGCCGCCTTCGAGGTGACGGACACGAAGCGCGCCCAAGTGGTCGCGCGCTACGCCGAGCGTAAGGAGGACGTTCTGCGTTCGGGCTGGCTCCTCGGCACGCAGCACCTCGCGGGCCGCGCCGCGGTCGTCGAAACAACTCTCGGCAAAGGCCGCGTCATACTCATCGGCTTCCGCCCGCAGCACCGCGGCCAGACGTGGGGCACGTTCCCCCTCGTCTTCAACGCCATCGAGCGAGGCGCAACGGGCGGATAGAATTGTCACGCCGCGAGTCCGACACGCGGCTTCACCACGAGACCCTCGCGACGCTTGAGCTGTTCGCATTTTCAAAAGGGAGACGTGCCACTTGAAGAGTCCGACTCACTTTACGAAGCTTCTCATCACTCATTTTATGAAGCCGCTCGCCGCGCCCCTCCTGCTTCTGCTCTCGTTCGCGGCGACCGACGCGCAGCAGTCGAAGCCTCCGGCGCAGGGCGCGGGCGATGACGACGTTGTGCGCGTCAGCACGTCGCTCGTCACAGTGCCCGTGAGCGTCTCGGATCGGCAGGGGCGATTCGTCCCAGACCTCACGCGCGAACGGTTCAAACTCTTCGAGGACGGCGTCGAGCAGGAGATAGCCTTCTTCGAGCCTGCGGACAAGTCCTTCACGGTCGCGCTCCTGCTCGACACGAGCGAGTCCACGCGCTTCAAGCTCCGCGACATACAGGCGGCGGCCATCGCCTTTCTCGACCAACTGCGCCCCGAAGACCGCGTCATCGTCATCTCGTTCGGCAAGAGCGCGAGCGTCCTCTCCGAGCCGACGAGCGACCGCGCGGCCCTGCGCGCCGCCGTCCTCCGCGCGCGGCCCGGCGGCAGCACGAGCCTTTACGACGCCGTCGAGTTGGCCGCGCGCGAACGTCTGAGGCGAATCAGCGGTCGCAAGGCCGTCGTGCTCTTCACCGACGGCGTTGACACCTCAAGCGGCGGCGCGACCTACGAGAGCAGCCTGCGCGACGCCGAAGAGTTGGACGCGCTCGCCTACGTCATACGCTACGACACGTACAGCGACGCCACGCAGGCGACCGCCGGCGCGTCCTCCCTCGGCGGGCAGAGGGGCGTGCTCGTGACGGCGAAGGGCGAGCTTCTCAGCGACGCGTACAAGCGCGCGGGCATCTATCTCGGACTGCTCGCGGACAAGACCGGCGGGCGACTCTTCTACGCCGACACCCCCGACAACCTCTCCCGAACCTTCGCCCGCGTCGCCGCCGAGTTGCGCGAGCAGTACAGCCTCGGCTACTACCCGAAGCGCACGGCTGACTCAACCGGCGAGCGACACATCCGCGTCAGAGTTGACGCGAAAGACCTCTCCGTCCACGCCCGCAAGAGCTACGCCGTCCGTTGAAGGATGAAGGCGGAAGGATGAAGGATGAAGTGAAGGACGCGGAGCCTCGTCTTTCATCCTTCCGCCTTCATCCTTATTTTTTCGGGCATCCCGCCGCGCGCCGCGGCAATCAAAGGTTTGTCCGGCCCCGTCCGCGTGATAAGCTTGCCGCAGTTTTTGGAGTTAAAAGCCATGAGAAAGTCACTCGCAGCCGCCCTGCTCCTTCTGTTTTGCGCCGCTCTGGCATCGGTCTTCGCGCAGTCTCGCCCGCGCCGCGCCGGGCAGACGACGCCCGCGCAGACCGACGCCGCCGACGCGGCCCCGACGCAGAGCGCGCCCGCGACCGCGCCGACTCCGTTCCCGCAGTCGTCCGCACCGAGCGCGGGCCAGGCAGGCTCCGACGCGCAGAAGAAGCGCGGCGAGGTCTCGGAAGAGGTCGGCGAGGACGAGGTCGTGCGCGTCAACGCCTCGCTCGTCACCGTGCCCGTCTCGGTGCTCGACCGCGACGGTCGCTTCATCTCCGGCCTTCGCAAGGACGACTTCCGAATCTTCGAGGACGGAAGCGAGCAGCAGATCGCCTACTTCGCGCCCGTCGAGCAGCCGTTCACGGTCGCGCTCCTGATAGACACCTCCGGCTCGACGCAGTTCAAGATGGAGGAGATGCAGGACGCGGCCATCGCCTTCCTCGACCAGCTCAGGCCCGCAGACCGCGTCATCGTCATCTCGTTCGACGACCGCATACGCGTCCTCTCCGAGGCGACGAACGACCGCGCGCAGTTGCGCGACGCCATCCGCCAGACGCGCAACGGCGACGGCACGCGGCTCTACGACGCCGTTGACATGGTCATCCGCCAGCAACTCAGCCGCATTCAGGGGCGCAAGGCCATCGTCCTCTTCACCGACGGCGTTGACACGACGAGCAAGCACGCGGGCTACCAAAGCACGCTCGCCGAGGCCGAAGAACTCGACGCGATGATCTACCCCATCGAGTACGACACCTACGGGGACGTTGGCGGCGGCGGTGGCGGCGGCAGTTGGCCCGGACGCTATCCCGGTAGGCGCGGCGGCGGCGGGATCGGCGACATACTCGGCGGCATCATCATCGGCGGCGGCCCCGTCGGCGGCGGA
>DASRCS010000254.1:0-6820 GCA_035652995.1 Pyrinomonadaceae bacterium
CGCTCTTAATCGCCCGCAGCGCCTTCGAATGCGACATCGCTCGCGAAGCCCGGCATGATGTCTTCGCCAGCCGTGACTTCCGTCTTCGACTCCACGACGAACGCCGCTTCGAGTCCGAAGTCGTATCCGTCTTCGCCATGCAGGCTGCGGTCGAGTCCGGCCAACTCTTCTTCTTCACTCACGCGCAGGCCGATGACGAGGTCAACGAACTTCAGGATGGCGAACGAGCCGATGACCGTCAGGCCGACGGTGAGTCCGACCGCCGCGAGCTGGTTCAAGACCTGCGCGCCGTTGCCGTCAACGAGTCCGACGGGGAGCGCGCTGCCCGCCGAGTCTTTGAAGACCGCGTTGACCGCGCTCGTCGCGAAGACGCCCGTCAGCAGCGCGCCGATTGTCCCGCCCGTGCCGTGTACGCCGAACACGTCGAGCGAGTCGTCGTAGCCCAGACGCTTCTTCACCGCCGACACCATCACGAAGCAGCCGACGCCCGTCACGAATCCGATGGCGAGCGCCGACATCGGCGTCACGAAACCGGAAGCGGGCGTGATGCCGACGAGTCCCGCGACCGCGCCGGAGATTGCACCGAGAACGGTCGGCTTGCCGCCCTTGACCCATTCGGCAATCGTCCAGCCGAGCGCGGCGGCGGCGGCGGCGAAGTGCGTGGCGACGAAAGCGCTCGTCGCGAGCGAGCCAGCCGAAAGAGCGCTGCCCGCGTTGAAGCCGAACCAGCCGACCCACAACATGCACGCGCCGATAAAACTCAGCACGAGGCTGTGCGGCTGCATCGGCTCCGCGGGGTAGCCGACGCGCTTGCCGATGACGAGCGCGCAGACCAGCGCCGCGAAGCCCGAAGAGACGTGCACGACCGTCCCGCCCGCGAAGTCGAGCGCCGGAATCGCGCCGCCGAGCGAGGCATTCAGGAATCCGCCCTTGCCCCAGACCATGTGCGCCAGCGGGAAATAGACTATCGAAGTCCAGAGCACCGTGAACGCGAGCATCGCGCTGAACTTCATGCGCTCGGCGAACGCGCCCGTGATGAGCGCGGGCGTGATGATCGCGAACATCAACTGATAGATCATGAAGGTCTGCTGCGGTATCGTTGCCGCGTATGCGTCATTCGGCGCAGCGCCGACGCCGTGCAGAAACGCGTAAGTCAACCCGCCCGCGAACGGAGTCCCCTCCGCGAACGCGACGCTGTAGCCGAACGCGGCCCACAGCACGGTCACGACGCACATCAGGATGAAGCTCTGCATCATCGTCGTCAGAACGTTCTTCCGGCGCACAAGCCCGCCGTAAAAGAGCGCGAGTCCCGGCCCAGTCATCATCAGCACGAGCGCCGCGCAGATGAGCATCCACGCGTTGTCGCCCGCCGACTGAGCCGACGCCGACGCGCTTTCGACCTTCGTCAAACGCTCTTCGACGCCGGGCGCTTGCGCCAGAGCAAGCGCCGGCAAGACGATGACACAAAGCAAAGACAAGACACACCTCGACGCCTTCGGCAATCTACTCATCGCCTCCGTCCCTCCATGTTTTCTGCGACAGTGTTTCCGCTCACCGTCCGAACTTTGAGGTGGTGAACGAGTGCAGTCATCACGCGCACTCATTTAAACAACCCGCGTGCCACCTTCGCGATGTTCGATGATGCCGCCGGACGATTGTTGTTTGACGAGCAGTTGCGCGGCTTTTCAACCGCTTCGAGTGAAGCTCAGGCTTAATGCTCGAAGATGAGCGAGGCCGCGAGTCAGACAATAATGTCTGTCTCCTTCGTGAGCGGAACAAAATTGTCGGAAGACTTCGACGCTGCTTGCGCCGACTGATGATTTTCGACTGAAACATTGGAGAATTACCGACGCGAGCGAGACCGCGGAGGCCGAAGCTCAAACCCAAATCGCCTCGGCAAGTCGGAAGACAATGAAAAGAGCTTGAATCGGTAGGACAATTTTGTCGCATCAATCGGGAAGCAGGACAATTTTGTCGCGCGCGGCCCGGCAGACCGACGGGCATCGGTTCGTGACAGGCCGCACGTTCCTTGTTTCCGTGCGAGCCTTGACGCGTGGGCGGCGGCGACTCTACGATGCCGTCTTACCCGCGGGCGGCGTTCAAACATGAGGGCGCTAGCCAGCAGTTCAAGACAAGGGCACAGAATGGAAACCGTCTCCGACCTTCCCCGCGGCCTACCGCAGCTCGTCAGGCAGGAAGAATCAGACCCGCAAGAGACGGCGGCGCTTCTGGAGATCGGCCAGACGCTCGCCGACGTGCCGCACCTCAAGCGCGCGCTCCACCGCGCGCTCGAACTGCTCTGCCGCGCGCAAGAGTACACGCGCGGCTTCGTCATGCTGCTCGATTCGGAGACCGAAGAGTTGCGCGTCGAGACTTCTTTCGGCGTGAGCGAAGACGCGGCGCGGCGCGTCACCTACCGCGTCGGCGAAGGCGTCGTCGGTCGCGTCGCCGAAAGCGGCAAGCCGGTCGTCGTCCCGCGGGCGAGCCAAGAGCCTCTGCTGCTCCAACGCCTCGCCGGGCACGAGAGGCGTGCCGCGCGCCACGAGACGAGTTTCGTCTGCGTGCCCGTTCTCATCAGCCGCAAGGCGGTCGGCGTGCTCGGCGCTGATATGCCTTACGCCGAGGGGCGCGACTACGAGCGCGTGACGAAGCTGCTCTCGGTCGTCGCCTCGATGATCGCGCAGGCTCTGCGCGTCGAGCGCTACGTCGAGGCCGACCGCGCCCGCCTGCTTGACGAGAACTCGCACCTCAAGCAGGAGCTACGCGAGCGCTACGACTTCAGCCACATCGTCGGAAGCTCGAACGCGATGCGCGAGGTTTACGAGCAGGTGACGCAGGTCGCGCGCACGAACACGACCGTCTTGCTGCGCGGCGAGTCGGGCACGGGCAAGGAGATGATCGCGCACGCGATTCATTACAACTCTCTGCGCGCCGGAAAGCCCTTCGTCAAAGTCTCGTGCGCGGCTTTGCCGGAGACGCTCATCGAGTCGGAGTTGTTCGGCTACGAGCGCGGCGCGTTCACGGGCGCGATGTCTCGGAAGAAGGGGCGGTTCGAGCTGGCCGACGGCGGGACTCTGTTCCTCGATGAGATCGGCGACCTGAACGCCTCGACGCAGATAAAACTTCTGCGCGCGCTTCAGGAGCGCGAGTTCGAGCGTTTGGGAAGCACCGAGACGATCAAGGTCAACGTCCGGCTCATCGCCGCGACGAACAAGGATTTGGAGAAGGCCATCGAGAAGGGGCAGTTCCGCGCAGACCTCTACTACCGACTCAACGTCTTCACGATTTTCATGCCGCCCTTGCGCGAGCGAAAGCCCGACGTGCTTCTGCTCGCAGACCACTTTCTCGAAAAATACGGGCGCGAGCACCACAAACACATCAAGCGCATCTCGACGCCCGCGATTGACATGCTCACGAGCTACCACTGGCCCGGCAACGTGCGCGAGCTTGAGAACATCATCGAGCGCGCGGTCGTCGTCTGCGACTCAAGCGTGATTCACGGCCACCACCTGCCGCCGACCTTGCAGACCGCCGAGGGTTCGGGCACG
The DNA here is from genome assembly GCA_035652995.1 of Pyrinomonadaceae bacterium. Taxonomy (GTDB): domain Bacteria; phylum Acidobacteriota; class Blastocatellia; order Pyrinomonadales; family Pyrinomonadaceae; genus QHXN01. The sequence goes on from DASRCS010000254.1 coordinate 3,549, forward strand.
GTCACGCGCCTCTCGCTCGCGCAGTCGGTCGCCGCATACGAGAGCGACATCATACAGGACGCGCTGAAGACCACACGCGGCAACCGCGCGAAGGCCGCGAAACTCCTGCACACGACCGAGCGCATACTCGGCTACAAGATTAAGAAGTACGGGATTGTCTGCGAACGTTTCAGGTAATGAGGGCGTCGCGGGGTCTAGCTTTCTTCCGCAAACTCTTCCGTCAGCTCCGCCGCTTCGTCAACTTCCGTAGCTTCCGTCCGCTCTTCCTTCTCTTCTTCGGTGAGCCGTTCCGACTCCGTTTCATCCTTCGCAGGCGCGTCCATCCGTTCGAGCGCGCGGCGTGCGGCGTTGGTTTCGGCTGACTTGATCGTGCGGCCTTCGCCGCGGACGCGCTCGTCGCCCCAGACGGCCTCGACGCGGAAGGTGCGCGCGTGCGGCGGGCCGAGAGTCTCGACCACTTCGTAGTACGGCATGACGTGCTGCTCGGCCTGCAAGCGCTCCTGGAGCATCGTCTTGAAGTCGGCGGCGGCGGCGGACTCTGGACTCGCCTCTTCGAGTTCCCTTCCGAGCGCGCGGCTGACGAAGGCCGCGGCCTCTTCGTAGCCGCCGTCGAGGTAGATGGCCGCGAGCACCGCCTCGAACGTGTCGGCGAGAATCGCGCGCTTGCGGCGTCCGCCGGTCTTCTCCTCGCCGCGACCGACGCGGAGGTGTTCGCCGAGTTGGAGTCCGCGCGCCGCACGCGCGAGCGTCTGCGTGCTCACCAGCCGGTGCTTCATGCGCGAGAGTTCGCCTTCGGTGACTTCCGGGTGCGAGCGGAAGAGAGTTTCGGCGACGACGAGGCCGAGCACGGAGTCGCCGACGAACTCGAAAGCCTCGTTGTGCAGGAGACGCGCCTTCTCCTCCTCGCCCGCGCCGACGTTCTCGTGCGCCCACGAGCGGTGTGTGAGCGCGCGTTCGAGCAGATGCGCGTCGCGGAACGTGTAGCCGAGTTTCTCTTCGAGAGATGAAGCGTTCTGCGAGTCGGGGCCGGACTGATTCGTCATGCGGGCGATTGTAACAAAAAACGCCGGGCGCAAAGTCCGACTTTCGTCAGAGTTTGCGCCCGGCCTCGTTTCGGAGTTGCGACCGAGTTAAGTCAGACCTGTCAGTGTCCCGTGGCTCCCCTCGTGGCGGGGGCCGACTTGCTGACGGGCGGCTTCGTCGCGGGCGGCGGGGTCGAAGCGGGCTTCGCGCCGTTGCCGTCCGTGCCGGTCGTCGTCGTGGTCGCTGGCGTTGTCGGCGGCGGCGTAGGCTCCTGGCCCGGCAGCATCAGCGGCGTACTCGTGACGTTGGCGACGTACTGCGGCAGGCCGTCGTCCTTGTCGTTGTGCGTCGCCTTGTAGTAGGCCGTGACCTTGTCCATGACGGCCTTCTTCCTGGCCGCGTCGGCCTTGGGGTCGGCGTTCATGTACGAAGCGGCGCGCGCGTAGGCGTCGAGGATTCGGTACTGAACCTTCGTGATCTGCGCGAACATCTGGTCGTACTGCGCCTTCTTCTCGTCGGGGATCGGCTGGCCCGGCGGGAAGGCGGCCTTATACTCGTCAATCAGCTTCGCCAGTTCCTTCTCGTAGATGGTGCCGAGGTACGTGTAGGTCGAAGGCTCGCGCTTGTACTTGCTGTTCGACTGCGCGGCCTTCTGGAACGCCGCCGCGGCGTCGGCGGGCGACGAGTCGAAGAGCACGACGCCCTGCGTGTAGTCGAGGAAGCCGAGGGCCTCGTCGCGGTTCGGGAACAGTTTCCACTCCGAAGGGGTCTTGCCCGACTCGAGCAGGTCGGCGGCGTGGCGCGAGACCGTCACGGTCTGCGCGTACAGGCCCTTGTTCGGATTCTGCGAGGCCGCGTTGCTCAGGCCCGCCGCCGAGAGGAGCAGCAGCGTGTCGAGGTTGTCCGGCTCGGCGTTGAGAATCACTTGGCACGCCTGAAACGCACCCGCGTAGTCCTTCTTGTTGACGGCGTCGGTGCAGGCGTAGTTGCGGTAGGCAACGTCGTACTTCGAGACCCAGTTCTGGATGAACGTGGCGATCTTCTTGCTGGCCTCGTCCGGGCAGTTGCCGTACTTGGTCAGGTACTCGTGGCCGGTGTCGCTCGCGGTCTTCTGCTGATCCGGCGTCCCCTTGTAGTTGGCAAGAAACTTCTGATAGAGGGCATTCATCGCGTCGGCGTCAGCCGTACACTGCGCGGCAGTGGTGTCCTGCGCGAACGCGGGCAGCGCGAACGCTGCTATGAGCGCGGCCATTATTAAAAGTCGCGATACGTTTTTCATCGGTCGCAATCCTCCGTCTAAGCCTGATTCGTCTGGGAGATTTGATTCGGGGGCGCGCTTTCGGCTCCAGCGTCGCGTACCTCAGATGCGCGCCGCCGACGGCCAGTTGCCGCCGTTAAGGGGAGCGCAGCGGGCCTGCTCCTTGCCGGGGAGCGTAAGGCAGCTCGTCCTGTCCGAAACGATTTTGCGCCGTGATACTGCACCAACCCGAAACGACGTGTCAAGCCAACCCGCGTAAAGATTAGACAACGAAAAGCCGGGTCTGTTCCCCGGCTTTTCGCACACGTCTTTCGACCGCTCCGACGCGCGCCGCGCGTGAGCGACGCACGCCACTACGGCTTGTCCGAAACCCTGCGCGGGCGGACGGCTGAGCCGTCGGTCTTCTGCCCCGGCGTCAGAACAGGGGCGGCGCTCTTCGAGGGCTGCGCCGCTGGTCGCTCCACCGTCTTCACGGTCTTCAGTAATGCGGGCTGCTGCGCCGCGGGCTGTGCGGCGTTGTCGTCCTGCGCCTCGGTCACGACGGCAGCGTCGCCGCCCGCCGCGTCGCCGCCCGCCGCGTCGTCGTCCTTCTCCTCGCCGTTGATCTCGGTGGCCTTGCGCGGGTCAATGTGCGGGCGCGGGACGAGCGGGTCGTTGGCGAGCATCGGCTGCGTGCCGGGGCGCGGGCCGAAGCGACCTTGCAGGCCGCGGTAAATCTGCCCGGCGATGGTCGAGGCGTCGCGGTAGCCGCGCGAGGCCGAGCCGCGCGTGATGACCGTGACGACTAGCTGCGGGTCGTGCACCGGCGCGAACGAGGTGAAGAGTCCGAGCCACGACCCCTGACCGATGCAGGAGCCGGTCTTGCCCGCGATGGTCTCGTAAGGGTTGTAGGCGCGCTTGCCGGAGCCGTACGACACCGAGCCGATCATGCCCGGAATCATGCGCTGCACGTTCTCCTGCGGGATGTCTATGTCGCGCTTGACGACGGGCT
>DASRCS010000255.1:0-27769 GCA_035652995.1 Pyrinomonadaceae bacterium
AAGGAAATCTCGCCCTCCTGCGTGCCGTAGGGGATGATGCACATCTCGGTGCGGCGGAAGTCGTAGTTGAACAAGTCCTGGAACCACATGCCGGCGATGAAGAGGAAGTTCCAGCGGTCGGCGCGTCGCGCCTCGATGTCCTGCTTCGAGCGCTTGCCGTCAACGCGACCGTAAGTGCGTCCGGTGAGTCCGAACGACTTGTCGAACTTCTTGAACAGCTCGTAGAGCGAGAAGTGCGTCGGGGCCTTGTACGGGTTGTAATGCTTCAAGAGCGTCAGACCCATCAGAAGATTTGAAGTCCATTTGCCGCGCCCGGCGTCGGTGATGCGCTGCATGTCACGCACGAGTCCCGGAATGTTCAGGAACTCGGGGACGGGTCGCATCTCCTTCGTATCCTTGTCAATCATCACGGCTGTTCCGACGCCGCAGTTCGGGTGACAGCCGCACGAGACCTGACCCCACTCTGCATCGGGGCCGTGCGCGAGGTCTGCGAAGTCGGCGAACGCGCCCATCAAAGAGAGCGGGAACCAGTCGCGCGTCGGCTCGGTGATTCCGACCTGCTCCTTCACGTCGCGCGCGAGGTGCGAAAGGGTGTAGCGCTGCTGCATGCGGCGCTCGTCCGTGATCTCCTCGTCGCGCCCGGTGAACGAGACGGGCTGGAAGGAGATGAAGGCGATCTTCTTCGGGTTGTCGAGCGCGAAGCGGATGACCGAGCCGACCTGGTCGTTGTTGATGCCGTTGACGAGCGTGATGACCAGCACGATCTCGACGCCCGCCTCGTGCAGGTTGTCAATCGCGCGCAGCTTCACGTCGAAGAGGTTGCCGACCTGCCGGTGCGAGTTGGCGTCGTTGCCGATGCCGTCGAACTGAAGGTAAGCATAACGAAGACCGGCTTCGGCAGCCTGGCGGCAGAACTCTTTGGACTTGGCGAACTCGATGCCGTTCGTCGCCGCCTGCACGGAGTTGTAGCCGACCTTGCGCGCGTAGCGTATGGACTCGATGAAGTGCGGCGAGATGGAAGGCTCGCCGCCCGAAAACTGCACCGACATCTGCCGGCGCGGCTTGATCGAGATGGCCTTGTCGAGAATGTCTTTCACTTCGTCGAAGGAAAGCTCGTGGACGAAGCCGACCTGGTTGGCGTCCATGAAGCAGGGGTTGCACATCATATTGCAGCGGTTCGTCAGGTCAACCGTCAGAACCGAGCCGCGCCCGAACTTGATCGAGCTTGAGCCGTGGTTGTGCAGGCCCTCGTCGTTGTGCGCCTGTATGTCACGACCGGGGAACATCGCCTCGATGTGCTTCAGGAACTTCGAGTCAATCGCCATGATGTCCTCGAAGTGGCCGTGGATGGGGCAGTCCTTGACCATCCAGATTTGGCCGTCGCGCTCGATGATCTGCGCCTTGATCTCGCCGACCTTCTCCTGCACGAGAACCGAAGGGTCAATCTCCGGCGCGCTCAGGATTTTGTTGCGCGCCTCGATGACGCACTTCGGGCACAAGCTATCGGTCGTGCGCGGGAAGCCGAGCGGCGGCTTCGACTTCTGCCACGATTTCAGAAGCGGCTTGTCAGACCATTTCGGAGTGAACGACTCGTTCGGCCTGAACTGGTTGAAAAACTGGATGGAATTGAAAAGCCCGCCCGCGACCAGCGAGAGACCCTTCTCGACGTGCTTAATCGGTTTCATACGCTTCCCTTCTCAAAAGATAATTTCAGGTCGGTTCCCGCGACAGGCGCTGAGGGGAGGCCGTCGCAGGGGTTTAAAACAGCTTTCAGGTTGCTGCCGACGGGATAAAGTTCGGCGTTCGTCGCTTGTGCAATGACCATGCCAATATGCCACGCCCGGTAAGATCGCGGATTTGGCCGGGAAATTGGTGTTTTCTCTGTCCGCTTAACAATTGAGCCGAGTCCTTGACGAGTCAAACAAGTCGGGCCGTCAACTTCCGGTTACTATTGTAGCTTTATGACCCGCTGGCCGCCAACCAAAGCTGCAAGGTCGGCTTTTCTGGCTCACCAATAGTGAAAAAATGGGTAGATTTTCATCTTAGAGCTTGAGCGGTGAAGTAAAAAGCTCGAAGGTTCGCCTTCAAAGCTTGAATGTTCTCACAATAAACGGGAAGGTTCGAGTTCAGAACTCGGATGCCGAGGCTTTTTGCTCCGAAGTCGAAGCTTTTTGGGTGAAGCTTCGAGCTTTTTTTGAAAAGTTCGAGGCTCAAAGCTTCAACGTTGAAGCTCCGTGCTCGAACCTTCAGGCTCCGAGGGCGAACCTTCCACCAAAATGCTCCAACTTTCAAGCTCAGGAGCGCAACATTCAAGCTCCGGGCGCGGACATTCCGGTTCAAGACATGAAACTTCAAGTTCCGAGGACGGACGTTCAAGCTCTGAGGTGCTTTGCACAAGAGGCGAATACGGCCTATGCATTAAATGTGCAGGCCGGATTTCTGCACAAAAAGTCTTTTAGCCGACACGCAAAGTCTGGGCGCGGGGGCTGACTCATGGCCTCTTCTCTTTACTCTTCAGGTATTGCTCCTCCACCTTTTGCAGCATTTCTAGTTGTTCCCTTTGCTGTGTCTTCTGTTCTTCTCGTAAACCTCTTTCCTCTTCAGACAAGATATGCGTTACCGGTCTTAGGCTGATCTTTATCCTGATTGTATTGGGCGGCAGTTGTGTCGCCGACGGTCGAAGTTGGAAGTCAAGGTCTTGGTTAAGAAGTTGCTCGGCCAGCATTACCGCCGCGAGGGTGGATACGTCATCGTTTGCGGTAGGGCCGATACTATGCTGGATTTCAATTCCATCTGCGGTTAGGTATCCGTCCTGCGACGGATGCGGGCCGTCAACCTTCCATCCGGCGAGGCTCAAAGTACCTGTGAGCAAGCCAGTGATTTCTGGGCAATCGTCCCTATCAAAATATTCAACAATAACAGTCACGCCAGCGAAGCGTTTTAGTTCTTGCGCCGAAGCCACTTGGTTCACCCACCTTCTAGGTGACACGGCCCGTTGTAGTTCCAACAAAGCTCTCTCTGCGTTTGCCTGTTTGGTACGTGCGTCGGCAATGTCTTTGTCAAGAACGAGGATTTTCGCCGACTGTCTTTTGTTGATGAAGTATCCGACGGCTATCGTAAGACCTAAAATCGCGGCTGAACTGACTTGGAGTATGAAATACCAAGAGTCCAACGACCAAGAGAGCGGATTCCACATGGCAGTCTTATTACTCCTCCCGGTCGCGGTGTTAGGTGTAACTGTTGTGTCTGGAATCGCAATCGGGCGCTGAATTGAAAGGCGGCGCAAACGCTTACGCGCAAGAGTAGATTGCGTTTGCGCCGTCTTTAGCTTAGGACGCAGAAGAAAAGGGAGCGAGAGCAGTCCGACAATCACACTCAGCCACGATGGGGTTTTCTTGTCATTCATTCCAAAAGCTTGGTTCTATCCTAAGCTCGTACATGGATTGCGTGAGACAGACGAGATTACGACACAGCACCTTGCACAGAACCTCATTGATTTGCGCCGTCCGAGACTTGCTCCGAAGCCTCTCACCGAAACGGCTCTTGCTGCGCGACGGCGAGGAAGAGACAAAGCGTCATCGCAAGTTTAAGCCTCATAATTGGCCGCGCATCCTATCAGACTTTTTGTGCAGAGGCAGAGTTTTTGTGCAGGCCGGAGATTTTGTTCACAGCTGCTCTGAGGCTGAATTTCCGGCCCCGGAGCTTCGCGGATGCAGTTATTTGCTCGAAATTCCGTGCGCGGGCGTAAATCAGACGCTCAGGTCGGACGGCTCGCCGGCCTTTATAACCCGCATGACCTCGTCGAAGAGGAGTCGGTTGGTCGCGACCGCGTTGCCGCCGCGAATCGTCCGCTCGCCTCGCCAGTCCGTGAAAGTCCCGCCGGCTTCTTCCATGACGGGCATGAGGGCCGCACAGTCCCAGACGTTCATCGCCGGGTCGAGCATCAAGTCCGCGCGCCCCGTCGCCACGAGCACGTAGCCGTAGCAGTCGCCCCAGGTGCGGCGCATCGCGGCCCCGCGCTGCAAGGCGTCCGCCGCCGCGCCGAAGCCGTAACGCGCGCACGAGCCGAAGTCCGTGCAGAGCAGCAAAGCGTCTTCGAGCCTCGCGGTCTGCGACACGCGCGCCGGCTTCCCGTTCCAGAAACAGCCCAGCCCCTTCGCCGCATAGACGACCTCGTCCAGCGCGGGGATGTTGACGACGCCGACCGAAGGCTCTCCGTCAACCTCGACGCCGACCAGCACGCCGTAGAAAGGGACGCCGTGGACGAAGGAGTATGTTCCGTCAATCGGGTCAACGATCCAGCGCCTGCCAGAGCGGCCCTCGCTTTCGCCGCGCTCCTCGCCGATGATTGCGTCTTCGGGAAACGTTTGGGCGATGCGGCGGCGCAGGTGCTCTTCAGCCTCAACGTCGGCCTGCGTGACGAAGTTGTCCTTGCCCTTCAGGCGCGTCTCGAAATCCTTTCGGAAGTAGCCGAGCGTTATCTCGCCCGCCTCGCGCGCGATCTGCACCGCGAAGTCGAGAACCTCTTGCAGCCCGCCCACGCTCATTCGCTCCCCTTCCCCTTGCGGCGGCGCGCAAGCTCGCGCCCCAGGTCTTCGAGTTTCACGCCGCGCTTGACCAACAGCACGAGCAGGTGATAGACGAGGTCTGCGGTCTCCGAGGTTAACGCTCCGAGGTCTTCGTCCTTCGCGGCGATAATCGTCTCTGCCGACTCCTCGCCGACCTTCTTCAAAATCTTGTTCAAGCCCTTCTCGAAGAGATACGTCGTGTACGAGCCTTCCGGCATCTCGCGCCGTCGCCCTTCGATGACCTCGTAAAGATTTTCGAGCACCGCGCCGATGCCTTCGTCAGACGCGCTCGCGCCTCCTGCGTCCGCCCGCGCGTTGCTCGATCCAAGACCATCGCTATCTTGATGAAAACAACTCGTCGCGCCGGTGTGGCAGGCGGGGCCGCGAGGCTCGACGAGGACGATGACGGCGTCCGCGTCGCAGTCGAGCCGCACGGAGACGACGCGCTGCGTGTTCCCCGACGTAGCGCCCTTGTGCCAGAGTTCCGAGCGCGAGCGCGACCAGAACCACGTCTCGCCCTCCGCGAGCGTGCGGCGCAGGCTCTCCTCGTTCATGTACGCGAGCGTCAAGACCTCGCGCGTGCGCGCGTCCTGCACGATTGCGGGCACGAGTCCGCGCTCGTCGAACCGAACATCTTCCGGCTTAAAACTCATTGTCCAGATTCCTCGACATTCAAACTCGTCTCGCCGACGCGTGGCGCGTTTAGATAAAACCCTTCAACGCTCATCGCATCAAGACGCCTCGCCCGCGCAGATAATTCTTCACGTCGCCGATTGTGAACTCGCCGAAGTGAAAGAGCGACGCGGCGAGCACCGCGCTCGCGCCGCCCTCGGTCAGCGCGTCGTAGAAATGTTCGAGCTTGCCCGCGCCGCCCGACGCGATGACGGGTATCGAAACAGCATCGGAGACCGCGCGCGTCAAATCTATGTCGTAGCCGCCGCGCGTGCCGTCTGAGTCCATGCTCGTCAGAAGAATCTCGCCCGCGCCGAGGCTTTCGGCGCGGGCGGCCCACTCGACCGCGTCCCAGCCAACCGCGCGCCGTCCCCCGTGTGTGAAGACCTCCCAGCCCGCGCCGTCCGCGCCGCGCCTGCGCGCGTCAATCGCGACGACGATGCACTGGCTCCCGAAGACGCTCGCGCCCTCGGTTATCAACTCCGGGCGCTCGACCGCCGCCGTGTTGAGTGAGACCTTATCCGCGCCCGCGCGAAGAACCGCGCGCACGTCCTCAATCGAGTTCAGCCCGCCGCCGACGGTGAATGGAATGAAGACCTCGTCGGCCACGCGCCGCACGAGGTCTGCGACGATGGCGCGCTTGTCCGACGACGCGGTGATGTCGAGGAAGGTCAACTCGTCCGCGCCCTCGGCGTCGTAGCGCTTGCCCTGCTCGACGGGGTCGCCCGCGTCCACGAGCGAGACGAAACGTATGCCTTTGACGACGCGACCGTCGTTGACATCAAGACACGGGATGATGCGTTTAGCCAGCATGAAATCGAGTTAGGCAGGCTCTCAGCTTTCCGCGAAATTCTTCAGCAGGCGGAGTCCCGCCGCCTGACTCTTCTCCGGGTGGAACTGCACGCCGCAGACGTTTGTGCGCGCGACGACCGAGGCGTAGGTCAACCCGTACTCGGTCTCGCCGACGACAACGTCATCGCTCGGCTCGTCGCAAAAGTAAGAGTGAACGAAATAGAAGAACGCGCCGGTCTCGATGCCTTCGCCGAGTGCGTGCCTCCGCCGCCACGCGACCTGATTCCAACCGACCTGCGGCACGCGCAGCCCTTCTGGAAAGCGTCGCACCCGACCTCGCAGGAAACCGAGGCCGCGCGTCACGCCGAACTCTTCCGACTCGTCGAAGAGCATCTGCATCCCGACGCAGACCCCGAGTAAGGGCGTTCCCGCCTCGACCCTCTCGCGCACGAGCCGGTCGAAGCCGCGTTCCGTCAAAGCCTCCATGCACGCGCGGAAAGCGCCGACGCCGGGCAGCACGAGTTTCTCGGCCTCGCGCAACACGCCCGCGTCCGCGCTCACGACCGCGTCAACGCCGCCCGCGCCGAAAGCCTTCTCGACCGAGCGAAGGTTCCCGACGCTGTAATCAATGATCGCCACGCGAGCCAACTTCTTAAAGCACCCCTTTCGTGCTCGGCACGCCCGCGACTCGCGGGTCGCGCTCGACCGCGCGGCGGAGCGCGCGCGCCGTCGCCTTGAACGTGCCTTCGAGAATGTGGTGCGTGTTGCGACCGCGCAGGCAGTCAACGTGCAGGTTACAGCGCGCGGCCTCGGCGAACGAGCGCCAGAAGTGCTCGGCCAGTTCGACCGAGAAGTTGCCAATCGCCTGCCGCCGCGTCTCGACTTCATAGACGAGATAGAAGCGGCCCGACAGGTCAACGACCGAGCGGCACAGCGCCTCGTCCATCGGCACGGTCGCGTCGCCGTAACGCGCGATACCGCGCTTGTCTCCGAGCGCCTGCGCGAAAGCCTGTCCGAGCGTGATGGCGATGTCCTCGACCGAATGATGGTCGTCAATGTGCAGGTCGCCGCGGCACTCGACTTCCAAGTCGAACAGACCGTGACGCGCGAACAACTCAAGCATGTGGTCGAGGAACGCGACGCCCGTCGAGACCCGCGACTCGCCGCCGCCGTCGAGCGCGAGACGCACGCGCACGTCCGTCTCCTTCGTCCTGCGCCGAACCTCCGCGGCCCGCGCCTCCGTCTCAACACCTGTACTCATCTTTGTGATGAGTGATGAGTGATGAGTGATGAGTGATGAGTTAAGACACCTCGCCTCCAACTCGTCACTCATCACTCATCACTCATCACTTCTCTCCTCCTCCGAGAAAATCTCTCCGAGCGCCGCGAGCAGTTTGTCGTTCTCTTCGGGCGTGCCGACGCTGACCCTGAAATAGTCTTTGAGCGCGGGGTAGCCGCTCACGTCGCGGACGAGTATGTCGCGCGCGAGCAGTTCGCGGAAGACGCGCTTCGGCTCGATTGACGAACGCACGACCATGAAGTTCGCGTGCGAGCGTACGGGCGCGAGGCCGTTGATGGTTTTCAGTCCTTCGTAAAGACGTTCGCGCTCAGCCGTGATGCGTCGGACGGTCGGCGCAAGCTCCGCCTCGTACATCTCGACGGCGACCTCCGCGGCGTTCTGAGAGAAGGCGTTGAGGTTGTAGGGCAGCACGGCCTTGCCGACTTCGCGCGCGAGTTCCGGCGCGGCGAGCAGGTAGCCGACGCGCAGCGCCGCCATCGCCAGCGCCTTCGAGAACGTGCGGAAGACCGCGAGGTTCGCGTGGCGCGAGAGCAGGGGCGCGACCGACTGGCCGGAGAAGTCGAAGTACGCCTCGTCAACGACGAGGATGCCGCCGGTCGCTCCGAGCAAGCGTTCGAGGTCTCCGTGCTCGATGCGACAGCCCGTCGGGTTGTTCGGCGAGCAGAGTATCGTCACGTCCGGTTCGTGCCGCTCGATTGCTTCGCCGAGCGCCGCAACGTCGAACTGTAAACGCCCGTCGAGCGGCACGCTCAAGACCTCCCCGCCGAGGATGGTCGTGACCTGACGGTAGAGCGCGAAGGTCGGCTCGGAGATGAGCACGCGCCTGCCCTCGCCGACCGTGACCATCAGCGTCGCCTGAATCAACTCGTTCGAGCCGTTGCCCGCGACCACGCCGTCCGCGCGCCAGCCGGAGAACGCCGCGAGCTTCTCGTGCAGGCTCACGGGCACGAAGTCCGGGTAGCGCGACCACGCGCGCTCCGACATCCGCCGCAGGGTCTCCCGTTTGATCGCCTCCGGCAAGTCCCAGGGATTCTCGTTCTGGTTGATCTTCACCGACGCGCGGTCGGGCGACAGCGTGTAAGCCTTCAACTCGCGCACGCGCGGCTTGATTTTGTCCAGAGGGTTCATTCGTTAACGTTTCCCTGATCGCCAGGCCGGAGACGGTCAACGCCATGTGGCCGCGACGCTGATTAATTGAACGACAAACAGGGTCAGCCAAAGCTTCAGCGACGCGCGCATGTCACGCTTCGCTTTGACAAAATCTTCGTCGTCGAATTTGTAGCGCCCGAACTTGTAGAGCCACCACACAACAGCAAGCAGCGGCATCACAGACATCATTGGGACAAAAGCAAAGAGCGTCGGCTCTCCGACCAGATAAACATACGCGGACGCCCCAATAACGATTAACGCGGCGAGGTCAACATACTTGATTGTATTAGCGAAGCTGCACGCCTGAGTAATCACAGTCATCACGAGCGCGCTGTAAAAGGCATATTGCTCGTCAATCTTTCGTCCGCATTCGGGGCACTCCTCTGCCCTGATGCGAAGCAGCCGGCCACAGTTCGGGCACTTCGCAAAAGGCCGGACATTCCACTCCCTTGATTTCATTCGCCAGATCACGTCTTACTTTTCCAATCAATCTTCCAATCTGATTAGCGCCGACCGCGCGTGCGCGTCGAGTCCTTCGGATTCGGCGAGCGCGGCGATCTGGCGGGCGGTCGCGTCGAGTTCGTCGCGCGTGTAGCGGATGACGCTCGTGCGGCGCAGGAAGTTGTTGACGCCGAGCGCGGACGAGAAGCGCGAAGCGCCGCCCGTCGGGAGGACGTGGTTCGGCCCTGCGAAGTAGTCGCCGACGGCTTCGGGCGTGTGCGCGCCGAAGAAGATCGCGCCCGCGTGTCTGATGCGTGCGGCAGCCGCGTCGTCGTCGCGCGTGATGATTTCGAGGTGTTCGGGCGCGAGTTCGTTGACGAGTTCGCAAGCCTCTTCAATCGTCTCGACGACGAAGGCCGCGCCGAAGTCGGCAATCGAGCGCGCGACGATTGCGCTCCGCGGAAGTGTCGAAGCCTGCCGCGCGACCTCCGCGGCGACGCGCGACGCGAGTTCGGCGGAAGTCGTGACGAGGACGGCGGATGCGTCCTCGCCGTGCTCGGCCTGCGCGAGCAAATCCGCCGCGATGAAGTCGGCGCGCGCGCCGTCGTCGGCGAGCACGACGACCTCGCTTGGCCCGGCAATCGAGTCAATGCCGACCGCGCCGAAGACGAGCTTCTTCGCTGCTGCCACAAACTTGTTGCCCGGCCCGGTGATTACGTCAACGCGCCGGACTGTGCGCGTGCCGTATGCGAGCGCGGCGATGGATTGCGCGCCGCCGACCTGATAGACCTCCTTGACGCCGAGTTCGACGAGCGCGGCGGCGACCGTCGGGTTCTCGCCGAGGGTGCGCGGCGGCGTCACGACCGCGACGCGCCGGACGCCCGCGGCCTGCGCGGGCACGACGTTCATCACGACCGACGAAGGGTAGCTCGCCGTCCCGCCCGGAACGTAGAGGCCCGCGGACTCGACCGGCTCGACGCGCTGGCCGAGCCGCACGCCGCGCCCCGTCTCTATTTCCCAGCTCTCGGCCCGCGCTCGCTCATGCTCGTGAAAGGCGCGCACGTTCGCGATGCTCGCGCGCAAAGCTCCGAGCACCTTGTCGTCAACTCTCGATGCCGACGCGCGCAGCGCCGACTCTTCGACGCGGAGTTGTTCGGCGCTGAGCCGCACGCCGTCGAAGCGCGCCGTGTAGTCGAGCAGCGCCGCGTCGCCACGCTCGCGAACCTCCGCGATGATCTCGCCGACGACGCCCAGAAGTTCCGCGTCCGCGGCGACGCTGCGCGCCCTGATGCGCGCGAGCTTCGCCTGCCGCTCCCGTTTGTCACTTATGATTTGCAGCACGCCATTCGCTTTCCAAAGTCACATCTTAAAATCCCTTCGCGGCCTCCAGCGCCTTCTCTGCGCCTCTGCGGTTAAGTGAGTGTGACTTACCGCAGAGGCCGCAAAGGTATCCGCAAACGTCACAAAGAACCGCTTTCGCCGAGCGCCACGCTCAGCGCTTCGATCAATTGGCCGACCGCGGCGGATTTCAGTTGGTAGCTCGCGCGGTTGACGACGAGGCGGGCGGTCGTCTCGGTTACGTTCTCGACGACGACGAGTCCGTTCTCGGCGAGCGTGCGCCCGGTCTCGACGAGGTCAACGATGCAGTCGGCGAGGCCGAGCACGGGCGCGAGTTCGACCGAGCCTGAGAGTTCGATGATCTCGACGGGCACGCCGCGCGCGCCGAAGTGCGCCGCCGCGACGCGCGGGTACTTCGTCGCGACGTGCAGCACGCCGCGCCGCTCGCCGCCCGCGTCCCTTTTCGCGGCGACTGCGATGCGGCAGCAGCCGATCTTCAAATCGAGCGGCTGCAAAACGTCCGACCCGGTTTCCAGCAGAACGTCTCGGCCCACAACGCCGCAGTCCGCGATGCCGTGCTCGACATAGACGGGCACGTCCGCGGGCTTGACGAAGATGAAGCGGAAGCGGCCCGACTCGTCCTCGACGGCGAGGCGGCGCGACGCGAGCGCTTCCTCGCTCACACTTATCCCTGCGCGCGCGAAGAGGTCGAGCGCGTCCTGCTGCAATCTTCCTTTGGCAATCGCAATCGTCAGCATCACGTCTCGAAATCCATTCTAATTCTCTCGCCTTGCGCTCGCCGTTGCCGCGCCTCACGGAAGCGCGCGCGCGCGTCCTCCGTTCCGCGGACGAGAGCCGCTTCGCGCTCGACGTTCTGCGAGTCGAAGTCGCCGCCGCGCGCGAGCGCTTCGGTCAGTGCGTCGAGGTCGAGGACGAAGCCGACCGCGGGTTCGCGGCGACCGAAGTTCGCGGTCAGCTCGTCGTAGCGCCCGCCGCTCCCCACCCGCGCGCCGCGCCCCTCGACGTAAATCTTGAAGACGAGGCCGGTGTAGTAGTCGAGTCCCGAAACGTCGGAGAGGTCAACCGAGAATCCCTCGCCGAGATTCAAAGACTCGACGACTCGCCAGAGACTTTCAAGCTCGTCGAGAGCGGCGCGCGAGTGCTCGTTCGTCAGAAGCTCGCGCGCTTCGCTTGGGACTCCGCGACCGCCCGCGATTCGGGCAAGGCGGCCTGCGCGCGCCGCCGTCTCGCCCGACCTTCCCAGGCGCGCGACGAACTGTTCGAGCGCCGCCGCGTCGCGCGCGTCAACGTGGCGTCGCATCTGCTCGCGCGCGTCGGCGTCGAGTCCGAGTTGCGCGGCGACGCCGTTGAAGACGCCGACGTGGTTGAGCGTGATGCGGTACGCGCCGCCGAGTCCGAGACGTTCGAGAACTTCCGCGGCGACCGCGAGCATTTCAACGTCCGCGCCGCTCTCGCCCGCGCCGATCAGCTCGCATCCGAGCTGCCGCTCCTGCCTGCGCCACTCGGCGTGCGAGCGCGTGCGCTGGCGGAAGACCGAGGCGGCGTAGCAGAAGCGAAGCGGTCGCGCTTCGCCCGCGAACAAAGTCGCCGCGGCGCGCGCGACCGAAGACGTGACATCAGGCCGCAGCGCGAGCAGGCGACCGTCCGCGTCAGTGAAGCGGAAGCAACGCGCGGCCTCTTCACGACCCATGCCGCGCTCGAACAGCGCGAAGTAGTCAACCGAAGGCGTCGTTATCTCCTCGTAGCCCCAGCCGTCGAAGACGCTCATCACGGCGTCCTCGACCGCGCGACGCAGACGCGCCTCGCGCCCGAAGTAGTAGCGCATCCCCGCGGGTATGTTTGAAAGAGGTTCCATGAGAAGCCGTCAGCGTTCAGTGCTCAGCTTTCAGCTTGAATCCCGCCGCAATCTCTGCGCCTACTTCGCGCCCCGGCGGTTTAAGAACTCGAACTTAACCGCGGAGGTTTCAAAGGTACTTGCAAAGGCCGCAAAGAAAAGTCAAAGCTGAAAGCCGACTGCTGAATGCCGAATGCTCCAAAACAAAAACGCCGCCGGACACCTCGTGTCGCTGGCAGCGCGTGCTGGTGAAACTGTTTTGCGCCCGTCGCTTTCCGCCCGTCTCCGGCGCTCTTCCGATTCACCTCACACGCGCCCGCGCGTGGCGATGATGGTCGCCGCGGCGGTGCGTTGCGTGATGGTGACGAAGTGCCATGTCTCGAAGTCTCGAAATCTCTGCGAACGGCTTCGGGCGCGTCCGTTATAACCGACGAGTTTGACGCGTGTCAATCGTCGCTGGCCGCGAAAAGCGGCTCGTCAATCGACGGAAAACTCGCGCGTCACTTGCGCGGCGCGTAGTAGCCGACGCGGGTCGAGACTTCGTAGTCGTGGCCGGGCACTTCGACGCGGACTCTGCGGAAGCGACCGTCGCGCGCGGGCGAGGTCGGCGTGTAGTAGAGCGCGTACTGGTGTCGAAGCTCGTCGGCGATCTCGGCATAGACGCCGTCGAGCGCGGAGAAGCTTTGAGGTTTGTAGAGCCGCCCGCCGGTCGAGCGGGTCAACGCGGAAAGGTTCTCCTCGCTCGCGTCGAGCACTCGCAATCCTTCGCGCAGGTCGCCGATGCGTAGCTGGTTGAAGCGCACTGCGGAGTCGCCGCCCGCGAGCAGGCCGTCGAGTTCCGACTGCTTCTCGGCGCGCTCGATCTGCGTGTTCGAGATGACATAGACGCTGGCCTGCGCTTCCAGGAGCGCGCGCAGGGCTGACTCCGCGGTCGAAGAGCCGCGGTTGCTGTCAATGCCGTCGCTCAGGACGACGAGCGCGCGGCGTCTCTCATTTTTTTGAAACTGGTCGCGGGCCGAAAGCAGCAGCGCGTCGTTGAAGCGCGTGAAGACTCCGGTCGTCAGACGCGCGAGCGCGCGGCGGAGTTGAAGGCGGCTCTTCGTCCAGTCGAGCAGAAGCTCGACGCGGTCGTCGAACTTGATGAGGCAGAAGCGGTCGTCCGCGTCGAGCCGCGCGGCGAACTGGTCGGCGGCGCGGCGGAATTCTTCAAAGCTCGCGGCGACGGACGAGGAGGCGTCAACGAGCAGCGCCACGTCCACGGGCACTTGCCTGAGCGACAGGTCACTCAAGGGCTGCTCCTGCCCGTCCTCGAAGACGCGAAAGTCTTTCGTCGTCAGATCGGGCACGAGCCGTCCCGAAGAGTCGCGCACGGTCACGGGCAGCAAAACCTCGGACGCGTTGATTCTGACGACATCGTCGTCATCTTCGCCAGCGCCTTTTTTGTCCGCGCGCCCCGCCTGGTTTTGGGAGTTGCCGTCGGGTTTCTGCCGCGCGTTTTGGGAAGCCTCGGTTTGCGGGGCTGCCGCGTTCGCGTTTGATTTATCCGGTGAGTTTGACGCGCCGGTGGTTTGTGAATCTGTCGTGGATTGAGAAGCCTTGCGCGGGCGCGTGTGCTCCTGCGTGAAGGCGGTCGGCGCGCTCAGCAAGCTCGCGAGCGGAAGCGAAAGCAGAAGCAGGAACGCGCAGGCGCGGCCTGCACGCGAAAGACGCAAAAGCTTTCTGCCTCGACGGACGTTGACCGGCGCGCGCATCGAATCACCTCTCCCGCCGCGGATCACTTTTCGGGACGCGCCGGCTGGCCCGCGTCGTCGCCCATCGCCGAGCGCATGGCCGCGATGACCGGCTCGCTCACGCGACGCTTTCGCAGCTCGGCGAGCTTCGCGGCTGAAAGGTCGAACTCGACGGGCGACTGCTCGATGCGGCGGATGATCGTACCTTCGGAGAATCCGGCCTCGACCAGCTCGACGATTGAATCGTTCGTCAGCGTCGGCGTGCGTTCGAGCTTCGCGGGCGCGTCGCCCTCGGTCGGAGTCCTGATGATGCGGACGGTCGCGCTGCCCGTCGTCTGCGTGTCGTTGTCCGCGCCGCCGTTCGCCCCGCGCGAGCGGACGCGTCCGTGCGAGCCGCCCGACGAGCCGAAGATGTCAGTGCCGCTTCCGTCCCCGCCCTGCGCGCCGCCGCCTTTCGCGTCCCCGCCGCCGAGCGGCATGTCGTCGTCCCAAGTTTCGCTCGACACGTCAACCGACTCGGAGCGCGCGATCATCGCGAGGATGACGTGCTCGGTGACGCCGCTCTTCTTCAACTCGATCAAACGCTCCGGCGACAGGTCGAACTTGACGGGCCGCGCGCCGATGATCGCGATGATCGTCTTCTCCTTGAAGCCCGCGCGCGCGAGTTTGACGACCGAGGCGTTGGTCAAAGGCTCCTCCGCGCTCTGCGCCCACGCCGCAGCCGACGCGACGAGAAGAAAGCCGAGCGCAAGACTCACAAAACACAATCTCATCTCAACACACCTCTGCCACTAAACAAGCGCGAATCGGGCGGAAATTCCAAAAGAAGTGATGAGTGATGAGTAATGAGTGATGAGTAAAAAACAAGTTGCCTTCCACTCATCACTCATTACTCATCACTCATCACTTCCTTTCATTCCCCCTTCGTGTAGCGCGAGCCGACGCGCAGGACGTAGTTGCGGGTCTCGCGGAAAGGTGGCACGCGGTTGCCGAAGCGCGTGACGTTTCCCTCGCCCGCGTTGTAGCCGGCGAGCACGAGGTCAACTCGCCCGCCGAACTTGCCGAGCAGTTGTTTCAGATACCGCGTCCCCGCCGAGACGTTCTGCGCCGGGTCGGCAGCGTTTCGCACGCCGAAGCGCGCCGCCGTGCCGGGCATCAACTGCATCAGGCCGCGCGCGCCCGCCGGACTCACCGCGCGCGAGTTGAAGTGCGACTCCTGCTCCATCACGCAGAAGACGAGGTAAGGGTCAACGCCGTAGCGCGCGCCGTTCTGACGGATGATCGAGTCGAGCCGCGCGCTCCCCGTCGTCCAGCGGAACTCGCGCGGCCTGCCCTTGCTGTCGGCTGCGGCTGCGTCGGGCTGCGGCACGACGCGCTCGACGTGGTCAACCCTCGCGCGCTCGACGAACGTCGAGATGTTGCCGCGCTTGTACCAGACTCCGTCCGCCGCCTCGTTCGCCTCGTCAACCTCCATCCGCGCGCCGCCGACGAGATAAATCCAAATCTCGACGGCATCACTAGACTTTTGCGTGTCGTCGCTCGCGGCCTTCACGACCGTTACGTCGTTCGCTTTGTTCGCGCCCGGCTCCTTCGTCTTCTCGCCCGGCGCTTCTCGTGCGCCCGCGCCGCGCGAAGCCTTCACGATCTGGCGCACGCGCGAGCGCTCCACGAGGTACGTCACGCCGCCGCGCCTGTACCAGACGCCCTGCGCGTCCTCCCAGGCCTCGTCAACCTGCATCGTCGAGCCGTCAACGAGCTTCAACTCGTCGGCGAGCGCGGGCGACGCGAAAGCGAGCAAAAGGATTGCGACCAGCGCGGCTCTCGTCAACGCGCGCGCGCGCGGCGACGACGCGTCCGACGATTCGCGCGGCGCTTTAAAGTTGCAGCGGGTTCTCATCGAGCAGCTCCCCCGTGTTCCTCCGAAACTCCTTCGCGCCGAAGCCGTGCGACGTGCCGAAGTAGTTGCGCCACGCGGCGTCAATCAGGCGCGAGTTGACTTCGGGCGCGCGGCCCTCGAAGAGACAGATGTCGGTCATGCGGTCGAGCAGGTCGCGCGGCTCGCAGGCTTTCATCTGGCGGCGTTCGAGCGTGTAGTTGTTGAGCAGGTGGTCGAGGCACGACTGCTCGACCTTGATGCCGCGCGTGTAGGCGGCGCGCTTGAAAATCTCGACGTAGGCGGCGGGGCTTGGCGGCTCGACCCGCGCGCGATAGCCCATGCGGCGGAGGAACGCCTCGTCAACCAAATCCTTCTCGTCGAGGTTCGTCGAGAAGACGACCAACTGCTCGAAGGGCACGTCAATCTTCTTGCCCGTGTGGAGTGTCAGGTAGTCAACGCGCTTCTCTAACGGGACGATCCAGCGATTCAACAAGTCGGTCGGCTCGACGCGCTGGCGTCCGAAGTCGTCAACGACGAGCGTGCCGCCGTTCGACTTCATCTGAAACGGCGCTTCGTAAAAGCGCGCGGCCTCGCTCCACTGCAAGTCCGCGTCGTCGAGCGTGAGTTCGCCGCCGACGATGACGAGCGGTCGCTCGATGAGAATCCAGCGGCGGTCGAAGTCGGTCGGCGTCCCGGCGTCGTTCGCCGGGCGGTGGTTGTGCGAGTCGAAGACGCGGATGATCTGGCCGTCAATCTCGATGGCGAAAGGAATCCAGATGCAGCCGGGAAGGCCCGAATTGATGCGCTCGGCGACCGCCGTCTTGCCCGTGCCCGGCGGCCCCGTGATGAAGAGCGAGCGGCGCGAGTTGATGACGCAGCCCAGCGTTTGCAGGAGCGATTCGGGCAACACCAAGTCTCTGAACGCGGCGCGCACCGTGTCAATCGAGGCGGCGCGCGCGGGGATGGCTTGCAGCCTCATCATGTGCGCGTAGTCGCGTAAGCTGACGGGCGCGGGGCCGACGTAGCCGCACAACTCGCGCACGCGCGCGACGCGCTCCCAGCCGCGCTCAAGCATCGAGTAGCGCGTCGCGCCGACGGCGACCTGTCCGCGCACCTCGATCATCTTCTCGCGCGAAAGGTGCAAGAGCATCTCCTCGACGAGCGCGCGCGGCAGGCGCATCTCCTCGGAGATCAACTGCGTCGTCGGCTCCGGCATCTGCGCCACATGCTTGAGCGCGAGGTCGCACAGGAAGGCCGCGGGCACGTCGGCCTCGCGCAACTCTTCCAGCGCGGGCGGCCCCATCGTCTCGATCTCCGAGCGCGTCAGAATACTCGTGTGAGTCATTGTCTCAACCTTCTCGTGGCAATCGTCTATCGCTCTTCCGTGGACGCGACGGTCTGTTTAGCGTCGGCGGCTTGCAGAGCCTGGCGCGCGGCGTCGGCCTTCTCTTTGTTGCCGCCGCGGTCGTAAAGCTCCGCGAGCTGGCGCAGGACGTTCGGCGCGTCGGGCTGGATGCGGCGCGCGGCTTCGAGGTGTTCGATGGCCTTGTCCTCGCGGCCCATGCGAATGAGCAGCGCGGCGACGTTGGCGTGGCCGTTGAACTCGCCGCCCGCGCGCGCGAAGTTGCGGTAGGCGTCGTCGTACTTGCCGAGACGAGCCTGCGCGAGCGCGAGGTTGTTGAGGATGCGCGCGTCGTTCGGCGCGAGCTTGGCGGCGCGCTTCAGGCGGTCAACGGCGGCGCGGTAGTTGCCGTTCGTGTAGAGCGAGTAGCCGAGGTTGTTGAGCGCGTCGGGGTCGTTCTGGTTGACTTCGATTGCTCGCTTGTACGAGTCCTGCGCGCGGTCGTGCAATCCCTTCTGGTCGTAGGCGACGGCGAGGAGGCTGTGCGCCTGCGCGAGCTTCGGGTCGAGCGACGCCGCGCGCGAGAGTTGGGCAATCGCCTCGTTCAACTGACCGGCTTCGAGAAGTTGACGACCGCGTTCGAGACAAGCCTTCGCGCTCTGGTCATCGTCCGACACTTGCTTGCGCTCGGTCGTGTTGTCTTCGACGCGGACTACTCCGGCGCTCTCGAAGCGCGCGGCGTCGCGCTCGGTCATGCGCGAGAGCTTGGAGTCATCGTGGCCGAAGAGTTTTTGCACCGCGTTGACGGGCGCTTTGAAAATCTTCGAGAAGAGGCCGCCCTTCTTCTTCGACGTTGCGGTCTGCCCGGCCTCCGCGCCCGAAGTGGCGACGACGTTCGTGTCCGTGTCGCCGTCGCGCACGTCGCCCTGCGCGCTCCAGATGGCGACGGCGCTCGTGGCGAAGACGAAGGTGGCGATGAGCGTGACGACTCTGCGCGTGAACATTGTTTCTTCTCCTTAGAAGCTGGCGAACGTGTCCATGAGGTTGATGAACGCGGGGCCGAGCAGTGCGATGAAGAGCGTCGGGAAGAGGAAGCAGGCGAGCGGGAACAGGAGTTTCACCGCCGCCTTCTGCGCGGCCTGCTCGGCGCGCTGGCGGCGTTTGGTGCGGAGCGAGTCGGCATAGACGCGCACGGCGCGCGCTATCGAAGTGCCGAAGCGGTCGGCCTGAATCAGCATCGCGCAGAGGCTGCGCAAGTCCTCGACGCCCGTGCGCTCGGCAAGGTTTCGCAGAGCCTCGGCGCGGTCGCGCCCGACGCGGATTTCCATGTTGGTGAGCGCGAACTCTTCGCTGATGTCGGGGTGGACTTCGCTCAACTCTTCGCCGACGCGGACGAGCGCGGCGTTGAGTCCGAGGCCCGCCTCGATTGAGACGACCATCAGGTCGAGCGCGTCGGCGAGTCCCCACTGAAGGCGCTGCTGCCGGCTCTTGATCATCTTGCCGAGGACGTAGCGCGGCAGGAAGAAGCCGACGACGAAGGCGGCGAGAATCCAGAAGGCCGCGCTCCCGACGGGCCGGCCCAGGACGGCGCAGGCGAGCGCGACGACCGACGGGAAGAAGACGAGCGAGACGAGTTGCAGTGCGCGATAGACGATGGGCGCGCGCTCCGAGCGGTAGCCCGCGTGCATCAACTGCTTCTGAAGCTTCTTCGCCTCGGCTGCCGAAGGCGGCGCGATGCGGCTCAGGGGCGTCGCGACCCTCTCGGCGAGCGCGGCGACCTGCGAGTCCTCGACGATCATCGCGGGCGCTGACGCGACCGCGCCGGTGCCGCCGTCGCCCATGCGCTTCAGCCGCTCGGTCGCCGCCGAAGCCGGTCGGAACGCGATCCAATAGACGCCCAGCACGCCGAGCATGATGCAGACGAAAGTGGAGATGGTGATGACTAAAATCATGGTTTTCAGTTTTCGGTTTTCGGTTTCCAGTTCGTCGCTTTCAGCGGAGTCGTTTGCTCGGTCTTCACTTCTGAAAACCGAAAACCGCCCGTCAAATTTTTATCCTCAGAATCTTCCGAATCACGAGCATACCCGTGATCTGGAGCGCGATTGCGACGGCCATGAGTTTGTGGCCGCGCGGGTCGTACCAGAGGACGCTCATGTAGTCGGGGTTCATGAAGGTGACGGCGAGCGCGATGAAGAGCGGCAGGCCGCAGAGAATCCACGCCGACATTCGCGAAGAGGTCGTCAGCGTCCGCAGGTCTTCGAGAATGCGGAAGCGCTCGCGGATGGTGTAGGCGACCTTCTCAAGAACTTCGGCGAGGTTTCCGCCCGTCTCGCGTTGAATCATGATCGCCGTGATGCAGAGCCGCAGGTCGAGGAGCGGTATGCGCGTGGAGAGGTTTTCGAGCGCGAGCTTGAGCGAGAGTCCGAGGTTCTGCTCCTCGTATGTCTTTCGGAACTCGGTCGCGATGGGTTCGGGCATCTCGGTCGAGACCATGTGGAGCGCTTCGGGGAAGGCGTGGCCGGCCTGAAGCGCGCGGCTCATCAGGTCGAGCGCGTCGGGCAGGAGCATCAGGAACGCGCGCAGGCGCTGGTGACGTTTCCAGACGACGTGCAGGAACGGGAGCGACGCCGCGACCGCCCCGGCGAGGAGCGAGAGAACCCACGCGGGCGTGAGCACCGAGACGGCGAGCGCGCCGAGAATGCCGGCGAGCATCGAGAACATCATCAGCCGCGTGACCGTGATGTTCAGGTCGGCCTGCTCGATGAGCCGCTTGAGGCGCGACGCGAAGCCGAGTTGCAGCATCACGCGGTTGACGAACGGAATCTCGCTCATCAACTCCTCGCGCGCGAGCCTGATCTCGGAGTCGCCGCTGTGCGCCGAGGTCATCAGCGCCTCGGCCAAACGCTCCTGCAAACGCGCGCGCCGCTTCTCGGAACCGCGCGTCGCCAGAAGGTACGCGCCCAGCACGAAGACGAGACAGAAGATGAAGACGAAGAAAGGGATCATTGTTTTGTCAGTTAGCAGTAAACAGTAAGCGGTGAGCAGTATTCATTGCGTTGTCATGACGGTGAGCAATTTTTAACTGCTCACTGCTCACCGCTCACTGCTCACTCAAAGAAGACTCGCGGCAGTTGCATCCCGTACTGCTTGAGTCGTTCGGCGAAGCGCGGGCGGACGCCGGTGGCCTTGAACTGGCCGACGACCTTGCCCTCCTTGTCAACGCCGCGGCGCTCGAACTGGAAAATCTCCTGCATCGTGATGACATCGCCCTCCATCCCCGTGATCTCGGAGATGGAGGTGATGCGGCGCGTGCCGTCGGAGAGCCGGGCCGCTTGAATCACGAGGTCAATCGCGGACGCGATCTGCGAGCGCATCGCCTTTTCGGAGAGGCGCATCCCGGTCATCTGAATCATCGTCTCGATGCGCGAGAGGGCGTCGCGCGGCGTGTTGGCGTGGATCGTCGTCAAAGAGCCGTCGTGGCCGGTGTTCATGGCCTGAAGCATGTCGATGGCCTCGCCGCCGCGGACCTCGCCGATGACGATGCGGTCGGGGCGCATGCGGAGTGCGTTGCGGACGAGGTCGCGCTGCGTCACCTCGCCCTTGCCCTCGATGTTCGGCGGACGTGTTTCGAGGCGGACGACGTGCGGCTGCTGCAACTGCAACTCCGCCGAGTCTTCAATCGTCACGATGCGCTGGTCTTCGGGGATGTAGGCCGAGAGCGCGTTGAGCAAGGTCGTCTTGCCCGCGCCCGTGCCGCCGGAGATGAGGACGTTCAGGCGCGCGTGGACGCACATCCGAAACATCTCGGCCATCTCGCGCGTGAGCGCGTTCTTGTCAATCAGCGCGTCAATCCGCAGCGGGTCTGCGCCGAAGCGGCGGATTGACATCACAGGCCCGTCCAAAGCGAGCGGCGGGATGATGGCGTTCACGCGCGAGCCGTCTTTGAGGCGCGCGTCAACCATCGGCGAAGACTCGTCAATGCGGCGACCGACGCTCGAAACGATGCGCTCGATGACGCGCATCAGGTGCTCGTTGTCTTTGAAAGTCACCTGGGAGCGTTCGAGCTTGCCGCGCCGCTCGACGTAGATTTGAAACGGCGAGTTGACGAGGATGTCGCACACCGCGGGGTCTGCGAGCAGCGGTTCGAGCGGGCCGAGTCCGAACAGCTCGTGACGGACTTCTTCGACAAGGCGCTCGCGCTCCGACGAAGAGAGCGGCGTGCTCTCGACGTGCAGCAACTCTTCGGCGATGCGCGAGACTTCGGCGTGGAGTTGTTCGGGTTCGAGCTGGCCGAGCTTGGTCAAGTCCATCCGGTTGATGATGGCGCGGTGCAGGCGCGACTTCATCTCCTGAAAGACCTGCTGGCGGTTGACGCCCTGCTCCTCGCCGCCGCCGCTGCGTCCCAACGACGCACCGACCGGGGGCACTGTCTCTTTTATTAAACGCTCTCGAAGTGACATTGGTTGGCTCTTGGGTTAGCTCTTGGCTGTTAGCTATTAGCTGTTAGCTTTTTGTCTTTTGCCTCAACTGACTGCCGACGGATGACCGCTGACGGCCTTTTTGTCGAGGAGCGCGTGCGCCTGCTTCGACTGCTGTTGCATTTTGGCCTGGCGTCGGAAGAGTCCGGCGAGGAGGCCGCGGCGCTCGCCGTCGGCGTCGGGCGTGGGCGCGGCGGCGCTCGCGTTGTTGCTGCCGCGGACGGTCGCCGCGATCTGCCGAATCTCTCCGGCGATGCGAGAGGTCGGCTCGGCTTCGACGAGCGGCTGGCCGAGGTTGATTGAGTTGACGACGGCGCGGTAGTCGCTCGTGATGAATCCGGTGACGCGCTCGCCGAGGTAGCGCTCGACCTGTCTCAAATCGAGATCAATCTGTTTCGACCAGCGGTTGACCACGATGCGAACCTTGTGGCGCGGGTAGCCGAGCCGGTCGAAGATGGCGAGCGTGCGCTGCGCGCTGCGGATGGCCGGGATGTCGAGCGTCAGCACCATGATGATTTCGTCAACCTGGTCGAGCGCGGCGAGCGTGATCGAATCGAACGTGTGCTGCGGGTCAATGACGACGAAGTCGTAGCGCTCGCGAAGAATCTGGATGACCGAGAAGATGTGCTCGGCCTCGATGTCGTCCGCGGCGTCGGCCTCGCGCGGCGCGGCGAGCAGCGAGAGGTTCGCGGTGTGCGGCGCGATGTAGCTTCGGAGCATCGCGTCGTCAACGCGCTCGCGGTTCTCGACGAGGTCTGCGATTGAATACTTCGGCTCGACGCCGAGGAAGAGCGGCAGGTCGCCCGCCTGAAGGTTGAGGTCAACGAGGACGGTCGGCGCGCCCATCGAGGCCGCGAGGTTCGTGGCGATGAAGGAAGTGCCGCAGCCGCCCTTGCTCGAAAAGACCGCGACCGTGCGTCCAAGTTTCTTCGGCGCTTCCTCGCGCACCGCGCAGAACTCGCAGACGCGTTCCAGCACCGTGCGGAACTCTTCCTTGATGAGCGGCAGGCGCAGGAACTCGCGCGCGCCCGCGCGGAGCGAGCGGAGAATCAAGTCGGGCGAGGCGTCGCGCGAGGCGCAGATGATGGCGGTCGAAGGGCTGGCCGCGGCCACGCTGGCGACGAACTTCAGCGACTGTTCGGGCTGCGCGCCGATGACGACGATGGCCGCGTTCGGGCGCAGGCGCTCGATCTCCGGGAGCAGTTGTTCCGGCTCGTCGCCCGCGGCGAACAGACGCGCGCCGTCGGTCGCGGCGAGCGCGCCGCGCAGCTCTCTGAGCGAGTCGTGGCCGGCGCTCAGGATGACGAAGGTGAGTTGTTGGCTCATGGCTTTACCTTGAGTCGCGGAGTTGGTCTTGCGCTACTGATTCTGCGGGATGTAGCCCGCGTTCTCGCCCGGCAGAGTCGTCTTGTACGAGGGCATTCTCAGAGTCGTGCCGAAGACGGGGACGACGAAGTTGAAGTCGTAGTTGACGACGCTGACCGTCACCGTCCCGGCGTTGACGCCGAAGCCGGAGTACGTGACCTGCACGTTGCTCGTCGTCAGCCCCTTGACGACCGGCTGCGCGCCCGCCGCCGGGTTCGGCGTCCCGTAAACGACGACGTTCTTCGTGCTGGCGACCGAGGTCGCGGAGTTCGGGCAGAGCGCGTCGGAAGGGTTGCACTGGTTGACCGCGTAGCGCGCGCCGCGCCGCGCCGCGTCGGTGAGCGCGTTGTGAGTCCAGAGCAGCACGCCGAACTGGAGGACGCCCAGCACCACGGTCATGAAGACCGCCGCGCCGATTGAGAACTCGACCAGCGCCGCGCCGCGCTCGTCACTTCTGATGTGTTTCGTCGGAAACTTCATCGCCCCGCTCGAACTTAAAAGACGTACTTCATCGTCACGCTCGGACTGACGTTGACCTTCAGGGAGAGTGTGGAGATGCCGGTCAGCTTTCCGAGGTCGAAGATCGGCTGGTACTGGTAGTTGATGATGCGCGCCGTCACCGTCTGCGCGCCGCCGCTCGTCGCCTGCTGGATGTCAACGTTCGCGCATGAGAGTCCCTGAAGAATCGGCGTGCCCGCGCACGCGCCCAGAGGGTCGCCGTAGGCCGCGAGGCTCTTCGCCTGCGTGATGTCCGCCGAGTCGAACTGGCGCGTCGTGGAGTAGCGCGCCGCGCCCCGCGCGGCCTTCGCGAGCGTCGCGTAGGTGTAGAAGTAGCGACCGAACTCGGCGACCGAGGCGAAGAGCAGGAGCATGACGGGCAGCACAATCGCCAGCTCGACGAGCTGCGTGCCGCGCTCGTCCGAGAGTCCGCGGCGCGCAATCGCGCGCGAAGATTTCGCGAGCCGCGTCGTCAACACGTTCAGCCTCTCCATCGCGTTTGACCTCAGCGGTAAAGGACGGGCACGGCAAGCTCGCTCATGCCGGGGCCGCCCTGCGGGTTGTAGCCGCCCGCGCCGAGGACCGTGCGCAGGCCGATGTACTCAGCCGTGATGTCGCCGCCGTTGCCGTTGCCGACGCTCGTCTGAAGAAAGAAAGCGCCGATGCGGAATATCTGCACGGTGTCGCGCCCGTTGTTGAACTCGCTCTGCTTGATGATCGGGATGAGCACGACGCGGCGACCCCACAGCCCCGTGCCCGTTGACGGAGCCTGGAAGTTGCTCGCGTTCTGCTGGCCCGCTTGCTGACTGTCGAGGTACTGCTGATAGGTGATGCCCTGCTTGACGTTCGCGTCCGGCGGCGAGACCGAAGGGTCAACCGGCCCCTGATAGATGCCGAAGCGCGTGTTGAGTCCCTGACGGACAGCGCCTGCGGAGACGCCGGGCTTCGTCGAGACTGTATCGCCCACGCCGACATCGGCCTGCACCCCGTTGGCGAGTCCGGTGCGGTCGTCGTTCGCGCCGGGGCCGTCAATGGCGAGTATCTGGTAGTTGCCGGGCGAGACGGTGTTGCCGGGCGCGCTGCGGATCGTGTAGGTGTTGCCGGGCAGGATGTCCTTACCGTCGTCGCTGGTGACGACGGAGACGGGCAGGATGTGCTCGAAGTAGTTGGGCGCGACCGACATCCCGGCGACGGCGTCCGCGCCGATGTCGTGCGACGCGCCGATGACGAACGAGGCGAAGAAGACGTGGAGCGTCTTCGGCGGCACCGTCACCTTGACGAAGCGGACGCGCGAGGCGACGGGCTTGGCGCTCGCCTCGCTCATGTCCGCGCCGGTGTCGAAGTCCGAGAGGTTGACGGCGAAGCGGACGTTCGAGCGCCCGATGGTCGCCTGCGTCTTGTTGAACTCGTAGTTGTTGAACGAGGCGACGGCGATGTCGGTCGCCTTCGTGATGCCGCCGTCGTCGGAGTTGAGCGATGAGGCGGCGGCGAGGGCCGCGGCGTCGGCGGCGTTCTGAAGCTCGTTCTTCACGAGGTAGAAGTGGCCGATGTCAACGCACATGCCCGTGATGAGGAGGAATGAAAGCATCCCGATTGTGCTGATCGCCAGAACCGAGCCGCGCTCGCCCCGCCGCGAACGCGCTTCACGCAACGACTCAAGACTGTTCCGCCTCATCTCTCGCCCTCCTTCAAAACCTGTCCGGGGAGACCACCGGGCCTCAAGCCTCCGCTTGCTCACCGAAAGCAAAGGCTTGAACTCCACACCTCACTCGCGTTCAAGGTTGCGGCTTCGCGCTCGCCTGCTGAACGACCGCGTCGGTCGCCTGCTTCGCGGGCGCTTGCGTCGCCGCGGCGCTCGCGGTCGCGTTCGTGCTCGCGCCCGTCGTCGTCGTGTTGCCCGAAGTCGCGCCGCTCGTCGTCGCGCCGCCGGTCGTCGTCGTGCCGTTCGTGCCGTTCGAGGGCGTCGCGGTCGTCGCGCCGCTCGACTTGTCGCCGCCGGTCGAGAAGCCGCTGGGGCCTTGAATCCCCTCGCCCTTCGGCTCGATTCCGAGCGGCGAAGCGCCCTTGAGTCCGTCCATGCCCTTCATCTGCGGCAGGTCGTCGCGGTTGACTGGCTTCACGAGCTGCGCCGTGATGACGAACATCAGCTCGGTCTCCTGCTTCTGGAACGACTTGGACTTGAAGAGGTCGCCGAGGATGGGAATGTTGCTGATGACGGGGACGGCTGATAGCGACTTCGTCTCGCTGTTGTCGAGCAGACCCGCGAGCGCGAACGACTGGCCGTCGCGAAGCTCGACGCCGGTCTTCGCGCGCCGAGTCTTCAACGCCGGAATCAGGAAGCCGTCGAACTTGACGCCGTTGGCGAAGTCAATCGTCGAGACTTCGGGTTCGAGTTCGAGGCGGATGTGATCCTCGTCAATGATGGTCGGCTTGAAGTTGAGGCGGACGCCGTACTCCTTGAAAACGACGGTGACGGCGTTGCCGCCCGTGCCGTTCTGGACGATGGGCACGGGGTACTCGCCGCCCGCGAGGAAGCTCGCCTCTTGCCCGTCCATCGCGATCAGGTTCGGCTCGGCGAGGTCGCGAATCGCGCCCTGCGTCTGAAGCGCGCGGATGAAGTTGAAGGTGTTGCCGCCCATCACGAGAAGGTTCAGCGCGCTCCCGGCGACCGTGCCGGCGATGCTGCCGGCGTTGACCTGGTCAACCGTGTACGGGCCGCCGCCGCTGCCGGCGAAGCCGCCGACGCCGGGCCTCGACTCGTAGGCGTAGGACGCGCCGAGGTCGCGCAGGCGGCTGCGGCTCACCTCGGCCACGCGCACCTGAAGCTGAACCTGCGTCATGTCACGCACGGGCGACTGAAGCATGTTGACGGTCTTGAAGCCCGCGGCCTGCACGACCTGCTCGACCTGCTCGCCGGTCTTCGCGTTCGAGACGCTCCCCGAAATGACGACCGAGCCGTTGGCCTGACTCAAGCGGATGTCGTCCTTCGGAAACAGCGCGCGAATCTGCGCGTCAATGAGCGAGAGGTTGGTGCGGACGAACACGTCGAAGACGAGGAAGCGGTTGCCCTTCTGCTCCCACGCGATGAAGTTGACCTGTCCGAAGGCCTTGCCGTTGACGAGCACCTGGTCGGGCGCGACGAGGACGGCCTCGGCGATGTCCGGGTTCGAGACCGAGAAGCGACCGATGGGCTTGTCGAAATTGATAACGCGCGACTGGCCGACGAGGACGTTGATCGGCGTCGCCTCCTTCTGGCTGTCGGCGAAGCTCGACTGTACCGACGGCGACTGCGCCATCGTCCGCGCCGAAATTGCAAAGACGGCGAGTGCCGCGAAGGCGAGCGCGAAGCGTTTGTTAATCTGGGAACGGTTCAGCATGGTGTTTTCAACTCCTGTTGTAGCTGTCAGCGTTCAGCTTTCAGCTATCAGCTTTTTCTTTGTCCTCGCCTTCAACGCTCGCATTCGATGCTCCACCTTCCGAAGTTGGAAAGCTGAGCGCTGAATGCTGAGTGCTGACAGCTACTCACGGAAAATCTACGTTGCGCTTCTTCGCGCCCTCGAACATCTCGACGGTGGCGCGCGGCGTCGGAGCGGGCTTCGGCTGCTCGGCCTTCGGCGCTTCGGGCGTGACCGACGAGCGGTGCTCGAAGATCGGGCGCGGCGCGGCGGGCATAGGCCGTTGCTTCGGCTGCTCGCTCTTCAAAGAGCCGGGGTCGGGCTGCGGCGCGGCGTGCTCGCCGCCGAGGAGCGTCTGCTTGTCAACGCCCTTGGTCTGCTCGTCGTCCTGGTCAATCGAGTTGCGCATGACGAGCTGGAGCTTGCCCTCGGTCGAGGCGAGCGCGAGTTTCTCGGCCTCTTCGGGCGTGACCTGCAAAGTCACGGCCTTGACCTGCTGCGCCTGTCGGTCGTCGTTCTTCGGCTGGTCAATGTTCTGGCCCGACGCGAGCACCTTGATGTTCTGGAGGACGATCTTCGAGATCGGCCCCTGGTCGTTCGTCCGGTTGTCGGTGGGCTGGATGACGACGACCACGTCAACGAGCGAGCCGGGGCGCGCGAAGCCCGCGACGCCGACCACGTCGTCAACCTTGACCGTCATCGCGCGGTAGCCTTCGGGGATGACCGCCGAGAGTCCCGCCGCCGAGCCTTCGGGCGCGAGCTTGAAGTCCGTGACCGGCTCGCGCGCGGCGATGTTCATCGTGACGACGCGACCGATGATCTTGTCCGCCGAGTCGAAAGCGCCGTCGGGCGTCGCGTCGCCCGGAACCTGCGCGGTCGTCAACTGCTCGGCGACGAGCTTCGAGCCGAGCGGCACGTCCACCTTCGCGATCACGACCTTCCTCATGTCCCTCGTCAACGCCTGTGCGTT
>DASRCS010000256.1:0-2786 GCA_035652995.1 Pyrinomonadaceae bacterium
CTTACCGCAATCGGCTATGGGAGCTGCTGACAAAAATGGCTGGGCGAGGACAGAGCGCCGTGTGCGGGCATCGTGATACACTCTCGCCATAACCCACTGGCGGAAATATAAGAGATGACGGCGGCGACTTTGGCGAGGTTAATCCGTGGTCTCACGCGTACGCCCGAAACGCGCGATGAGGAGCCGATTCATGACGAGCTGTATAGCGTCGAGCGCCTGGAGCAATACGCGGCGGCGCTGGCGGCGGAACACCAAGTCTATGCGGGCCGGCGGCGCGGCAGGCGGCTCCTGCCGGCGCTGGAGAGGAACGGGCGGATGCTCGTCGCCGCCTACCGCGCGCTCGCCGAGGCTGTGCGCGACGAGCGCGCGATCTCGCCCGCCGCCGAATGGCTGGTTGACAACTTTCACATCGTCGAAGAGCAGCTGCGCGAAATCCGCGAAGACCTGCCCGCGGGTTACTACTACGAGTTGCCCAAGCTTTCCGCGGGCGAACTCGCGGACTACCCGCGCATCTACGCCGTCGCGCTCGCGCTCATCGCGCACACCGACAGCCGGCTCGACGCCGAGACCTTAAGACGCTTCGTCCGCGCTTACCAGCAGACGACGCCGCTCACCATCGGTGAGTTGTGGGCCGTCGCCATCACGCTGCGCCTGGCGCTGGTGGAGAACCTGCGACGCCTCGCCACGCGCATCGTCGCGGCGCGAGTGGCGCGCGAGGAGGCGGACGCGCTCGCCGACCAACTGCTGGAGGCGGTCGAGCGGCAGCCCGAGTCCCTGACCGCCCTGCTCGCCGGGCGTCTGGGCAGGCGCGAAGACCTCGACCGCGCCTTCGTCGTCCAACTCACGCAGCGCCTGCGCGACCAAGACCCGTCGCTCATGCCCGTCTTCGACTGGCTGGAACGCCGTCTGAAAAAGCGCGGACTCACCACGGAGCAGGCCGTCCACCTCGAACACCAGCGGCAGGCCGCCGCCCAAGTCACCGTCGGCAATATCATCACCTCGATGCGCCTGCTCTCGACGCTCGACTGGCGCGACTTCTTCGAGTCGGTGAGCCTCATCGATCCGCTGTTAGGCTCTGACCCGGCGGGCGTCTATGCCCGCATGAACTTTCAGACGCGCGACCGTTACCGCCACGTCATCGAGCGCATCGCGAAGCGCACCGGCGCGGACGAGCTCGAAGTGGCGCGCGGCGCTTTGCGCCTGGCCGCCGACGCGCGCGAGAGAGCGCCGCGGGACGCGTCGCGCGCACACGTCGGCAACTACCTCGTCGGCGACGACGTAGTCCGACTCGAACAGGTCTTTCGCTACCGCCCACGTCCGCGCGAGCGCCTCGTCCGTTCGGTCTTGCGCCACCCGACCCTCTTCTATCTGGGCACGCTGGCGCTCGTCACGGCGCTCGTCATCGCGGCTCTCTGCTTCGCGCCTTACCGCGGCGGCGCGAGTTGGGCCATGCTCGTCGTCCTCGCGCTGCTCTCGATTGTTCCGGCCAGCGACCTCGCGCTGAGCGTGCTCAACTGGGACGTGACGCACCTGTTTCGCCCGCGCCTTCTGCCGGGCATGGAGACGGCGAAGGGCTTGCCCGAAGACGCCCGCACGATTGTCGTCGTCCCGACGCTCTTCACCGAAGAAGTGACGGTCAAGGAACTGCTTGAGAGGTTGGAAGTCCACTACCTCGCCAACGAGGACGAGCACCTGCATTTCGCGCTGCTCGGCGATTTCGCGGATGCGGACGCCGAAGAGATGCCGGCGGACGCGGCGCTGCTCGATCAGGCGCTGGCCGGCGTGGAAGAATTGAACGCGCGTTACAGTGCCGACTCGTCCGCGCCCAAACGCTTCCACCTCTTCCAGCGCAGGCGTTTGTGGAACGCGCGCGAGGGGAGGTGGATGGGCTGGGAGCGCAAGCGCGGCAAGCTGGAGGAGTTCAACCGCATCTTGCGCGGCGCGCGCGACACGAGTTTCGTCATCTCGACGGCGGGCGCAGAACTACTCGCCAAAATTCGTTACGTCATCACGCTCGACTCCGACACGCAACTTCCCCGCGACGCTGCCCGTCGCCTCGTCGGCATCGCCGAGCACCCGCTGAACCGCCCGCAGTTCGACGCGCGCACCGGGCGCGTCGCGCGCGGCTACGCGATCTTTCAGCCGCGCGTCAGCGCCTCGCTGGAGAGCGCCGCGCTCTCGCGCTTCGCCCGCGTCTTCTCCGGCAACACAGGCGTTGACCCGTACACGACCGCCGCGTCCGACGTTTATCAAGACCTGTTCGGCGAAGGCACGTTCACGGGCAAGGGCCTGTATGACGTTGACGCCTTCGCCCGAGCGCTCGCCGACCGCGTGCCGGAGAACGCGCTGCTCAGTCACGACCTCTTCGAGGGACTCTACGCGCGGGCCGCGCTCGTGACGGACGTGGAATTTTTGGACGACCACCCGGCGCGTTACGTGACTTACGCGATGCGCCAGCACCGCTGGACGCGCGGCGACTGGCAGATCGCGCGCTGGCTGTTCCCGACCGTCCCCGACGCGCGGGGGCGAGGCGTGCGTAACCGACTTCCGCTCATCGCGCGCTGGAAGATTTTCGACAACCTTCGGCGCAGTCTCGTCGCGCCGTGCGTCGTGCTCTGGCTCGCCTTCGCGTGGACGCTGCTGCCGGGTTCGCCCTTGTTGTGGTCGCTCTTCGTCCTGCTCGCGCTGGCGTTCCCAGTCTATGCACACCTGACGACGAGCATTCTTCTGCATCCGCGCGGCATCCCCTGGACGAGCCACTTCTGGAGCGTGTGGGGCGACGCGCG
>DASRCS010000257.1:0-5139 GCA_035652995.1 Pyrinomonadaceae bacterium
GAGGTTGTCGAAATAACCCCGGTAAACATGTTAGTCTATTCGCACCGGACTTATCTGAAGATGTATTTGCTGACGCTCCGCGTGCCGGGCTGATGTGGTTGGACGTGCCCCGACGCGCGGACACACTTGGGAGAGACTCACTCGATGACGAAGCTCAAAAAACTGACTTACACGTCGGCCCTCGCGTGCGCGCTCGCGGCGGTCGGCTGCGGGACGGAACAACCGCGGAACTCAGCCGGCGCGACTCAGCCGACGCCGACGCCGAACGCGGCGCAGACCCAGCCGCAGAGCACGCGGATAACTTCGCCGCTCCCGGACGGCGCCTTCAGGGCCGCGCTGACGCCCTCCGACCCGCCCGCGCAGATGCGCGCCGGAGAGAAACAGGTCGTCGCGGTTCACGTCAGGAACGCGAGCCAGGTCGCGTGGCCCGCGGACGGCGCGCCGGACGGCAAGTTCGCCGTCACGCTGCGCGACCGCTGGCTGAGCGCCGACGGCGGCAAGGTCGTCAACGACCTCGACGGCGGCGCGAGCCTGCCGCACGATGTCGCGCCCGGAGGCGAGGTTGACATGCAACTGCGCGTCACCGCGCCGAAGCAGAAGGGCGACTACGTGCTCGAATTCGACATGGTGCAGGAGCAGGTCAGCTTCTTCCGCGAGAAAGGTTCCACCCCGGCGCGCGTCAACGTGCGCGTCGAGTGAGCGCGCGGCTGAGCAGCCGTCTTTCGGTAAACGCCTTTGAGACTCGCATACTTCAGTCCGCTCAACCCGCTGCGTTCGGGCATCTCCGATTACAGCGAGGAGCTTCTGCCGCACCTCGCGCGCGGCGCGGAGATCACGCTCTTCGTCGAGGGCTTCCGCCCGTCGAACGAGGAACTGCTCGCGCGCTTCGAGGTGCGCGACTACGCGCGCGACCCTTCCGCCCTCGACACGCTCGGCGAGTTCGACGCCGCCCTCTTCCACTTGGGTAACGACCACCGCTACCACGCCGGCATCCTCCGCGCGATGCGGCGACGGGCCGGCGTCACCGTCTTCCACGACTTCGCCCTTCAGGACTTCTTCATCGGACTCGCGCGCGCGGGCGGCGACGCGCGCGTTTATCTCGACGAGGTCGAGGCTTGCCACGGCGCGGCGGCCCGGCGCGAGGCCGAGGAGTCGCTCGCGCGCGGCGGCACGCCGTCTCTGCTCGCGCGCCCGCTGGAGTTCCCGCTCAACTGCCGGCTCGCGCGCGAGTCCGAGGCCATCGTCGTCCACTCGGACTGGAGCCGCGAGCGCTTCGAGAAGATCGCGCCCGGCGTCCCCGTCCGCCGCGTCGCGCACCACATCACCGAGCGCGCCGCGAACTCTCCGCGTCCGCCGCGCGATGCAGGCGGCCCGGTTCGCATCGCCTCCTTCGGCCTCATCAACCCGGACAAGGGCGTCGAGCGCGCGCTGCGCGTGCTGGCAAGTTTGCGCGACGCGCACGACTTCCACTACACGCTCGTCGGGCAGACGAACAGCTACTTCGACGTGCGCTCGCTCATCCGCGAGCACGGCCTCGAAGACCGCGTCGAGATCACCGGCCACGTCGCGCTCGAAGAGTTCGAGCGGCGCATGGGCGAGACGGACATCGCGCTCAACCTGCGCGAGCGCACGGTCGGCGAAACTTCGGGGAGCCTCTGCCGCATCATGGCCGCGGGCGTCTGCGCCGTCGTCTCCGACGTGGGCTGGTTCGGCGAGCTGCCCGCGGACTCGGTCGTCAAGATTGACGCGGGCGCGCACGGCGACGAGCTTCTGCGCGCCTACCTCGAAAGGCTCATCGTTGACGCCGGGCTTCGAGAGCGCATCGGCGCGAACGCGCGCCGCCACGTCCTCGCCGAGCACGACATCCGGCGGAGCGCCGAAGGCTATCTCTCGTTCATCCGCGAAGTCGTCGCCCGCCGCCCGCGCCGCAAACTCGTCGGCGGCGTCGCGGAAGAACTCTCGCTGCTCGGCCTCGACGCGGCGCGCGACGACGAGTTCCTGCGCGCCGTCGCCGCCGAAGTCTCAGCGCTCGCGCCCGAAAGTTTATTCGCCGGGTCGCACGCCGAGCCTCCCGCCCTGCGGCGCGTGCCGGCCACTCCGCACGCCGGCGCGAACGGCGACGCACTTCTCGCGTCGAACGACGACGCGCGCCGGTCGAACGGGAACGGTCGCCTGCGGAAGATCGAGGGCGTTGACTACAAGAGCGCGGCGGTCGAGTACCCGCGCAAGCTCGACGCCGAGCGCCGCCATTACCTCTACACAAAGCCCTTCTACAACCTCGCCAACAAGCCGCCCAAGCACGCGGGCGACGGCATGGACGCCGAGACGTTCCGCCACTTCTGCGACTTCGCCAACGCGGCGGTCGCGCTCGCGCTCCCCGCGGGCGCGCGCATACTCGACGTGGGCTGCGGCTCCGGCTGGCTCAGCGAATACTTCGCCCGTCTCGGCTACGACGTGACGGGCATAGACATCAGCCCCGAACTCGTCGAGATGGCGACCGAGCGCGCCGCGCGCGTCCCCTACGCCGCCGACCACGAGACGCCGCTCCGCTGCCGCTTCCTCGTCCACGACGCCGAAGCCTCGCCGCTCGCCGAGCAGTTCGACGCCGTCGTCTGCTACGACTCGCTCCACCACTTCGAGGACGAGCGGGCCGTCGCCCGCAACCTCGCGGCGATGACCCGCTACGGGGGCGCGCTCTTCATCCTCGAAGGCGACCGCCCGCCCGAAGGCTCGGCGACGGAGGACGAGTTGATCGAAGTGATGCGGCGCTTCGAGACACTTGAGTCGCCGTTCAGCCGCGAGTACCTGCGCGCGCTCCTCGACGAGAACGGGTTCGCCGTCGTCGGCGACTTCGTGAGCGTCAACGGACTCTTCGAGCGCGACGCGCTCGAAGGCGGGCGGCTGCGCGTCGAACCGCCCGAAGTCAACTACCTGCTCTGCAAGAAGGTCGTCGCCGCGCCGGGCCAACGCGCCTCGTCCGTCCCCGACAGCCGCCGCCCCGTGTCGCCCGCCGCGCGCATGAGTTTCGCCGAAGCGTGGCCCGAAGAGGTCGCGCCGGGTGCGCTGCTGAAGGCGACGCTCGTGGTCGAGAACGTGGGCGACACGCTCTGGCTCGTCGGCCCGGCGGAGCGAGCCGGCTCGTGCATGATCGGAGTTCGACTCTTCGACGAGTCGGGCGCGCTCGCCCGCGAGCGGCACGGCACGCCGCCGCTGCCGCGCGCCGTCGCGCCGGGCGAGTCCGTCCGGCTGCGCTTCGAGCTTCGCGCGCCGCGCGCCCCCGGCCTCTACACGCTCAAGCTCGACGTGGTCGCGCAGCACGTCTGCTGGTTCGAGGAGCGCGGCTCGACGCCGCTCACGGTTCGCTTCCGCGTCCTCTGAGACGCCGACGAAAAAGATGACACGAGAGGAAATCCTTTCACGCATTGACAAGCTCGGCCCTTGGTTTCACCGCATCGAGCTGGGCGGCGGTGTCGTGACGAAGACCGAGAGCGCCGTGGGCGAGCCGGTCGAGCACCCGCGCCCGACCTGGGAGAAGGTCAGGGCGTGCCTGCCCGAAGACGTTTCGGGCAAGGACGTGCTCGACGTTGGCTGCAACGCGGGCTTCTACTCGGTCGAGTTGAAACGGCGCGGCGCGCGTCGCGTCGTCGGCGTTGACTCGCAGCGCAACCTCATACGACAGGCCGCGTTCGTCCGCGACGCACTCGGACTCGACATCGAATACCGGAGGCTATCCGTTTACGACCTCGACCCGCGCGCCACGGGGCAGTTCGACATCGTGCTCGCGCTCGGCCTCATCTACCACTGCAAGCACCTCGTGCTCGCGCTCGAACGACTCTTCGCGGTGACGCGCGAGCTTCTGATTCTTGAGACGGCCATCTACCCGCCGAAGAAGTCGCCCGGCTCGTTCGAGTACGAGGTCGGGGGCTTGAGGCCGACGCTGCACCCGCTCGCCTACGTCGAGAACCCGCCGGACGCGAAGGAGGCCGTTTACAACTGGTTCCTTCCGAGCGTCGAGTCGCTGCGCGCGCTGCTCCGAAACGTCGGCTTCGACGAGACCGAGGTCTTCCCCGCCGCCACGCGCGACCGCGCGATACTCGCCTGCCGCAAGAGCGAGCCTTACCCGGACAGCCGCTCGGTCGCGTACCTCGCGGCCTCGCTCGCGCTCGAAGACGGCCCCGCGCGCTGCCGCGCCGGAGAGGTTCTGCGCTTCCGCGTCCGCGCCGAGAACACGGGACAAGCACGCTGGCTGCGCGAGGGCGACGCGGGGACGGACAGGGGGGCCGTGCATCTGGTCGCGCACCTGCTCGGCGCGGACGAAGAGCCTGTGTCGTGGTATCACGCGGGCGCGTACCTGCCCGCTGATGTCGCGCCGGGCGAGTCGGTCACGGTCGAGATCGCTTTGCGCGCGCCGGACGAGGCGGGCGAAAATCTGCTTGAGTTCGACATGGTCTCGGAACACCTCGCGTGGTTTGAAGACCTCGGCTCGAAAGTCCTGCGGCGCGCTCTGGTCGTCGAATGAGGCCGAGGTCGAGTCGGAAGTTTTTTACGTCCGGCGGCGCGAGGGTTGTCAACTTTTCGGACTTTCTCGGCGTCAAAAGCACCGTGACGCAAACGCCCGAAGCGCCGACCGTTCCGGCGTAAACCTTCGCAAGTGTTTAAGTTGACAAACGTCCGGGGCGGTGTCTAAACTCCTTTTTGATCGTGACGAGAGCAGCCCCGCTCCCGACAGGAGTAAGCGACGCTCGCGCCTTCCGTCGAAGGCCAGTGTCAGGAACTCACCGCAACTTTCCGAAAGTTTTGGAGCAAGAAGATGCGTAAGATTTCAGCCGTCGTGTTCGCCCTCTTCGTCCTCTCGTCCGTCGCCCTGGCGCAGAGCCAGCAGGCGCCGACGCTGCACATCGTCTCGGAGGACGGCAACAAGCTCCCCTCGGATTTGCTCTACGGCAACACGAAGGTCAAGCCGCTGCGGCTCAGGCCGGGCACGAACGTGCCGATCACGATTGACGACTCCGACTTCTTCGTCCAGCAGCAGTACGTTGACTTCCTCTCGCGCTTCCCCGACCAGTCGGGCTTCGCCTTCTGGCAGGATCAGATCAACAGTTGCGGCGCGGGCGACGCGCAGTGCGTCGCCGTCCGCCG
>DASRCS010000258.1:0-5517 GCA_035652995.1 Pyrinomonadaceae bacterium
TGGGCGCTGATGACCTTCCCGCGCGCGTCGCACAACGCCGCGACTGCGGGGAGTGGGCAGACGACCGAGGCGAGCGAGCAGTTGCAGCAGAGCTTCGCCGGACGCATCGGGCACGTCATCGAGCCGGTCATCGCGCCACTCGGCTTCGACTGGAAGATGGGCATCGGACTCATCTCGGCCTTCGCCGCGCGCGAGACGATAGTCTCGACCTTGAGCATCATCTACAACGTCGGAGGCGGCGAATCGTCGGGCAAGGGCGGCGACGCCGAGTCGCCTTCGCTCATCGAGGCCGTGCGCAACGCGAAGCGGCCCGACGGCGCTCCAGCATGGACGCCGCTCGTCGCCGTCTCGATGATGGTCTTCTTCGTGCTCGCGCTCCAATGCATGTCAACGCTCGCGGTCGTGCGGCGCGAGACGAACTCTTGGCGCTGGCCGCTCTTCATGCTCTGCTACATGTTCGTGCTGGCCTACGTCGGCTCGTTCATCACGTATCAGGGCGGGCGGCTTCTGGGTTTGGGTTAGCGTGATGGCATTCGACTGGCAGACAATCGCGGTCGCACTCATCGTCGCATGCGCTTTTGTTTACGTCGCGCGGCGCGGACTCGCGCGCCTGCGTTCGTTCCGCGCGGGCGCGAAGGCCGGGGCGTCGTGCGCGACCGGCTGCGGCAAGTGCGGCGACGAGCCTGTCGCTTCAAAACCCGCGAACGCGCTGATTCAAATCAGCGCGTCGAGGAACGGGGGACGAAGCAAGACGGCCTGAGTATTTCCGTTGACGGAAAAAGAGGCGCGGGCTTAAACGTCCCGCGCCTCTTTTATTTTTAAGTTGGACTTCGTCACGCCCGCGCAGAGCGCGACGACGCTTCTTCGTTTAGAGCGTGAAATTGAAACTGAGGAAGCCCGCGACGCGGACGGGCTGGCCGTCAACGACTGTCGGCGTGAACTTCCAGCGGCGCGCGGCGTCGGTCGCGGCCTGCTGCAACTGCATCGGCCCGGTCGCGCGTTCGACCGACTCGACCTCGCCCTTCTCGTTGACGACGAGATAGACGGTGACGATGCCGCTGATGCGTGCCGAGCGCGCGATGGTCGGGTAACTCGGCGCGACCCGCTGCTTGGCCTTGCCCGCGAGCGAGCCGATTGAGACGGGGACGCCGCCGTTCTTCGCCGGAGCGGGGGACGCGTCCGCCGCCGTCGAAGTGACCGTTTGCTGCGCGGGCGGCTGCGCGTTCGCGGGCAACGAAGCCGCGCTTGCCTTCTGGTCGCTGGCCTTCTGTCGAGACTTCTTATCCGGCTTCTGCTCCGCGACGGTCGGTCGCTGTTCGGAGTTCGAGGCTTTCGGCTCAGGCTTTGGCTGCGACGCGGCTGTCGTGGGAGGCGCGGCGTTGTTCGTCGCGGGCTGCTTCGCCGCCGAGCGCGCGGACGGCACGTCGCTGATGCTCGCGATACGCATCTCGGACGAGAAGAGGTGCTGGCGCGCGTCGGAGACTTCCGACTGCCAGTGGGCGCGGTCGCCGTCGGCGCGCGCGATCCTCATGCGGACGGTCGCCGCGTCTTCGAGCAGCGCCGCCGCATCCATCCCCTTCGTGCTCTCGCCGCCCTTCTCCTGCTCCTCGTGCAGCGACTTCGCCTGCTCGACGACTTTTTCTAACAGCCCGCGCAACTGCTCTATGTCGCCGTTCGCTTCGGGCGGGAGCGCCGACGCATCCGTGATGTTGACGCCGTAGGAGCGGTAGCGCTCGAGGTGCGTTCGCACCGAGTTGACGGTCTGCCCGGCGAGCGCGAAGTAGGAGTGCGTCGCCTCGTCGTCCGACCGCCCCGGCCTGTGCGCCCTGTAAGCCTCTTCGAGAAGAGAGACGGCGTGCGCGTAGTCCGGCATCTCGACGTAGATCGCCATCAGCATGATGCGCGAGACCTCGCGCACCGAGTCGTCCTTCGTCGTCGAGCGCAGGGAGTCGAGTTCACTCGCCGCAGCCGCGAGCCTCCCGATTGCCGCGAGCGAGCGGGCGCGCTCCAAACGCTTCTGCTCGGCCTCGCTCTCCGCGGCGGAGGCACTCACGGCGGGCGTCGCCGCGGGCTGCGGCTGATCCTGTGCCTCGGACGTGACCTGCTCGGTGGCGGGCGGCGTCGGGGTCTGAGTCGGCGCGGGCGTCTGCGCGCGCACGCAGAGCGGCCCGGCAAGTGCCAGCGAGAGAAGGATTAAAATCTTGACATGAAAACGCGGGGGATTGTGCTGGGATTTCAACTTCACTAGGTATTACTCCGCAAACTGAAAAGCGAGCAACAACGCTCGCCTAACGCCTCACAGATAATTGACGAACCTATTATCGCCATTTACGCCCTTCGATTCAACCCCGCAGGAGACCTTTTCATTGCGGAATGCGGATTTCGGATTGCGGATTGGAAGAAACACGAGAAACGCGCATTAACTTTTCGCTCTTCGGGCGTTTGCGTGAGACTGTTTCTCATAAAGGCGCGAAGACCATGAAGTTCAATCCGCAATCCGAAATCCGCATTCCGCAATCGAAGAGTCCGAAATCGGCCTCAAGGCCGAGAGGCTGCGCGAGACGCGCTCGCGGTAGGCGCGCGCCTTCTGCTTGATCTGTTCTTCGTCGAGCGTGAGCAGCCGTCGGTCGCGCATGACGACGCGGCCTTCGATGACGACCGTGCGAACGTCCGCGGCCTTCGTCGCATAGACGAGGTGCGAGTAGATGTTGTAGCGCGGCGTCTGGTGCAGCGAGTCGAGGTCAACTATGACGATGTCGGCGCGCTTGCCAGCTTCGAGCGAACCGATGTCCGCATCCATGTGAAGCGCCCGCGCTCCCGTGATGGTCGCCATCGCGAAAGCCTCTTCAGCCGGAATGACCTTCGGGTCGAACGTCGCGACCTTCGCGAGCTTCGCGGCGGTGTCCATCTCCTCCCACATGTCGAGGTCGTTGTTCGACGCCGCGCCGTCCGTGCCGAGTCCGACCGCGACGCCCGCCCGAAGCATCGCCGGCACGGGCGCGACGCCCGAAGCGAGCTTCATGTTCGACTGCGGGTTGTGAACCGCGCCGACGCCGTTCTGCTTGAGCAGCGCGATTTCGGCGTCGTTGATCTGAACCGTGTGCGCGAACACGTCGCGCGGGCCGAGGAAGCCGATGCGCGCGAGATACTCGACGGGCCGCGCGCCGTGGTCGCGCGTGATGTCTTCGACCTCCTTGCGCGTCTCCGAGACGTGCGTGACGATTGGCGCTTGCGTGCGGTCGGAGAAGGCTTTGACTTCGCGCAGGTGCTGTTCGTTAACGGTGTACGGCGCGTGCGGCGCGATTGCGGGCGTGACGAGCGCGTTACCCTTCCACTTGCGGACGAAGCTGTCGGTGTAGCGCATCGCGTCGGCCCAGGTCTTGTTATCGGGCACGGGGAAGTCAATGACGGTCTCGCCGAGCAGCCCGCGCACTCCGGCGCGCTCGGTCTCGTCGGCGACGGCGTCCTCGAAGTAGTACATGTCGCAGTAGGTCGTCGTCCCGCCGCGGATCATCTCGGCGAGTCCGAGCTGCGTGCCGACGCGCACGAAGTCTTCGGTGACGTTCTTGGCCTCCGCCGGGAAGATGTACTTCGTCAGCCACTCGTTCAAATCGAGGTCGTCGGCGATGCCGCGGAACAGAGTCATCGGGACGTGCGTGTGCCCGTTGACGAGTCCGGGGATGACCGCCCGCCCGCGCGCGTCAACAACGTCGCGCGCCGCGTACTGACTTTCAATCTCACTTCTCTTCCCGACCGCGACGATGCGCCCGCCCGCGACCGCGACCGCGCCGTCCTCGATCACCCGGCGGTCTTTGTCCATCGTCACAACCGTCCCGCCGCTGACGATGAGATCAACGCGCTTCGACCTTTGACCTTTGGCAAGTGAGACGGAGGGGCTTGAAAGAATCGTTTGCGAGAGTAGAACGAGGGCAAATAAAAAGCGGCTGAGATGTTGTTTCATATTTAGGGTAAGCTGGGTTCTGTTGAAGCTGTTGCGTTGCAGCTCGGATAAATTGCCACCGGCTTTAGCTCGCTAAAGCCGGTGGCAATTTATCAATTCAGTGGGGCGTCACTTCTTCTCCGCCTCGGCCTCTTCGAGAAAGTTCGAGTCGAAGGGGCGCGGCAGGAGGTCGCGCATCTGGAGGGCCTCGGTCGCGCCGCGGGTATTGGCGAGGATGACGGGGATGTCGCCGCAGAACTCCCAGATGACCTGTCGGCACGCGCCACACGGCGGCGTCAGGCGCTCGGTGTCAACGACGACGGCGAGCCGCTTGAACTTGCGCTCGCCCTCCGAAAGAGCCTTCCAGATGGCGACGCGCTCGGCGCAGATGGTCTGCTCGTAGGCAGCGCTCTCGACGTTGCAGCCCGTATAGACTTCGCCGCCCTCGGCTTCGAGCGCCGCACCGACGCAAAAATTAGAGTAGCGCGCCAGAGCGCAGTT
Organism: Pyrinomonadaceae bacterium; assembly: GCA_035652995.1. Taxonomy (GTDB): domain Bacteria; phylum Acidobacteriota; class Blastocatellia; order Pyrinomonadales; family Pyrinomonadaceae; genus QHXN01. The sequence goes on from DASRCS010000258.1 coordinate 4,442, forward strand.
GCGCGCGTCCGCGGCCCGTTCGATCAACTTGTCCAAATCGTTCTCGCTCAACTCAACCCTCCCTGCTCGACTCCTAAACTCAAACCCACCGCCGCGGCCTCGGCCTTCTTGCGTCGCGCCGATTCCAAGCGCTCGCGGATGCGGCCTGAGATGAGGCCGATGCTCACGAGGTTGTGGCCGCCTTCGGGGATGATCACGTCGGCGCAGCGCTTCGACGGCTCGACGAATTGCATGTGCATCGGGCGCACCGTGGCAACGTACTGCTCGATGACCGACTCGACCGTGCGCCCGCGCTCGGCCACGTCGCGGCGGAGGCGGCGGATGAAGCGGATGTCGTCGGGCGTGTCAACATAGACTTTGATGTCCATCTCGTCGAGCAGGCGCTTCTCGGCGAAGATGAGTATGCCCTCGATGATGATGATGGGCCGCGGCTCCATGTGGAGCGTCTCCGACTTCCGCGTGTGGGTCTTGAAGTCGTAGAGCGGAAGCTCGACCGCCTCGCCTGCTTTCAGCGCGCGGATGTGCTCGACGAGAAGGTCGTTGTCTATCGCGTCCGGGTGGTCGAAGTTTCTCTGGTTGCGGTAGTCGAGCGGCATCTCGTCGAGGTTGCGGTAGTAAGAGTCCTGCTGAAGGAAGATGACCTCGTCCTTGCTCACCGATTCGAGTATCCGGTTCGCGACCGTCGTCTTGCCAGAGCCTGTGCCGCCGCAGATGCCGATGATCATTCGTCGCTTCGCTCCGAAGTGAGCGGTGAGCGGTAAACAGTGAGCAGCCATACGGTCTTTACTGCTTACTGCTTACCGCTCACCGCTCACTGTAGTTTCGGTATGACGCGGCGCAACAACTCCGCGAAAGTCTCGCGGACGCGCGCGCCGGTCTCGATCACGTCTTCATGGTTGATGGGCTTGTCGAGGACGCCCGCGGCCATGTTGGTGATGCAGGAGAGGCCGAGGACGCGCAGGCCCATGTGGCGCGCGACGATGGCTTCGGGCACGGTGCTCATGCCGACGGCGTCCGCGCCGAGCAGGCGGAGCATGCGAATCTCGGCGGGCGTCTCATAGGAAGGGCCGGAGAGC
>DASRCS010000259.1:0-15300 GCA_035652995.1 Pyrinomonadaceae bacterium
TCGCGGCGGTCGGCGTCGTCGTCGTCGGGCTGCTCGTGTTCGTGTTCTTCAGGGTGCGGGACGATTACGTTCAGCAGAGGATCATAAACGCGAACGAGTCCGCGGCGCTCGCGACGCTCCAGAACATACAGGCGCAGGAGCAGTCGTTCCGAGAGACCAGCGGACAGTACGCGACCTTCCGGCAACTCGCCGACGCCGGGATAATCCAGACGCCACCGGACGGCGACACGCTCGTCTCCGACGGCTACAAGTTCACGCTCAAGGTCACGCCGAAGACCGACGCGCAAGCGCCGACCTACGCGGTCAACGCCGACCCCGAACGCGCGGGCGGGCGCGACGCGACCGGGCGACGACACTTCTTCATCAGCTCCGAAGTCACGGGCACCCGCGTCAACGAGGACAGGCCCGCGACCGCGAACGACAAGCCGCGACAGACGGCGCAGGAGTATTAAATTGATGAATGCTGAATGATGGGTGATGAACGAGGAGTCGCTTGCCTCTTTCAATTCATCATTCATCGTTCCGCATTCATCACTTCTTCTCAGCTTCTTCTCATGGACACTTCAGACAAACAGCAGCCGGAGCTTCTTTCGAGCGAAGAGGTCTTCAGCGGCAAGCTCATCAACGTCGTCCGCGACACCGTGCGCGAGGGCGACAAGACTTATCTGCGCGAGGTCGTGCGTCATCCCGGCGGCGCGGCGGCGGTCGCGTGCTTCGACGACGGCACGGTCGCGCTCGTCAGGCAGTACCGGCACCCGCCCGCGCGCTTCACGCTCGAACTCCCCGCGGGCAAGCTCGACGCGGGCGAGCGGCCAGAGCAGACGGCGGCGCGCGAACTCGAAGAAGAACTCGGCTTCGCCGCCGGGCGGCTGGAACTCCTCTCCGAGTTCTACTCGACGCCCGGCTTCTGCGACGAAAAGCTCTGGGTCTTCCTCGCCACGAACCTGCGCGAGACGGAGCGCCGCTGCGAAGAGGACGAGATCATCGAGATCGTCCGCGTCCCCTTCGCGCGGGCGCTTGAGATGGTCGCGTCGCACGAGATCGAAGACGCGAAGACCATCGTCGGACTCCTGCTCGCGGCCAGGCGGCTCGGCATACGCGAGCCATGACGGGGCGAGCATTTCGGACGAGGGCCGAAGTCGCGGCGAGACGACACGCGTGCAATTCCCGACCGCCGCGCCGGAACGTTTTTGATTTCTCCGCCTGAGTCTCTTACACTCGCCTTCGTGGACACGCCGCAAACACCGCAAGCAACATTCCCCGGAAGCATGAACACAGGCGCTCTGCCCGCGCCGCTGCCCGTTGACCCCGACGACCCGCCTTGGGGAATCGCGGGCGCGGTCGGCGTCTTTTTCATGACCTTCGTGCTGATGTTCGTCGTGCAGTTGGTCTTCCTCGGCCTCTACATCTTCAAGCGCGGCGTCCCCCTCGCGCCCGACGCGCTCGCCGAGTTCGCGACGAAAGACATCTCGGCCATCTTCGTGCAGGTGGTCTCGATCATCCCGGCGCACCTGCTCACGCTCGGACTCGCGTGGCTCGTCGTGACGCGGGCCGGCAAGTACCCCTTCTTCGAGTCGCTAGGTTGGAAGCCAGACGCGACCCTCACCTTCTGGAAGTGTGCGGGCCTCGCCGTCCTTCTCCTGCTCCTCTCGCTGGCGGTCGTCAAGATCACCGGCAATCCCGAAACCGCCCTCGACAAGCTCATCGAAAGCTCGCGCGCCACCGCACTCGCGACCGCCTTCGCCGCGACCTTCACCGCGCCGCTCGTCGAGGAGATCGTCTTCCGCGGGCTTCTCTACTCCGCGCTGCAAAGGCTGACGGGCGCGGTCACGGCTGTGATCGTCGTCGCGCTCCTGTTCGCGGGGATTCACGTCTTCCAATACTGGGGCAACTACGGCGTCATCACGAGCATACTCGTTCTCAGCTTCACGCTCACGACGATACGCGCGCGAACGGGCAAGCTGCTCCCGTGCTTCTTCGTCCACCTCGTCTTCAACGCGATTCAATCCTTCTTCATCGTCCTCAACCCCTACTTCGAGCGGCTCGCGCCCGAAAAGTCTCCCGCGCCCGGCGCAATCGTCCACGCGCTCCTGAGCCTTCTGCACTCCGCGCTGTGACATGGCGCGCGATGTCGTAGTCGTCGGCGGAGGCATCGGCGGCCTGACCGTCGCCGCGCTGCTCGCGGCGCGCGGCGTCGGCGTCTGTCTCGTCGAGCGCGAGTCGCGCGCGGGCGGCTGCGCCTCGGCGTTCGAGCATCTCGGCCACCGCTTCGAGACGTGCGCGGGGCTTTACGCCTCGTGGCAGCCGGGCGAGATTCACGAGCGCGTCTTCGCGGAGCTGCCCGCCGAGCCGCCGCGCGTTCGAGAAGTTTCGCCCGCGTACAACGTTCGACTCTCCGAAGGACTCGACGTTCCCGTCGGCGGCAGCGTCGAAGAGTTCGGCGAGACTCTGCGCGCGGCTTTCCCGGAATGCGCCAGCGCGGCAGTCGCGTTCTACCGCGAAGCGACGGAGGTCGCCGCGGCCATTCAGCGCGCGGCGCGGCGAACGCCCGCGCTCCTGACCGCGCCGAAGCTCCAAAGGATGAAGCTCATCGCGTCCGAGCCTCGCATGGCCGCGCGCGTTCTCGCGGCGCGGCACGACACGGCGGCGCAACATCTCGCGAGCACGTCCGCCCGCTTCCGGCGCTTCGTTGACGCGCAGCTACAAATCTTCGCGCAGGTTCCTTCGGACGAGTGCGCGTACCCTTACGCCGCGGTCGCGCTCGCGCAGCCGCTTCACGGGATGTTCGCAATCGAGGGCGGCGCGCAGGCGCTCGCGGACAAACTCGTCGAGTCAATCCGCCGGAGCGGCGGCGAAGTTCGCTTCGACTCGACCGCGCTCCGGCTCGCTTACCGTCCGAACGGATGCGCCGCGGGCGTCACGCTCCTGAGCGGCGAGACCGTCGAGGCCAGCCGCGCCGTCGTCAGCAACCTCACGGTCTGGGACACCTACGGCAAGCTCGTCGGCGCGGAGCGCACGCCCGCCGAAGTTCGCACGCGACTTAAAAATTTGCGCGGCTGGGGCGCGTACCAGATTTTCGTGAGCCTCGACGAAGAGGCCGCGCGCAGGCTTCCTTCGGAGCGGATTCTCTCGCTCGGCGAGTGGCGGCACGGCGAGAGCTTCGACCCCGAACGCTCGCTCTTCATGTTCAGCGCCGCGCCCGCCTGGGACGCGCGCGCGCCCGCGGGCAAACGCGCCGCGACCGTCTCGACCTTCACCGACGCCGAAAGCTGGTTCATGTTTCACTCCGACGAGTCGGAGCACGAGGAGCAGGACGCGCGCGCGTTGAAAGATTTGTGGACGAGGCTGCACGCGGCGCTGCCGGAGCTGGGCGCGGGCGCGGAGGTGATAGAGACTGCGACGCCGCGCACCTTTTACGAGAGGACGCGGCGCAGGCTCGGCATGGTCGGCGGCGCGTGGCAGACTCCCGAAGCCTTCGGCCCACGCGCCAACACGCACAGGACTTCGACACGGAACCTCTTCATGGTCGGCGACACGGTCTTCCCCGGCGGCGGCGTCGCCGCGGTCACGCATTCGGCGCTCGTCGTCGCCGACGAGATCGCCCCGCCGAGCCGCAGGCTCTGACGGGGCGATGTGTTTCCGATGTCTCCGAGTGGACTCGAAAGTCGGACTCTAAAACGTCAGGGACGTTGGTAAAACTTCATGGACGCGTCCCCGGCTCTCTCGTCCGCTCAGGCATCGGGCGGTCAACGTCGCCGCGGCTCGGCACGTCGCGGACGGGTTGCGAATACGAAGGGAACGACGGTGCGGCGGAAGGAGAGGACGGAGCGTTGACGGGCGGCGAAGTTCCGTTGCTTCTGCTTCCGCTCGTCGCGACGCTTCCGTTATTGCCTGCCGACGTGCCGCCTGTGTGCGGCGGGTTGTTTCCCCCGTGGGGTCGCGGGTAGTAGGGCCGCGGCCCGTCGTAACGGTCACGTGCGTAAGGCCAACCGCAGCCGCACGCGCCGTAGCCGCCCGGCCAGAAGCTGTTGTAGCCGTAGCCGTAGGGCGACGCCCAGCCGAACCCGAAGGGCAGGAACGTGAAGCAGTCGAGGCCGTAGCTCCAGGCCCAGACGCCGCCGTACCCGTAATTCGACGCGAAGAGGTTGTTGAAGCTCGTCTGGCTGAAGACCGTGTTCGTCTGCTTGCCGGCGAGGCCGTTATTCAACTTCGCCAACTCCTTGCCCCGGTCACGGCTCCAGTTGTCGAGCGCGTCGCGGTCGTTCTTGTCGAGCTTCGCGATCAGCGTGCCGCCCGCGCCGAGGTGAACTACGTTGCCGGCCTTCACGACCAGCGCGGGGTCGCCTTCGCCGACGAGCGCGCGGCCTTTGAAGACCGCGACCTCGGTCTCGCCCGAAGGCTGCACGTTGAAGCGATAGACGCCGGTGCGGACGAGTCGGACGCCGCCCTTCGGCGTGTTGATGTTGATCGAAAGGTTGAGGTCGTTGTAGCCGACGGCCTCAACGACGGCGCTTCCGCGCACGATGTCGAGTTGCAGTTTGTCGAGCGAGTCGTCCGTAACAGTGAACTCAGTCCCCTCGCCCGCGCGGAAATACGAGCCGGGGTTGAGCAGGACTTCGACGCGCCCGTCCGGGCCTGTGCGAACCGTGTCGCCGCTCCTCAAATCGTCTTTGGCTGAGAGCCGCTGCCAGTCCCTCTGGCCCGCGAGCCGGACGCTCACTTCGCCCTCGACGAAGTTGACGCCGCCCGCGCGGGCCGAGATCAGGCGCGCGTCGCGGCTGTTCTGAGTTTGTGCGGCGGCGCAGGCAGAGACGAATGACATGGCGATGAGAACGCGCAACGTGTGTCCGAGAATCTTTTTCATGTGGGCATATCCTTTGCGAAGTTTGGGACGTTGCGGGAGAGTGCTTTCGTGCGGAAGCATACTCCGGCGTGCGGGAAGGGGCAAGATGTTTTTTCAGGCTCCGCGAGGTGACGAACGAGACGGCTCATTAACGAAGTTTCGTCACGTCGCCTCGCCGCGACAAGGCGAGTGCCGGAACCGTCCGGCTCTCAGCGTCCGAGCGCGAGCCGCATCGCGTCTTCCGCGTCCATGTCGGACGCGCGGACGACTGTCACGGAGTCGCCCTCGATGTGCACGCGCGTGAGCAGACCGCCCTCGTGCCAGGTGCGGTCGGAGTCGTTACCTTTCGCGACCGCGTCGCCCGAAGCGCGCTGCTGCAAGAGCGTGTTGTAGGCGGCGAAGAACTCCTGCGCGTCGCGCGTCGTGTCCCAGACCGAACGCCAGACGAAGAGCGGCGCGTGCCCGTCCTGCTCGAAGAGGAACGTCCGGTCGCCGCCCCACCCGGCGGCGGCGCGCTTCGCGTCCTCGACCGGAACGCCCGCCATCAAAAGCCCGCGCACGCCGACCTCGCCGAGCGGCGTGGTCGCCATCAGACGCCAGCCCGCGTCCGCGAAACCCTCGTCGTTTAGCTCCACGTCGCGCGGCAACTCGTTCGTCAGATATTTTTCCGGGTGGAGAACCTGCTCGGACGACTGCGGCGGTCGCCGGAAGATGTCGTCAACGCTCACGGCGGGCTTCGCGCGCCGCAGCGCCTCGACGAAGCGGAGGCCGTCGCGGTAGCGGAAGATGAAAGTCTCTGTGAGTAGCGGCGGGAAGAGTGAGCCGATGCCGTTGCGGTACGGGGCGAAGCGCGCGTCCTCTTCGCGCGTGATGTCGTCGAGCGTGCGCTTCTGCCAGGGGTCGCCCTGCTCCACGCGCCGCTCGACGCTCATCGCGTCGCCCTCGACGAGCGCGAAGGTCGCCTCCTCGCGGTCGAAGCTGAACGGGCGCGCGGTCATCATCTTCAGCAGGTCGAAGTGTTGATCCTGAAGCGCGTGGACGTACTCGTGCGTGAGAAGTCCGAGGTCGTGAAACGTGCCCGTCTTCGAGTCGTCGGAGACGATGATGATCTGCTTGTCGAGCGGCGAGTAGGTCGCGCCCGCGGTCGCGGCAGTGAAGCTCGCGGCGAGCGAGGCGAGGTCGGTGCCTTCGGGCAGCATCCCGCCCGCGACCGCCAACCGGCTGAGCGACTTGAGGTCGTCCGTGCCGAGCACTTCGGCGATCTCCTTCGTGCGCGTGCCGTACTCCCAGCCGGAAAGCTCAGTCATCCCCACGTCGCCCACCCAGCCGAGTCCGCGCGTCTTCGACGCCGCGTCCATCGCGCGCTCGCGCAGAGCCTTCAGGCGCGGCGAGAGCGGTCGGACGGGCAGCGGCGGAAGCGTCCGCCGGAAGGGCGTCGGCTCGGCTGAGGCGAGCATGGGCGCGGAGTTGCGCGACCTCGAACGCTTCGCGACGAGCACGGCGACGCCCGCGGCCACGACCGCCAGCGTCACGAGAAAGATCAGAAGGTGACTCCCCCTTGTTCGCATGATTAAGTCTTAGACGCGCGGGCGGCCCGAACCGCTGCCGCTTAAACTAACACGCATCCTGTCATTCCGTGGTGTCGGGATAATCGCCGCGCGTTCACGAAAATTCGTCGGGCCGGGCGGCGTCGCGATGATATACTTTCGGCGAGAGGTTTCCGATGAGCACCAAGATTGAGACTTCACCGCTGGTCAAGACCTACACGCTCGAAGAGTTCTGGGCGCTCCCCGACCCGCCCGACAGGTCGAAGCTCGAACTCATCGCCGGAGTTCTTTATATGTCCCCTCCTCCCGAATACACGCACGACGACGTTGTCACACGCCTGAACCGTCTGCTGACTCTGCACCTCGCCGAGACGAACGACCGCGGGAAGCTCTACGTCCCGCGCGCGGCCATCTGGACGAGCGCGCGGACGTATCTCGAACCCGACCTCTTCTACGTCTCCGCCGAACTCGCCGCGAGGCTCGACCCGGAACACCGCACGACCGCAGACCTCGTGGTCGAAGTCATCTCGCCCGGCTCGGCCATCTACGACCGCAACACGAAGGCCGACACCTACGGCGCGCTCGGCGTGCGCGAACTTTGGCTCGTTGACGAGACGGCGCAGACCGTCGAGGTTCGCCGGCAGACGGGCGAAGGCTTCGACGACGGACGCGTCTTCAACGGCGGCGAGCAGATCGAGTCCGCCGTCTTCCCCACGCTCAAAATCTCCGCCGAACAACTCTTCAAAGACTGAACTGCGGGTGTTGGGTTTTGGGCGCTGGTGAAAAACAAACCAGCACCCAAAACCCTCCCCTCATTTCGCGTAGTAGCCGCGCCTGCCGCGTGCGACCGCGTTGGAGATTCGCGGGAGGCGGACTCGGATCGCGCGCCAGGTGCCGTCGCGGAGCTTGTTCGTCGGGCGGTAGGAGAGGCTGTAAACGGTTCCGAGGTCGGCGACGACGCGCTCGTACGCGCCCGCGAGGTCGTCGAGCTTTTCGACCTCGTAGAAGACACCGCCGCCTGCGTCCGCGAACTCCTTGAGGCGGTCGTGCGCGAGGTCGAAGGTTTCGGGCTGGATGTCTTCGGGGCTGAACGCCTCGTACTCGGTGCTCGTCCAGACCGAATAGACGACGCCGTCGAACTCCTGCACGCGGTCGCGCACCTGCTCGAAGGGCAGGGTCGAGCCGGTGCCCGTCACGTTCGGGAGCGTCGAGTCAAGCCCGTCGCTCATCAGGATTATCGCGCGGCGTCGCGCGGGGTCTGCCGAGCGGTTCATGTAGTCGAGGGCGTAGTTGAGCGAGTCGTAGAGTTTCGTGTCGCCCTTCGGCGGCGCGATGCGGTCAATCGCGTTGTCGAGCGCGGCGCGGTCGCTCGTCGGCGGCGAGACGATGTTAGTCTCGCCCGCGAAGGTGATGATCGCGACGCGGTCTTGGGTTCGCGTCGCGGCGACGAAGCGGCGCGCGGCGGCGCGTATCGTGTCGGTCACGTGTGCGGTCGAGCCTGAGAGGTCGAGCAACAGGAGGAGGTCGAACGGCGCTTCCTCCGACTCGAAGTGCTCGACGTGCTGCTCGACGTTGTCCTCGTAGAGCCGGAAGTCGTCCGCCGTCAAACCCGTCAAGCCCCGACCGCTCGCGCGGTCAACGACCGAGACGTTGATGGTCACGAGGTCCGACTCGACGCGCACGACATCATCCTCGTCAACTTCCTGCGGCGTCTCCGTCGGCTGCGGCTTCGGCGCGACCGGCTTGAACGAGCCGTCTGCCTGCGACTCCCTCACGCGCGGCTGTTGCGCGCGCTGCTGCGAGACTTCACTCCCCGAAGATACACGAGCATCGCCGGTCGAGTCTCCGCGCGCGGCGGCGCTCGAAGACTCGATACCTGAATCACCGCCCGCGAGCGTCGAAAGGATGATGTGACCGCGGCCCGAAAAGAGGTTGACGTTGCGGCTGCCCGCGCCGAGCCGCGCCTGAAATTTTCCGCTGACCGTGCGCGCGCGCGAGCCTCCCGTTTCGACTCCGTCGCCGAGCGCGACCGAGCCGTTGAGCGACTGCGCCGTGAGGCTCGCGTCCGCCTGCGCGGGAATCGCCAGGCGCAGGTCGCCGGAGATCGTCTGCGCGACGAGCGAGGCCGGGACGCCGCGCACCTCAAGCTCGCCGTCGGAGGTGTAAACCTTCAGATGCGCGGACGCAGGCACACGCAGCTTCAAATCAACACGCGGCGAATTCGCGAGCGACGCGCGCTCGACCTTGATCGAGAGCGCGTCGCCGCGCTCGATGTTGACGGGAAGTTTCTGCCGCGCGGCCTTCGACGGACTCCGCACGACCGCGGCGAGCGCGACCTGATCTCCGCCCCAGACTTCGACCTGAACGCCGCCGCGCCTGTTCTCGACCAGCACCGCGCCGGAGGCGGGCAGCGCGAGTTGGACGAAGCCGTTCGCGTCGCCGTCAGCCTGACGAGCCGCGACGCGCACACTGGTCACGTTCAAAATTAAGGACAAAGACAGCGCCAGCACGGACGCGAAAAACGCCCTCGCCTTGATCCAGCGTCGCACTTGTCTCGACAAAGCCACGGAGGTTTGATGCTCGCCCGCAGACCCGATGGTTGCCGCCCTTTTGCTTGCACGCCCCACTCGGCACAGTTTACCAGCAGCGTGTGTTGACGACACTCTTCGACGCTACTCATCCGATTTTTCGGCAAAAATCGGCGCAAAAAGAGGCGGCACGGCTCGCGTGAACCGTGCCGCCTCCGTCGTGGTCGCTGCCGGGGCGAAAAAAATCTGCGCTTGAAAGAGCGGGCTATTCGATCATGTCGAGCATCGAGCCGTTGTTGTTGCCGTTCGGCTGCGGGATCGCCTGCGCCCCGCTCGCGCCCATGTCGCTGAGCCGGAGTTGGAGGTTGCCGGGGTTCGTCGAGTAGGCCAGACCGTCGTCCTTCTTGACGACGCCGCTGCGGATCAGTTTTTCCAGCACGCCGTCGAACGTCTGCATCCCGTCGAGTTCGCCCTGCTCCATCGCGTCCACGAGCGACTTGCCCTCGCGGTCGCCGTTCTCCATGTACTCGCGCGTGCGCGCCGTTGACTTCAGAATCTCAATCGCCGCGATGCGCCCCTGCCGGTCGGCGCGCGGCAGAAGGCGCTGCGAGACGACGAAGCGGAAGGTCTGCGCGAGGCGGGTGCGAATCACCTTCTCCTCGTTCTTTGGGAAGACGCCGACGATGCGGTCAACGGTCTTCGAGGCGTCAATCGTGTGCAGCGTCGAGAGCACGAGGTGGCCGGTCTCGGCGGCTTCGAGCGCGACTTCAATCGTCTCGCGGTCGCGCATCTCGCCGACGAGGATGACCTTCGGGGCTTGGCGGAGTGCGGCGCGCAGGGCGAGCGAGAAGCTCGGCGTGTCGGAGTGAAGCTCGCGCTGGTGGATGGTTGATCTCTTGTGCGTGTGCAGAAATTCTATCGGGTCTTCGATGGTGACGATGTGGTAGGCCTTCGTCTCGTTGATGAGGTCGATGACGGCGGCGAGCGTCGTTGACTTGCCCGAACCCGTCGGGCCGGTGACGAGGACGACGCCGTTCTTGAGTTCGGCGATCTCCTTGAGGGCGACGGGCAGGTTGTAGTCGCTCCACTGCGGCGGGCGCGGCGGGATGACGCGCATAACGATGGCGTGTGTGCCGCGCTGCATGAAGATGTTGACGCGGAAGCGGGCGAAGCCCGGCGCGCTGAACGAGAGGTCAGCCGAGCCGGTCTTCTCCAAGCTCTCATACGCGTTCGAGTGGTTGCCGATGATGAGCTTCGCGAGCGCGGCGGTGTGTCCGGGCAGGAGCTTCTCAAGCCCCGGCACGGGCACGGGCTGAAGCTCGCCCATCAGCTCGACCTGCGGCGCGCGCCCCGGCGAGAAGATGAGGTCGCTCACCTTGTCCGAGACGGCCAGCATCATCTGAAGGACGCCGATGAAGTTCAACTGCGGCTGCACGCCGGCGGGCGGCGGCGCAGAGGCTTGCGCTTGCGGTGTGCTCATTAAATCGCTCCAAAAATTTTCGTGTCGTGAGATTGCGGGACTGAGCGCGAGGCTTCTGAGACTTCCGAAGTGCCGGTGTAACCTTTCGGACACTCCCCACGTCTAAGATGACAGATGGGCGGGCGGCTTGGCAAGAGTTTTTCGAGCCTGAGTGCCGGCCCTTTGAAGCCTTCGGGGTGCTTGCGCGCGGCGTCGTGCCGTGCGGCAAGACTTCTTTAATAGTTGTAACTGAAATGACACCCGGAGTGCAAACAACTGTGGCGGCTTCGGCGTACATCAGAGTGACTGCGGAGGCGGGGCGACGCACGGAGAGGCTTTCAGCCCCGCGGGCCGCGGAAGGGAGGCGCAGGCGATGGCAACGTATCGAGACCCGGTGAGAGTCTTCGCACCACTTGAGATCATCGAGCGCCTGCTGGAGATTCGCGCGGACGCGGGCTACACGCCCATGATCTTCATGCGCACGTCGAACGACCTGGTCGCCTACTTCGACGCCTACGGCTTCGACGTTTACAGCTTCGACGACGCGGAGGCGGAGTTCCGCTACGGCAGGTACCGCGCCCCGCTCGCGCCCGGCGGCGACCACGCGCACGAGTCCGTAACTACCCATTAAGAGGATAAAAATCGAAGGGCGAAAGCCACGAAGCCCCGTCAGGGGCGGGGGAATGTAGCCCAAGGCTGCCGCCCTGGGAACAAGCGGTTATAAAAATCATCGAAGCCCCGGAGGGGCGAAAGAAATTCCGAGACATGATCGGTCTTGAATTTCTTTCGCCCCTCCGGGGCTTCCACGTTTTTTATTTAACGTCATCCCAGGGCGGCAGCCCTGGGCTACATTCCCCCGCCTTCGGCGGCTCGTCGAGCTTTAATCTTATCCAATGCCCTTGATCTGTCCGCCGTTTCAGAGTGCTTTAATAATGACGAACGTCACGTCGTCGGTCGCGCCGCGCCCGCCCGACCACTCGAAGATGTCGTTGTAGATGTAGTCAATCATGTCGCGCGCGCGGCGGTCGCGGCAGGCGCGCACCGACTCGACGAGGCGCGCGCGACCGTACTCCTCGCCTTCGGGACTCGTCGCCTCGGTCGCGCCGTCCGTGTAGAGGACGAGAATTTGGCCCGCGTCAATCGGCAGGTAATATTCGTAGTAGCGCGTGTCTTTGAAGAGTCCGAGCGGGAGTCCGCCGCGCTCGATGAAGCGAGTGCTGCCGTCCGGGTCGAGGACGAGCGGCGGGTTGTGCCCGGCGTTGACGAAGGCGAGCGTCCGGTTCGTCGCGTCGAGCATCCCGTAAAAGGCCGTGACGAACTGGTGCGGCTCGATTGACTCCCAAAGGAGGTAGTTGACCTTCGCCATCCCGACGTTCGGCGCGTAGCCGATGTGAATCGCCGCCCGCAGAGAAGCGCGCAGGAACGACATCAGGAGCGACGCGGGCACGCCCTTGCCCGACACGTCGGCGATGACGAGGCCGAGGTGGTCTTCGTAGGGCTTGACGAAGTCGTAGTAGTCGCCCGAAACCTCTTCGGTCGAGAAGTTGTAGGCCGAGATGTCGAACCCTGAGATTTCCGGGTCGCGCTCCGGCAGAAGAGCCAACTGCACCTGTCGCGCGACTTCGAGCTGGGCTTCGAGGCGCTTCTTCTCGACCAACTGCTCATGCAGCATCGCCTTCTCGACGCTGATGGCGACCTGCGAAGCGAGAAGCATCAAGACCTGTTTGTCGTCCTCGGTGTAGGCGTCTTTCTCGTCGGATTCGAGGTCGAAGACTCCGATGACTTCGTCGTTCGAGATGATCGGCGCGACGACCTCCGAGCGCGTCGCCCGGCGCGCGTTGACGTAGCGCGAGTCTTTGCGGACTTCGGGTACGACGACGGCCTCGCCCGTCTGCGCGACCCAGCCGATGAGTCCTTCGCCGAGCTTGAGGCGCAGCTCCATCAACTCCTCGATGTCGTAGCCGCGCACGGCCTCGGCGTGGAAGATGAGCGAAGAGGTGCCGCCCTCGCTCACGTGCGGGTCGCGGCGGATGACGTAGATGCCCGCGGCGTCGTAGGGCAGCAGCGAGTCGAGCGTGTCCATCACCTGCGCCAGAACCTCTTCGAGGTTGAGCGAGCGGCTGATCTTCCTCGTGATCTCCAGAAGCAGCCGCAGCTTCTCCGCCACGCTCAACCCCGCCTGCGCGCTCGCGCCTGTGGTCTCTTCGGCCATAAGCGAAGGATTATAAATGATGAGTGCGGAATGATGAATGATGAATTGAAAGCGAAAGCTCGACGCGCTTCATATTCCGCATTCATCATTCCGCACTCACCATTTCCAAAGCCGTTTCCGTCAACAGTTCGAGTTCGAGCGCGGCGGACTGACGCTGCCGGAAGAAGTCGTTAACGTCCGCCGGAAGATTAACGACCGCGAGGCGCGCGCCGCGCGAGGCGAAGAGTTCGCGGTAACGCGAGGCGGCGCGGCGGCCCGCGGCGTCGGGGTCGAGCGCGGCGACGACTTGGAAGCGCGCGAGCGGCGCGAGCCATTCCTCTTTCAGCCCGCCCGCGCCGACGAGTCCGACGGCGTTGAAGCCGTGCGCGACGAGCGTCAAGGTGTCTGTGAAGCCTTCGACGAGATAGACGACCGACTCGCTGGCGAGCCGCGCGAGCGAGTCGGAGTTGTAGAGCGCGGGGACGGGGCCGCGAAGGTTGTGCCAGCGCGGCTCGACGCCCCCGGCGGTCGTGCGCGCCTGAAGATAGACGGGGCGGCCTTCGACGAAGAACGGGAAGAGCAGGCGGTGGTGATAAAACGTCAGGTGCTCGCGCCGGTTGAAGAGTCCGGCGCGTTGCAAGGTTTCGAGCGCGAAGCCCTCGCGCATCCGACGCATCACGCGTCGATACGCTCGGCGCGGGAAGTATGTAATTCTCGCGCGCCTCGCGGTCGCGGCGTCAACGCCCCGTCGCGCGAGGTAGTTGACGCCTTCGAGCTGGTCTTCTTCGCGGCAGACTTCGAGGAAGCGCGCGCAGACTTCGCTCAACTCTTCGGCGTCGAGCGGCTCGAAGCTTTCGACTTCTTCCGCATCCGTCGGGTCGGGCGCGGACGCGGAAGCGAGCGAACGCTTGCCCTCCCTCCGGCCCGTGATGCCGAGTTCGCGCGCAAGCTCGTTGACGGCCTTCGCAAAACTTACGCCGTGCATCAGTTCGTAGAAGGTTATCGCGTCGCCGCCCTCGCCGCGCGAGAAGCAGTTGAAGAGTCCCTGTTGCAGGTCAACGGAAAGGCTCGGATGGCCCTTGCCGCTGTGTCCGTGCGCGGGGATGGGGCAGAGCGTCTGGAGGCGCGCGCCCGCCTGCCGCGCGTCGGGGCAGTAGCGCAGATAGAAGGTGCGGTAGTCAATGCGGCGCTTGATCTCGTCGCGGAGTCGGCGCAGGCGCTCCGGCGCTCCGGCCTCGACACTCATGCCGGAGAAAGTAATTAACGGAGCGCGAAAAGAAAAGTGCTGACGCGTCGGATTCGTCCGGCGCGTCCGCGGCCACGACTGCGCCGGAAGCCTTCCGAAGCTTCAAACCTCGCCGACCGGCGCGCACACGAAGACTTGTCCGGCGCGCTCCGAAAAGTTAACATTTCGCCTCTCCGATACTTTGAACCACCGGGAGCCTTCTATGCACAACTCGAATCTCAGACGCTGCCTCTTACTCTCGACCTGTGCCCTTCTCTTGGTCTTCGCCTGCGCCGGCTCGGCCTCGGCGCAGCTCGGCGGCCTTGGCGGACTCGGCGACAAGCTGAAGAAGAAGACGCCGAACCTGATGGCCGAAAAGCCTCCGATCACGACGAGCCTGCCCGACGCGCGTTGGGGCGACGCGACGAAAGACGGATTCACGCCGCGCGATCCGCAGCGCTCGCTCATGACCTTGCAGCGGACGCCGAACGGCGGCTTCGTCCTGCAACCCGGCTACTACGTGCTCGTGGATCAGAGCTACTGCCTGCACGCCGGCACGCACGGCCCCGGCGGCGGCGACGGCTACCTCTACGCGCCGCCGAAAGGCCCAGCCGAAGACGCGGTCATGAGCATCGTCCGCAACTCTGTAAACCACCCGGAGATTCAACAGCACGACGTTCAACTGCTGCTCTGGGCGATCATCGCGCGCGCGAAGTTCGAGGACTTGTCTTCGCAGTTGAAGGGCGTGGCCGCGCGCCTGCTCACGCCGCGGCAGCTCGCGGGTCTTAACCGCAGCGCGCTCGACGCGCTTTCGGGAAACGAGCTGACGAACGCGCTCGGCGGAGTTCCCGCTCCGCTCCGCGCGGTGGCGCAGGCCGAGGCGCAGATGCGGCAGATGCTGACGACGCCCGGCGCGTCATACTCCGACCTGGAGCGCGTCGCCGTGCTCGGCGGTTCGGCCCCGCTCGGCCCCGGCAGTCAGGAAGTGCCTTCGGGCCGCTGGTCGCTCCACCCGGACGGCTATTACGTCCGCTACATCCCTTCGAGCTACACCACGACGCGCGTCGAGATTTGGGTGCCGCAGGGCAGCGCCGCCGTCGGCAAGGAGTACGACCCCGCGACGCACATCGCCGTGCCCGGCAACACCTCGCGCCAGCGTCTGATTCAGTCGGGACGCCCGCAGCAAGGGCTTTAACGGGCCACACTAAAATGAAAGGCACGCCTCTCTCGAAGAAGAGTGGGCGTGCCTTCTCTCTTTTATGACGAGCCTTAAGAAGGCTTCATTCACCACGGAGAACACAGAGGGGCACGGAGATTTAAAATTTCAAATCTCAGATTGGAATCCTGAATTCCTCCGTGCGACCTCCGAGTCCTCCGCGCCTCCTTGTTGAATCAGCTTTCGCTACGCGCGCCGTTGCCCGCGGCGAAAGTCCTGCGCCTGAGTTCTCGCGCGGCGTCTTCCTCCGGGTGTCGCTCGCGGTACTCCGCCCAAAGCCTGCAAACTTTC
>DASRCS010000260.1:0-9861 GCA_035652995.1 Pyrinomonadaceae bacterium
ATTAGACCTCTTGCGAAAGTCAGTTAAAGGTGCGACAAGTAGCTCATCCCTATGAGCTACGAACAGATCAAAGATTTACGCCCCGCGGACTTCAAGCGCTACTGCGGGGTAGAGCCTGAGACATTTCGGCGCATGGTCGAAGTAGTCTCCCAGCGGCTGACGAAGAAGCGGCGGAAGACGGGTCGCCCGCCCAAGCTCTCCGTCCAGGACCAAGTCTTGCTGACCTTAGAGTATTGGCGCGAGTACCGCACGCTCTTCCACCTCGCGACGAGTTGGGGCCTGCACGAGTCGAACGTCTGCCGCGTCATCCGCCGGGCGGATGACATTCTGACCAAGAGCCGGGCGTTCAAGCTGCCGGGTAAGAAAAAGCTTCAGCCCGCGGACCACGAGATCGAATTCATCGTGGTGGACGTGGCCGAGACCCCCATCGAGCGCCCGAAAAAAAGCAGAAAGCCTACTACAGCGGCAAGAAGAAGCGGCACACCCTGAAGAGTCAGGTCGTCGTCAACGGGCGCACCCGCCAAGTGATTTGCACACACCACGGGCGCGGCCCCGTCCATGACTTCGCCCTCTATCAGCGGAGCAAAGTCGAGCCGCACGAGAGCCTGGAAGTGCTGGCCGACAGCGGCTATCAAGGCTTATCGAAGCTGCACGCACGGGGCCGGACGCCGCACAAGAAGCCGCGCAAGAGCGAGTTGACCGACGCGCAGAAGCAAAGCAATCGTGCGCTGGCACGCCGCCGGGTCGTGGTCGAGCACGTGATCCGCCGCCTGAAAATCTTCCGCATCCTGGCGGAGCGCTATCGCAATCGCAGGAAGCGGTTTTCGTTACGCTTCAACCTGATCGCCGGGCTGTACAACTATGAACTCGGCCACGGCTAATCACTTTCGCAAGAGGTCTATTCCCTTACGAGTTCCGTCGTAGTCTTATCACTTACGCTGCCGATGTAATAGCCAATTGCCCACAGAGTTCCTTCTTTCCAGACGTACTTCTTTATCACGTCCAGAAATTCCTGCCTCAGTCTCCTCGACGAGATGCCCTTGAAAAGCTGAACGATCTTTGCCGGCGCGTACTTGGGTGGCGCTTCCACCAGCATGTGCACGTGATCGGGCATCACCTCCATAGCGATAATGCGAATCCTGTAGTCGCGGGCGACCTGTTTGAGGATTTGCTTCAGCCTCTCTGCTATTTCGCCGACCAGAAAGCTCCGGCGGTATTTCGGGATCCAGACGAGGTGATATTGCAGGCTGTAGCGGCAGTGCGAGCCGGAGCGCGTGTTATCCTGATAGAAATAATGCAGGACGGCCTTTAGCGTTTTCTGCCGATCTTCCTGTTCCATTTCATGCCTACCTACTCAAGCGAGGGCTATTACCCTTTCAAGAGGACGGGTGTGGTGTGCTCGGGGATGCCTTGTAGGTTGATCTGGACACAGCCAAATTTGTAAGCCTCTTCAATGGGTCTGCCCGCGCCGAGCGCTTGATAGAAGCCAACGGCAAAGGAGATAGCGGCCCTATCGCCAATGTCTTTGTCCATGCCTATCACGTATTTGATGTGCGTGGCGATGGCCTCTGCCTGCTCGCCGGAGGCGAAGCCGCCTACCAAGCTCCGCGTCTGCTCAAGTGTAAAGTCATGCAGGCGCACGCGCCTCGCCACGTTAAAGGGTGAGATTTTGTCGTCGGCGACCAAGTCGCGGGGGTGAAAGACTCCAGCCAGTAGGAAGGTTATGTGTTTGAAGTGTGGCTCGGCTTGACGGGAGTTGAATACATCGCGCAGCACGTTGAAGAACTCAGCCGCATCGGGAGAGGCCGAGCCGATTTCGTCCAATGCAATGATTAGAAACTTCTCCGAATTCTGGAACTTGAGTGCTAAGGCGGAGAGGAAAGAGCGCCATTGGACGCTGCTCTTCGGTATGCTGGGCCAGTCCGAGTTAGGGAAGACACGCTCCAACTGTTCGATGTTTCTCGCGCACAGAGTTTCATACCAGTTCTCTCGGCCAGAGTGGTCGATAGTACCTGCGTCCGTATAGACCAAGTGAGTGTTGGGCAGGTCTGTACATCGCAGGAGGTAATTGATGAGACTCGTCTTGCCCTGCTGCCGTGGCTCTATAATCAACAGGTAGTCCATCCTGCGCAACGACTCTATGACTTCATACTCCGCCTTACGGGGAATGTAGACGGCGTCGTCTTCGTTCGTCAGCGCCCCGCCGATTTTGAACTGCGCGAAGTTGAGGGCGACATGGCGGTCGAAGGCATTCCGCACCGCCTTCAATGAGCGAATTCCTCCCCTAAGTTGTTGATACTTCGTGGAGGGAATTCTCACTTTATGCCCGAACCGACACGGCGGCTGATCCTGCGCGCGCGAGGTTTCCGCGTTAGCGTGTGGCGGGCTTTGCGCGCCCGAAAAATGAGCATCAACCGAAGAGAAGAAAAGATCATGTCAATCGCACGAATCGCCCTTTCGGCTTTAACCACCTTCGCAATCTTGTGCGGCGTCGCGCGGGCGTAGGACGCGGCCCCGGCGCAGCCGCAGTCAACGCCCGCGCTGGTCGTCACGGCTGCCAGCTCGGCTTCCGGCGTCCGCTTCGTCGCGCCCGGCGAGTCACGGCGCATACGCCTCGAGGTCTATTCGGCGGCGGGCGAGCGCCTCTTCGATTCCGACTTCCGTCCGGGCGGAATAATTGACTGGGACGGCGCGGGCGTGGCCGACGGCTCGTACCTCTGCGTCGTGACGGTCGAAGACTTGCAGGGCAGGCCGGCGCGGCGACTGAGCGCGGTGACGATTCAGTCGGGACGCGCCTCGGTTAAAAAGGATGGCGAGGACTCTCTCAAGGCCGAGTACGCGCAGGCTCTCGCGGCTGCCGGGCAGCAGTCGCAGGCGGACGCCTCGGCTGCCGCCGCGCCGAAGAAGACGCAGGCGCTGACCGTCACCGCGCACGACGGGCAGAACGGCCAGGTCACTTCGACCGCGGGCGCGCTCACCTTCCGCACCGGCGACGTGTTCGCGGGCAGGGACAGGGAGCAGATGCGCGTCACGCCCGAAGGCCAGGTCGGCATCGGCACCGACAAGCCCGAGGCGACGCTCGACGTGGCGGGTACGATCCGCGCGCGCGGCGGCATACAGTTCGAGGACGGCACGGTGTTGAGGTCTGCCGCCGATCTGAAACCGCAGTTCGGCGTGGCCGCGGGCACAAATAGCGTGGTGGTGAACGGGTCGCAGGCGTTGAGTGCCGCCGCCAGCACGGGCACGCAGAACCGTCTGGCGAAGTGGCTCGACAACTCCGGCACGCTCGCCGACTCGCTCCTCTCCGAGTCGGGTCAGGTCGTGCAGTTCAACGGCAGCGGGCTTCAGTTGACCGCCGCGCCTTCGTCGCAGCTCGACACCAACCTCATCTACCTCAACAGCACGAGCGGGACGACGGGCTTTCTCGCAGGCAGCACGCCGTCGTTCGGTGCCGCCAACGGCCCGTTCTTCGCCCTGCGCGGCAACACCTACGCAACCGTCGCCAACCAGCGCGGGCTGTTCGCCATCTCCGCCGGCAACGTCGCCAACCCGCAGGGCGACGACGGCTCGATCAAATTCAATACCGGCAACGACCAGCTCCGCGTGGTCATCCGCCCCACGGGCAACGTCGGCGTCGGCACCGCCAGCCCGACGCAGAAGTTGGAAGTCGCGGGCAACCTGAAGATCAGCGGCAACGGCAACGGCCTGATGTTCCCGGACGGGTCCGTGCAGACGACCGCCGCGACGGGCGGGAGCATGACGGGCACGGCCATCGTCAACGCGGTCAACGACGCGGCGACCGCGGGCACGATCAACGACAACCGCCTGTCGCCGAACGTCGCGCGGCTCGGCGCACAGAACGCATGGACGGGACAGAACACTTTCGTCAACGGCCTCTCGGCCAACGGCACGAACATCGTCAACGTCGCCAACCCCGTGAGCGCGACCGACGCCGCGAACAAGGCTTACGTTGACGGCGGCTTCGTCAAGTTCGCGCCCGGCGCGGAGCAGTTGTCGGTCGGCGACGCGAACGGCACTGCCGCGATGATCAACCTGCGCGGCGGCTCGACCTGTTGCTCCGGCCCCGGCGGCCACACGCCCGCGTGGTTCAAGGTCTTCCAGAACGGAAGCTTCGTCGCCACCGGCAACCTCGGCATCGGGGTGTCGCCGTGGCAGGGCAAGGGCTACCGCACTTCGTGGGACAGCTACAAGGGCGCGTTTCGTTCGGGCTACGCCGACGCCGAGTGGGACGACGCGAACGTCGGCTTCTTCTCGTGGGCGGGCGGCTCGAACTCGACCGCCGTCGGCCTCTACGCGCTCGCCTTCGGCGACACGAACTCCGCCGAGAGCACTTCGTCAATCGTCTTCGGCAGCGGCAACCAGGTGAAGGGCGCCGCAGGGTTCTCGGCGGGCGCGGGCAATCGCGTGTGCGACACCTACGGCGTGGCCTTCGGCAACAAGGCGCAGTCGGGCGGCCCGCTCGTCAACGGTCGCTGCGACCCCGACAGCTTCAACATCCGCGGCCTCGCCGCCATCGCGATGGGCTACAACGTGACCGCCGATCAGGATCACACGATTGCGTTCGGCAAGTTCGCGTCGAACAACGGATTCACGGGCACGTTCATCTGGTCGGACGGCTCGGCGACGGCGAGCGCGGACACTTTCAGGAACACGGCGAACAACCAGTTCGCGGCGCGCGCGACGGGCGGCTTCCGCTTCCGCACGAACCTCGCCGGCACGACGGGCTGCGACCTGCCCGCGGGTTCGGGAGTCTTCAACTGCACCTCGACCCGCACGACGAAGGAGAACTTCGCGGGCGTCAACGGCGACGACGTGCTGGCCTCCCTGCGTAAGGTGCCGGTCTCGACCTGGAACTACATCTCCGAGGGTCAGCAATCGCGCCACCTCGGGCCGATGGCCGAGGACTTCTACGGCGCGTTCAGGCTCGGCACGAGCGACAAGACCATCGGCGTGCAGGACGCCGTCGGCGTCTCGCTCGCCGCGGTCAAGGCGCTCGACGCGCGCACGCTCGAACTTCAGAAGAAGACCGAGGAGGTCGAGCAGTTGCGCGCCAAGGTCAACTCGCTCGAACAGCGCCTCGCCGCGCTCGAACAATTGATCCGGCAGAACGCGACGCAGCAGGGCGCGGGACAGAAGTAGTCGAGCGACGCACGTAAAAGACGAGAGCCGCGCCTCCCGAAAGGAGCGCGGCTCTCGTCTTTCTTCTTCGGGCGCGCGGCGCGCGGCTGCTCTCGACGCGTCGCGTTCAGTAGTTCGTCAGAATCCTCTCCGGCTCGAAGCCCATCTCTCGCAACCGCGCGCGCGTCTGCTCGATCATCTCGCGCGAGCCGCACACAAGGGCGACGGGGTTGTCGAGTTCGGGCAGCACGTGGTCGAGAAGCGATTGGACGTAGCCGGTCGGCCCGGCCCACTCGTGGCCTTCGGGGCGCGAGACGACCTGCCGGAGTTCGACGCCCGCCGCCTTCCAACCGTCCGTCTCGTCCGTGTAGCAGAAGTGCGCGGGCGTGCGCGCGCCGTAGAGGACGAAGACGCGCCCGAACTCTCCCGCGCGCCGCAGCAAGGAGCGCAGCGCCGAGCGCAACGGTGCGACGCCCGTGCCCATCGCGACGAAGACGAGGTCGCGGCCCGCGAGCGGCGAGAGGTCGAAGCCGTGCCCGACGATTCCAACGAGGCGCAGGCGCTCGCCCGGCTTCAAATCGTAGAAGGCGCGCGCCGCCGGGTCGCTCGAACGCTTGACGAGGAATTCAAGCTCAACGTCTTCGGGCGCGCTCGCTATCGCGAAGTACGCGCGCCCCGCGCCCTCGACTTCGACGACGGCGACCTGCCCCGGCTCGAAGTCGAGGCTGTGCGCGTCGCGCGCGCCTTCGGGCAGAACGTCGAACGCGCGAATCTCCTTCGCCTCCTCGTGAACGCGCCTGACGACGAGCGAGCGCGCCTCCGCTTCAGACATGAATTCTTCCGCCGCAGATTAGACTTCGGATTACCCTGAGGCCGAGTTTATCACGAGCGCCGCCGAGCCGCGGCAAAAGCGTCGGGCGTGGCGCGCCGCGCGCGGCCTGTGCTAAAACAGACGCCGTCGTAATCATTCATTCAAGCTGTTGGCCGTTAGCCGTTAGCTCTGGCGCTTCAGCGCCGGGACTTAAAATCTGACGCTGGCCGCCGACGGGACGAAAAGCTAAAAGCCGAAAGCCAATAGCTAACGGCTAACAGCTAACAACCATCCAATGCGCCGCTCTCCGCTGCTGGTCATCTTCGTCACGGTCTTCATCGACCTCGTCGGCTTCGGCATCGTCATCCCCGTGCTGCCCTTCTACGTCGAGGGCACGAAGTTCAACGCCAGCCCGCGCGTCGTCGGCCTGCTGTTCGCGTCCTACTCGGTCATGCAGCTCGTCTTCACGCCCGTGCTCGGTCGCCTCTCCGACCGCTACGGACGCCGCCCCGTCCTCTTCCTCTCGCTGCTGGGGACGAGCCTCGGCTTCTTCATCCTCGGCTTCGCGACGACCGTCTGGATGCTCTTCGTCGGTCGCATCATTGACGGCATCACGGGCGGGAACATCTCGACCGCACAGGCCTACATCGCCGACGTGACGACGCCCGAAGAGCGCGCGAAGGGCATGGGACTGATCGGCGCGGCCTTCGGACTCGGCTTCGTCTTCGGCCCCGCCATCGGCGGCATCCTGAGCCTCCGAGACGTGAACGTCGGCGGCCTTCACATTCCGGGCATCAGCGTGCCGCTCGTCTTCGCCGGCCTGATGGCGCTCGCCAACGCGACGCTCCTCTACTTCGTCCTGCCCGAAACGGTGACGAAAGACCACCCGGCGCGCGCGTCGGCTGCGACCGCGCGCTGGTCGCAGCTCTTCAAGGCCCTGCACAGCTCGCGCCTCGCCTTCGTGCTGGCGATCTACTTCCTCTTCGTCGTCGCCTTCTCGATCATGACCTCCTCGTTCGGACTCTTCACGCTCTTCCGCTTCGGCTTCGACGCGCACGACACGGGATGGATATTCGCCTACGTCGGCGTCATCGGCGCGATAGTTCAGGGCGGACTCATCCGCCGGCTCGTCAAGATGTTCGGCGAGCCGGCGCTCGTCGTCGCCGGGGCGCTGCTGTTCGCGGCGAGCCTCTTCGTGATCCCTTTGACGGGGCCGCAGACCGGACTCGTCCTGCTGCTCGTCGTCGGCGCAGCCTTCGCGGTCGGCAACGGGCTGGCGACGCCTTCGCTCACCTCGCTCGCCTCGAAGAGCGCGGGCGCGGGCGAGCAGGGCGGCGTGCTGGGCGTCACGCAGTCGGTCGCGAGCCTCGCGCGCACCGCCGGCCCGCTCATCTCCGCCGCGCTCATCTACAGCGCCGCCGTCAACGTCGGC
This sequence comes from Pyrinomonadaceae bacterium, assembly GCA_035652995.1. GTDB lineage: Bacteria > Acidobacteriota > Blastocatellia > Pyrinomonadales > Pyrinomonadaceae > QHXN01. The sequence continues at coordinate 7,383 of DASRCS010000260.1, forward strand.
TTCGACAAGAAGCCTCACAACATGAGCGACCATTCCGTCGCCGCGACCTTCTGGGCCGCAGCCGCCATCATGTTCCTCGCCTTCCTCCTCGCCGCCTACTTCGCGCGCGCGCACGCCGCCGAGTACGAAGACGCGGCGGCCTGAGAAGGCGGCGGAGGGCAGTTCCGATGACAAAAGATCAACCGGCATACCGCCCGCCCGCGGCCCGCGCGCCCGCGCGGGTGTCGGCGCTGCTGCGCGAACTCACGGCCAGCCTGCCCGTCATTCTTGGCCGCAACCTCGTCGGCGTCTATCTGTACGGCTCGCTCACGCAGCGCGCGTTCGACCCTCGCCGCAGCGACGTTGACCTGATCGTCGTGACGCGCCGCGACCTGAGCGACGCGCAGTTCCGACGGCTCGGCGCGTGGCTCGCGCGCGCGTCGGAGTCGAACGCTTGGACGACTCGCCTGCAAATGCTTTTTCTCATCAGGGACGAAGTCCTCACGACGGACTCGAAAGCCTGCCTCTACCAGTTCGGCCAACTCAAGCGCGGCGGCTCGGACGGGAACCCGATCATCTGGATGAACGTCCTTGAGAGCGGCGTGGTGCTTTACGGGCCGCGGCCCGAAACATTCGTCCCTGAGATAACTCCTGAGATTCTGCACAAGGCGCTCGCGCGCGAGGTCGGCTACCTGCGCGAGGAGATTACCGAGAAGCCGTCGAGCGAGTGGCGCGACGTGCCCTCGTACCGCGCCTACGCCGTCCTGACGCTGTGCAGGATTCTCTACTCGCACCGACACGGCACAATCGTCTCGAAAAAGCGCGCAGCCAACTGGGCGCTCAGGAACCTGCCGGAGCGCTGGCACGAGATCATTACCCGCGCGCTTGAAAGCGGCGGCGAAAGAGAATCAGGCGTCCCGCTCTCCCGCATCAGAAAGTTCATAGCCTTCGCCGACGCACAACTCCACGCCGTCACGCCGGCACACGCATCCAACGTCGTCCGTCGTCGCCAGGACAATTGAATATGCGCGTCAGCGGTTGTCGTCCTTCGGGAACTTGACGCGCCCGGGTTCGGCGTTGAGGCGTTCGAGCATCTTCTTGATGAGTTTCGTCTTGACGCGACCGGCCTCGCGCGGCTGGACGAGGTAGCGCACGGTCGCGTCAATCCAGGTGTTCACGTTGACGCGGAAGACGACCGAGGGGTGCTCTCTCACTTCGAGTTCGTCAACGGGCGTCTGCGCGAGCAGCTCGCGGTAGGTTCGGATGCGCTCGCGCATGGCCTCGCCGATCTCTTCTTCGGCCACGTCGCGCATCACGCCCGCGACGAACTCGATGTCGCTGTTGTAAGCGATGTTGAAGGTGATCTCGTTCCAGATGTAGGGGAAGAGCGGCCAAGAGTAGTTATAGACGGCGGTCGAAAGCACGTTCGAGTTCGGGAAGCGGATGACGCGCCCCGATGGGTGGTCGGTCGAAAGATACTGCCCGCCGAACTCCCACAGCGTCGTGTCCAGATAGCTCACGTCAATCACGTCGCCCGTCGCGTCGCCGATCTTGATGCGGTCGCCGACGCGGTAGGGCGCGCGCACGAGGATATAGACCCAGCCGATGAGGCTCGTGATCGGGGTCTGCAAGGCGAAGCCGAGGATGAGCGAGATCAGTCCTAAGCTGACGACCGCCGTGTACCAGTTGGCGAACAGCACCGAGAGCGCGATGAAGAAGATGACGAGCGTCGTGACGAGGCGGAGTATGCGCCCCAGATTGTAGCGCGAGACGGCGTCTTCGAGGCGGCTGACGAGGTAGGCGTTCGCCGCCTTCGACAGCGCCAGCACCAGCACGATGCCCATCGCGCCGACGACCGCGCGCTGCACCGGCGTGTGGTACGGCGCGGCGGGCGGCAGGAGACGGTCGAAGAAGTTGAGCCGCAGCGCGTAGTAAAGAACGCCGAGCGCGACGAGCAGCAGCAGGTAAGTGCCGGCCCAGAACTTGTGCTGCTTCTCCTGCTGCTCCGGCGGCTTCTCTTCCTCGGCGCTCGCCTCTTGCCGCTTGAGCGTCTTGCCGCCCGTCTGCTTGAGCGCGCGCCTTACGTCCTCGTCCTGCTTGAGCCTCTCGGCCTCCGCCTTCTCTTTCGTCGCCATCCGTCACCCCGAACAATTCCTCGCCGCCGAACGCGTTCGGGCGCGTTCGCGTGCGACTCACTCTCTGTAAAGCGGGGGATGTCTGCGCGGGGGACTCCGAAGTCTCACCCATTCATAAGCAATCGCGCGGCAGAGTTCAAGTGCGGCGGGGCGAGGTTCGACAGGCGCGCCCGTGCCGGAACGGGTCAGCGCGCCGTCGAAACTCCTGCGCCGCCGAGCCAGGCCAGGGACGTGGCGCACTTCTTCGCTCGGAGATTAACGTTTGGGTAGTGCTCAAAAGGTAATGCTCGGTCTTTGAAAAGAGCGGGGCGACCCGGTGTAATAGGAAGTGACCAAACTTTCTCTACACAGGAGCCGCCCCGATG
>DASRCS010000261.1:0-3272 GCA_035652995.1 Pyrinomonadaceae bacterium
GGTTGTAGAGGCGCGGCAGTCCTTGGCTTCCGACGAGGACGAGTCCGCGCGCCGGGTCGAAGTTGCTCAGGAGGTTGTTCTTCTCGCCGATGACGCCGAAGTAGTCGTACCGAAGGCCGGCGTTCAATGTCAGGTTGCGGCGCACGCGGAAGCTGTCCTGAACGTAAGCCGCGTGCGAATTCTGGAAGGTGTCGCGGTGCGATTGACCTTTGGCTTGTCGCCCGCCGCTCAAGTTTCCGGCGAGAAAGTCGGCGAGCGTGTTGAAGTCGAGGCGTCCGCGGTAGCCCGCGTCGAAGAACGCGCCGACGGTCGTGCGGCGGAACTCGTAGCCGAATTTCAGATCGTGCCCGGTGAGCTTCCAGGAGTAGTTGTCTATGAACTGCCAGTTGGTATCAACGCGCGCGCGCGGCACGGACAGAGTAGAGCCGATTGAGGCTATCGAGCCGATGGGGTCGTTGCGGATGCGTATGAAGGGCAGGCCGAAGTCTTGGCTAGAGACGCCCGTGTTGAGGCCGATGCTCGACGGGTCGAAGCCGCCGTCTTCGGGGAAGAAGCCTTCGTCGAAGCGGTTGAAGCCGAAGCGCGCCTCGTTGACGCGCGTGGGCGAAAAGATTTTCAGGTACGAGACGGAGACGAGGTGCACGGTCGTCGGCGTGACGGTGTTGTAGCCGGGCAGGACGTTTCCGGCGAGTATCGCCAGCGGGAATGACTGGTCGGAGTTGCCGTAGAAGTAGCGCCCGGTGAGCTGGTTGTTCTGGTTGAAGGAATGGTCAACTTTTGCGATGAGGCTGTCCACGTCGTTCGAGGCGCGCGTGGTGACGAAGAGGTTGGGCGTGCCCGTCGAGTCGAAGAGAGGCAGAGGCCGGTTCGGCGCGGGCCAGGGATTGCGCGCGAGAAGTTTTGCGATGACCGGGTTGGTCGGGCCTCCCAACGCCGCGATCTCGCGCGGGTCGGGCACGCGCGCCGTCGAGTTCAGGCCGACGCGCTCGCGCTGGCCTTCGTAGGCGGCGAAGAAGAAGGTCTTGTTCTTTCGGATTGGGCCGCCGACCGAGCCGCCGAACTGGTTGTTGCGGAACGCGGTCTTCGGGTCCGGCTCGGGGTTGAAGAAGTTGCGCGCGTCGAGCGCGTCGTTGCGGAAGAACTCGAAGAGCGAGCCGTGGAAGTCGTTGGTGCCGGACTTGGTGACGATGTTGACTATCGCGCCGGAGTTCCGGCCGAACTCGGCCTCGAAGTTCGAGAGCACGGCGGCCTCGGCGATTGACTCGACGGGCAAAATCGTCGCGGGCGTGCCGAACACGCCCGCTTCATTTATCGCCGGCAGGTTGCGGTAGCCGTCGTTCATGTCCGTGCCGTCGAGCAGATAGTTGTTCGAGCGCCCGCGGTTGCCGTTCGAGCTGAAGAGGCCGAAGGAGCCGGGCGAGTCGGTCGCGCCCGAAGGGTCGCCGGTCGAGCCGGGGACGAGCACGAGGAACTTCGTGAAGTCGCGCCCGTTGACGGGCAGGCTCTCGACCTCCTTCGTCTCAATCGTCCCGCCGAGCGTGTTCGTAGTCGTCTCGACCTGCGTGTTGGCAAATACGGTGAACTGGTCGGTCGTGCCGACGACAGCCAGGCTCACATCAGCCCGCCGCTCGCTCGCGACTTCCACCACAACGTTGCCGACAGTGAAGGTCTCGAAGCCGGTCGCCTTGACGATCACGGAATAAGTGCCGATGGGTAGTTCGGCGATTGTGTAATTCCCTTCGCCGTCGGTCGTGGTCGTGCGCTCAAGTCCGGTGCCGGTGTTCTTCGCAGTCACATTCGCGTTCGGCACGACCGCGCCCCTCGGGTCCGTGACCGTGCCGAGGATCGTGCCGCGGAAGGTCTGCGCCGAAGCGGTCGCGGGCGCGAGACACGCGAGCGCGAGGCAGCAGAGGAAGGCGAAGGCTCGCGGTCTCGCGGTTGACTTCTGTGAAACGGAAAAGAAGCGGCGCGTTCGGGTCTTGGGCAGGCGCACGGGTTTTGTCTCCTCGGATGTTTTTCGGTCAGAGCTTACGGCGAGGGCGAGAGTCTTGAACCTGCTTGTCGGTTGCGCGGCGAATCGGAGAGCCTGGCCGCTCTTAAAAAACCTGCCGGTCTTGATGAAAGCGGACAGCTTGCCGCTCTTATACTCGCAGGAGCGCGCGTCGTCAACGAACTTTTACGCGCGCGGGGCGGGGTGCGGATTGATGCTATAATCGCGCGCCTCCGCGGGCGCGAGAGATTCATTGGCGGAAGGGTCGAATCGAGAGTGTTGCTCGACGAAGAGAACAAGAGGCTTGCCGCGAGCGTTGTGAGGACAATCAACGAGTTGGCCGCGCCGCTCGGCGAGAGCATCCGCGCGGTCTGGCGCGGCGCGGGAGCGCCCGACGCGCGCGCCGTGCTCGACAACCAGCTCATGCTCACCGCGCAGCGCTTCGTCAACCTGCGCGCCGCGCCGGACGAGGAGAAGCAAGGCTACTACGAAGACGTGTGCCGCCTCTTCCGGTTGACGCCAGCGCTCAACGCCTTCCCTCTGCGCGAGTCAACAGACCTGCCGCCGCACGTGCTGAAGCGGCTCGACCGCACGCCCGTCAGCGTCTCGTATCTCGAAACCTACGACTCGCGCCACGGCACGAACTTCGCCGACCGCGCGCGCGGCGCGCTCTTCCAGTTCGCCAACCTCGTCATCAAGTCCGACGGCACGGTCACGCAAGTAGAGGCCGACGCGCTCGCCGAGTTCAAACAGACGCTCTACCCCGACGCCAGGCGCGCGCCCGCGGGCGGCACGGTCGTCACTCGCGACGCGGGCACGGCGTATGGTGAGAACAAGTCTCACGACGCGAACGCACCGCGCGACGACAAGCGACACACAAGCGAGCGAACGACCGGGGCCGCCGAAGACCCGAAACCGGAAGAAGAACTCCCGCCGCCGCGACCGCTCGAAGAACTGCTCGCGGAACTCGACGCGCTCGTCGGACTCGAACGCGTGAAGGCGGACGTGCGCCAGCTCATCAACTTTCTCAAAGTCCAGAAGCTGCGCGAGGAGCAGGGACTGAGGTCCATGCCCGCCTCGCGTCACCTCGTCTTCTACGGCAACCCCGGCACGGGCAAGACGACCGTGGCGCGACTCGTCTCGCAAATCTACCGCACGCTCGGAGTCCTGCGCCGCGGCCACCTGGTCGAGACCGACCGCGCCGGACTCGTCGCCGGCTACGTCGGCCAGACCGCGATCAAGGTGCGCGAGGCCGCGACGCGTGCGCTCGGCGGCGTCCTCT
>DASRCS010000262.1:0-29731 GCA_035652995.1 Pyrinomonadaceae bacterium
GGCGTAATCTTCAGACAAGCGGGGCCGTGTGAGAGTTATCTTAAAGGGCAAGCGGGAAACGCATCTTTCTGACCAGCCGCGGGGCGAGGGAGGATTCGATGGACTCTGCCTGGTTTCTGCTCCGCAGCACTTTGCTGAGAACGCCGACTCTCATTCTGTTCGTCGTGGGCGTGTTGATCGCGCTCGTTCGTTTCAAGCGTCACCCGAAAGTCTCCGCGCTGGCGCTGGCGGGACTGTGCCTGTGGCAGCTTGAAACATTTACCTTCATTCTTGTGAGGAAGAACCTGTTGGACTGGATACGCGGGCACGAGTGGACGCCCTCAACGGTTTACATCGCACTCAACGTAACGCAGGATTTCTTCTATTCCGCGATGTTGGCCCTGCTGGTCGCGGCGGCCTTCACACAGCGCGGTAATCGTCTGACAGCCAACAACTGAGCAAAGCCATGAGCAAACCTGAGACGCAAACCCAACCATCTGAAACCGTCCGCAGGCACAAGGAATTTCTCTTCCCCGCCGTCGCGATGTATTACCAGGAGCCAATCGCGCTCGTGCGCGGCGAGGGCGAGCACGTCTGGGACGATCAGGGCAACAAGTATCTCGACTGCTTCGGCGGCGTGCTGACCGTCAGCGTCGGCCACGCGAACCCGAAGGTCACGGACGCGGTCGTCGAGCAGGTCAGGACGCTGCAACACACCTCGACGCTCTACGCCAACAAGCCTCAGTCCGACCTCGCCGAGAAGCTTTACCAGATCACGCCCGGCAAACTTAAAAAATCCTTCTTCACCAACAGCGGCACCGAGGCCGACGACACCGCGATTCACGCGGCGAAGACCGCGACGGGCCGGCACGAGATCGTCGTCCTGCGCCACAGCTATTCGGGCCGCTCGGCGACGGCGCTCTCGGCGACGGGCCATTCGACCTGGCGGCCCCTGCCGCCGCAGGTCGCCGGCATCGTCCACGCGCGCGCGCCTTACTGCTACCGCTGCCCGTTCAAGCTCAGCTACCCAGAATGCGGACTCGCCTGCGCCGAAGACATCGAAGAGTTGATCATGACTTCGACGACCGGCGAGATCGCCGCCTTCATGGCCGAACCCATCCTCGGCGTCGGCGGCTTCATCGTCCCGCCGCCCGGATACTTCGAGCGCGCCGTCGAGATCACGCGCAAGCACGGCGGACTCTTCATCGCCGACGAGGTGCAGACCGCCTGGGGCCGCACGGGCGACAAGTGGTTCGGCATCGAGCACTGGAACGTCGAGCCGGACATCATCACCTCGGCCAAGGGACTCGGCAACGGCGTCCCCGTCGGCATCACCGTCGCCACGCCCGAAGTCGCCGACAAGTTTCCGGGGCTGACCTTCTCGACCTTCGGCGGCAATCCCGTCTCGATGGCCGCCGCGCTCGCCGTTATAAAGTTCATCGAAGACGAAGACCTGAAGCGCAACGCCGCCGAGGTCGGCGCGCACTTCCGCCAGCGCCTCGAAGAACTCAAGGACAAGCACTCGGTCATCGGCGACGTGCGCGGCATGGGACTCATGCAGGCCATCGAGTTGGTCAAAGACCGCGAGACCAAAGAACCCGACCCGCAGTCCGTCCTCCGTGTCTTCGAGGAGACCAAGCGCCGCGGCGTCCTCGTCGGCAAGGGCGGACTCTACGGCAACGTCATCCGCACCGGCGTCATGCTCAACTCGACGAAGGACACGATTGACCAGTTGATTGACGCGCTCGATGCGTCATTTGCAACCGTCTGAGGAAGGCTTCGATGAGAACTCTCATTCGCAACGGTCGCGTCGTCACGGCGGTTGATGACTACAAGGCCGACATTCTGATTGACGGCGAGACCGTCTCGACCATCGGCGCGAAGTTGGACATTGAGGCCGACCGGGTGATTGACGCGGCGGGCAAGCTCGTCATCCCCGGCGGCATTGACCCGCACACGCACATGGAGCTGCCGTTCGGCGGGACGGAGTCGTCCGACGACTTCCGCACCGGAACGATTGCCGCGGCGCACGGCGGGACGACGACCATCATTGACTTCGCCGTGCAGTACAAGGGGCAGTCGCTCGTCGAGGGCTTGGACAACTGGCACGCGAAGGCCGAGGGCAAGTGCGCGATTGATTACGGCTTCCACCTCATCACGACCGAGTTGGAGGACAGCCAGATCGAGCAGATGCACGCGTTGATGGACGAGGGCGTGACGAGCTTCAAGTTGTTCATGGCCTACCCCGGCGTCTTCCTCGTTGACGACGCGACCATCTTCCGCGCGATGTCGGCGGCGGGCGAGCGTGGCGGCCTCATCTGTATGCACGCAGAGAACGGCGTCGTCATCAACGAGATCATCAAGCGCGCGCTCGCCCAAGGGAGAACCGCGCCGAAGTACCACGCGCTCACGCGACCGACCGTCGCCGAGGCCGAAGGCGTCCACCGCGCGATTGCGATTGCGGAGATGGCCGAGTCGCCCGTCTATATCGTTCACCTCAGCTGCGCCGACGCCTTGAATCAGGTGCGAGAGGCGCGCGACCGCGGCCTGCCCGCGTTCGCCGAGACCTGCCCGCAGTATCTCTTCCTCTCGATTGACGACTACGGCGAAGGCTTCGACGGCGCGAAGTACGTGATGACGCCGCCGCTCCGCGAAAAGTCGAACCAGTCGGAGCTTTGGAAGGGGCTGAAGACCGACGACCTGCAAGTGATCTCGACCGACCACTGCCCCTTCTGCATGAAGGAGCAGAAGGAACTCGGACGCGACGACTTCTCGAAGATTCCGAACGGCGCGCCCGGAGTCGAGAACCGCGTCCCGCTCATCTACAACGGCGGGGTCGTCGAGAACCGAATCTCGCTCAACCGCTTCGTCGAGCTGACCTCGACCGCCGCCGCCAAGATGTTCGGCCTCTTCCCGCGCAAGGGCACCATCGCCGTCGGCTCCGACGCCGACATCGTCGTCTTCGACCCCGAAAAGGAACAGACGCTCGGCGTCGAGACGAGCCACATGAACGTGGACTACAACGCCTACGAGGGGAAGAAAATCAAAGGCGTCGTCGAGACCGTGCTTTCGCGCGGTCGCGTCGTCGTCGAGAGCAACGAATTCAAAGGCAAGGCCGGCGACGGTCGGTTTTTGAAACGCGGCACGTGCGTCACAGCCTGAACGCGCCTTCAAGCCATAGTCGTGAACGATTCGAGCAAGAACGATTGGCTGAAAGATTTTCGTCGGCAGTGCGAGCGCAATCTCGCGCGCGGAGTTGAAGAGCGGATGCGCTACGGCTTCAACTACGTTTACAAGCCCGTCCTCGACGACGCGCGCTGGCGCTCTTTCTCTTCGACGGCAGAATATCGAGAGTGGTGTCGTGAAAATCTTCCGGCGTATCTGGGCTACGGCCCGCCGGATGCGTCGCAAGAGAAAATCCTCGATGCAGAGAGATAGTTTTCACCCGGCGCAGGTCACTGTCAGCTTCATTCTCAACTGAGGTTGCCAAAGCAGATGAGCCAAACCGAAGGCGAAGTCATCCGGCACGAGGACGGGCGGGTCGAGCTGCGCCCGGAGGCGACGGAGGAGATAAGGTACAGCCCGCTCTTCAACCAAGACCTCGCGCCCGTCCCCGTCGAGTGGCGCAGGTGGACGACGTATAATTACGCGGCGCTGTGGGTGAGCATGGCGCACTGCATCCCGACCTACATTCTCGCGGCGGGACTCATCATCAACAAGGGCATGAACTGGTGGCAGGCGCTCTTCACCATCCTGCTCGGCAACACAATCGTCCTCGTCCCGATTCTTCTGAACTCGCACCCCGGCACGAAGTACGGCATCCCCTTCCCCGTCTTCGCGCGCGCGAGCTACGGCACATACGGCTCGAACCTGCCCGCGCTGATGCGCGCGCTCGTCGCCTGCGGTTGGTTCGGCATCAACGCGTGGATCGGGGGCGAGGCGCTGCACACGCTCTTCGCCGCGCTCGTCCCCGGCTGGGAGACTCTGCTCGGCGGCGCGGTCTTCGGCTACACCGCGACGCGCTGGCTCTCCTTTCTCCTCTTCTGGGCGCTGAACATCTACGTCATCTACCGCGGGATGAACCTCCTGCGTAAAGTCGAGAACTGGGCCGCGCCCTTCGTGCTCGTGATGACGGCGATACTGCTCGGCTGGGCGCTCTGGAACGCGGGCGGCGTCGGGCCGCTTCTGAGCGCGCCCGGAAAGTTCCACAGCCTCTCAGAATTCATGCCCGTCTTCGTGCCATCCCTCACCGGCATGGTCGGCTTCTGGGCCACGCTGTCTCTGAACATGCCCGACTTCACGCGCTTCGGCAGGAGCCAGCGCGAGCAGGCCGTGGGCCAGATAGTCGCGCTGCCGACGACCATGACAGTCTTCGCGGCGATGAGCGTCTTGATCACCTCGGCGGCGCTCGCCATCTACGCCGGACTCCCCGAAGAGCAGAAGGCGCAACTCTGGGACCCGATGAAGCTCGTCGGCCACTTCAGCCAGGTGTGGGTCGTCGCCGTCTCGATGTTCACGGTCGTCGTGGCGACGCTCGCCGTCAACATCGCGGCCAACGTCGTCTCGCCCGCCAACGACTTCGCCAACGCCTTCCCGCGCTGGATTTCATTCAGCACGGGCGGGCTGATCACCGGCGTCATCGGCATCGTCATGCAGCCGTGGCGGCTCCTGGCGGACGCGGCCCGTTACATTGACGGCTGGCTCGTCGGCTATTCGGGCGGGATGGGCGCGATTGCGGGCGTGCTCATCGCCGACTACTGGCTCGTGCGGCGCAAGCAGCTCGCGCTCCCGGACCTGTACCGCACGCGCGGCGTTTACACATACGCGCGCGGCTGGAACTGGCGCGCGGTCGCGGCCACGCTCGCCGGATGCTTTTTCGCCTGGGGCGGACTCTTCATCGGCTTCATGTCGCCGCTCTACAACTACGGCTGGTTCGTCGGCTTCGGCGTCGCGCTCGTCGTTCACCTGGCGCTCATGAAGCTTTTGCCGCCCAAGGTCTCGGCGCAGGCCGTCGCCGAAGTTTGAGATTGAATTTCAGTCGGAGGAGAAAATACTCGGAGGTTTTTATGGCAAGAACTGTTAAATGCGGACTGATTCAGGCGACGAACGCCGCGCCCACCGACGCCGGCATCGAAGAGATCAAGCGCCAGAACATCGAGAAGCACCTGAAGATGATCGAGGACGCCGCCGCGCAGGGCGTGCAGATTCTCTGCATGCAGGAGGTCTTCACCACGCCCTACTTCTGCGCCGAGCAGCAGACGCGCTGGTACGAGGCGGTCGAGCGAATACCCGACGGCCCCACCGTGCGGCTCATGCAGGAGGTCGCGAAGAAACACTCGATGGTCATCATCGTGCCCATCTACGAAGAGGAGATCGTCGGCGTCTATTACAACACGGCGGCGGTGATTGACGCCGACGGCAAGTATCTCGGCAAGTACCGCAAGAACCACATCCCACACGTCAACCCCGGCTTCTGGGAGAAGTTCTACTTCCGCCCCGGCAACCTCGGCTACCCCTGCTTCGACACGGCCTACGCGCGCATCGGAGTTTACATCTGCTACGACCGCCACTTCCCCGAAGGCGCGCGCGCGCTGGGACTCAACGGGGCCGAGATAGTCTTCAACCCTTCGGCGACGGTCGCCGGCCTTTCGGAATATTTGTGGAAGCTCGAACAGCCCGCGCACGCCGTCGCCAACGGCTACTTCGTCGGCGCGATCAACCGCGTCGGCCACGAGCAGCCCTGGGACATCGGCGAGTTCTACGGCCAGAGCTACTTCTGCGACCCGCGCGGCCAGATCATCGCCGAGGCCCCGCGCGACAAGGACTTCCTCGTCGTCGCCGACCTCGACCTCGACAAGATTCGCGAGGTCAGAAACACCTGGCAGTTCTTCCGCGACCGCAGGCCCGACACCTACGGCCAACTCGTCGCCGATTAAGCGGAGGGCGCGCGGGCAAAACTCCGCCGGGGGAACTTCACCGGATAAGGAGAGACACTCATGGCCGACGTTCAAATCCTTCAGTGCCCCAGCTGCAAGGAGTACATCGCGAGCGACGCCGAGCGGTGCCGCTTCTGCTCGCGCCCGCTCGACGCGCAGACCAAACAGACTGCCGCCGCGGCGCTTCAGAAAGACAACAAGAGATATCGCCGCAGCCACTACCTGAAATATATGCTCACGGGCGCGGGCGTCTTCGCCGTGGGCGTCGTCATCACTGTCGGCACTATTGCGATGGCCGCATCCTCCGAAGGCGGCGGCCACTTCGTCGTTACGTGGGGGCTGATGCTTGTCGGGGCCGGGAATTTCCTCTACGGCTTGATCGGCATAATCGGGGAGACGTTCTCGAAGTAGCCCCTTCGCTCCTCGCTTCACAAGGAGTTCGGCCATGATTATTACCGGGAGCATCGGGTTCCGCGACTGGAGCAGCGCCGATCTTTACAACACCTACTTGCAGTTGTGCGAGCACGGCGAGATCGTCGAGACGAAGAACGCCAAGTACCTGCGGTGGGCGGTCGGCGACAACCTCCAACTCTGGACGCGGGTGAGGAACAGCGAGCCGGAGGTGCACTACCACCCGTGCTACGTGGGCGACGCGCGCATGAAGGTCGCGCTCGTCGAGAAGACGCCGCGCAGCAAGGAGATTTTTTCCGACGGGGCTTTCTTCTGCCGCAGCAGCGCGAGCGCGGGCAACGGCTGGGTCGCGGGGCGCGCGCCCTTCGTCTTCGACACGCCGTGCTTCCACAGCTACGACGACCTGCAACTCCCGCGGCTCGCCACCGTGCAACTGACCGCGTTCGCCTTCGGCTTGAAGGGCTACGCGGACGAGGACGAGTACGAGGTGGACTACCCCGGCGACGAGGAGGGCTACTGCTGGGACTACAAGCACTTCGTCCCGGCCTGCATGATCGAGGCGCGCGGCGAGGACAACGAGTTGCAGCCCGCCGGCGCGGAGGTCTCCGGCTACGTGCTGGACTCCGCCATCCTGACGAACCCCTCGACCGGACTCGACTTCTGCTGGGCGAAGGTCGAGACCATCGGCGGCGAGGTTGACATGGTCTGCTCGCCCGAACGCCTGAGCGGCTACGTCGTCAAAGGCGGCATCGCCGTCGCGAACTGCTACCTCTACGGTCGGCTCATCGAAGACAGGAGTAATTAACAACCAAAGGCCCGACACCCACGGCCACCTCGCCGCGGACTGAGTTATCATTATACGAGAGGCGATGACGGTTAGAACGAAAGAGGATGTCTTCGCGCTGCTGCGTCAGAACGGCGAGCAGCTACGACGCTTCGGGGTCGGACAGATTAGTCTATTCGGCTCGTTCGCCCGCGGCGAGGCGAGCGACGAAAGTGATGTTGACATCCTCGTGGAACTTGAGGCGGGCGGGAAATCCTTTGATAATTTCCTCGCCCTCGCCGAATTTCTCGAAGAGTTGTTCGGAAGAAAAGTTGACCTGCTGACCCCGGAATCGCTCAACCCGCGTTTTGGGCATTACATACTCAGCGAAGCCGAACATGCAACCATCAACGCGTGAATTCCTGGAACACATTCTCGACGAGGCGAAGTTTTTGCTTGACGCGAGTAAGGACATAGACTGGGAGTCATTCCGACAGGACGGGCTTCGCAGGCGTGCATTTGTCAGAAGCATCGAGGTGATGGGTGAGGCAGTCAAGCAAATTCCCGATTCGATCCGGCAGCAGTATCCGAGCGTCGAGTGGCGCGCGATTGCCGGGATGCGTGACCGCTTAATTCACGCCTATTACGGTGTGAATTATGAAATCGTCTGGGACGCCGTAACTAACAAAGTGCCGCTCCTCGCGTCCGAGATTGAGAATATTCTGGCGCGGGAGGATTTATAGCACGGCCATGCGGCGAGCCGCCGCGAGTTTGAAAGGAGAGTCATGAATCTCTCGATCACAGTTAACGGAATTAAGTTCCCCAACCCTTTCCTGCTCGGCTCCGGCCCGCCGGGGACGAACGCGCGCGTCATCAGTAAGTCGTTCGACGCGGGCTGGGGCGGAGTGGTGGCGAAGACCGTAAGTTTGGAGAGCGCGAAGGTCGTCAACGTCGCGCCGCGCTACGGTCGCCTGCGCTCGCGCGACACGGGCGAGATCATCGGCTTCGAGAACATCGAGCTGATCTCCGACCGCCCGATTGACGTTTGGCTCGACGAGTTCCGCCAGATAAAGAAAGAGTACCCGCACCACGTCCTCATCGCCTCGATCATGGAGGAGTACGAGAAGTCGCGCTGGCAGGAGTTGACGCGTGTGGTTCAGGACACGGGCGTTGACGCCTTCGAGCTGAACTTCTCATGCCCGCACGGCATGACCGAGCGCCGGATGGGTTCCGAGATGGGCGAGCACCCCGACCTGACCGAAGAGGTCACGAGATGGGTGACGGAAGTCTCGCGGATTCCCGTCTGGGCGAAGATGACCCCGAACATCACGAGCATCAAAGAGCCTTCGCTCGCGGCGGTGCGCGGCGGCGCGGTCGGCATCTCGGCCATCAACACCATACTCTCCGTCATCGGCGTTGACCTGAAGACGCTGCGACCGCTCCCGTGCGTCGAAGGCTACACCGTTCCGGGCGGCTACTCCTCGCAGGCCGTGCGGCCCATCGCGCTGCGGATGGTGAGCCAACTGGCGCGGGCGCTGCCCGAAGGCGTCTCGATCAGTGGCATCGGCGGCATCGAGCGCTCGCACGACGCCATCGAGTTCATGCTCCTCGGCGCTTCGACCGTGCAGGTCTGCACCGGAGTGATGCTCCACGGCGTCAAGATTATTGAAGAGCTTCAAGAGGGCTTGGCGCAGTTCATGACCGACAAGGGATTCGAGACGGCGCAGGAGATCGTCGGCAAGAGCATCCCGTTCTTCTCGACGCACATGGACTTGGTGCAGAAGATGAAGGAGGCCAAGCGCATCCGCGCGGGCGAGTCGAGCCGCGACAACGACTGGGCCGAGAAGGGCATCGTCGAGAAGACCGAGGAGCTTACTTCCGAGCGCACGGGCGACGGCGTCTGACGTTCGCGCCGCCGATTAAATTTCTTCGCGGCCTCTGCGCCTTCTCTGCGCGCTCTGCGGTTGAGTTCGGATTCTTTAACCGCAGCGATGCAAAGGAAGCGCAAAGGCCGCGAAGTTTTTTCTGACCCTCGAAGAAAAAACTTCCAACCTCCGCCCGCTTTGCTTAAACTGTCCGCGCCGCTTTCAAATCCGACGAGAGTCTTTCGGGGGGATTCATGTTTAGTCCGAAAAAACTTTTCGGCAAGCTCGTGCTTTTGGGTTTCGCCTTTCTCCTCGCGTCCGCTTCGGCCTTGCAGGCCGCGGCGAAGTCCGGCGCGAAAGAGAAGGTCTGGTACTTCGCCGTCTCCGGCGACTCGCGCGACTGCGGCGACCTCATCGTCCCGAAGATCGCCGCGTCAATCGAGCAGGCGCGCTCTCAAACTCCCGCCGAGTTCTACTGGCACCTCGGCGACCTGCGCGCACTCTACCGTGAAGACTGCGACATCTTGTTGCGCCGCGACCCGACGGCGAAGTGCCCGCCCGACGCGAACAAGGGCACGGACAAATATCCGTTCGGCCTCTACCTCGAAGAGGCCTGGGACGACTTCATCCAGAACCAGATCACGCCGTTCGGCAGGACGCCTTACGTCCTCGGCATCGGCAACCACGAACTCATCAACCGACCGCGCGATTACTTCGTGTGCAAGTTCGGGCGGTGGCTCGACGAAGAGCCTATCGCCTCGCAACTCAGGTCGGACGCGAAGCTCGGCATCCCCTCGGTTCCCGGCGGGACTTACTACCACTTCGTCAAGCGCGGTGCCGACTTCATCTACCTCGACAACGCCGACTTCGACGCGTCGTTCGGCGACACACAGCTCGCGTGGCTCGAAAAGGTTCTCGCGGCGGACGCGCGCGACCGTAAAGTGAAGACCATCGTCGTCGGGATGCACGCCGCTCTCCCTTACAGTTGCGGCTTCAGGCACGCGATGGACAGGAGCGTGAGAGGCGTGAACACCGGACTGCGTGCCTACGACATGTTCGTCCGGTCGCAGGAGCGCGACGGCAAGCGCGTGTACGTCCTCGCCAGCCATTCGCACTTCTTCGCCGAGGACATCTACGACACGCCGATGCACAAGGGGCACGTCCTCCCCGGCTGGATCGTCGGCACAGCCGGCGCGGAGCAGTACAGGGTCAGGCCCACGGATCGAATCAGGTACGGCTACATGCTCGTCGGGGTGCGCGACGACGGGACGATCTCGACCGAGTTCAAAGAGGTGAAGCGCGAAGACCCTCCGCGCGCGAGGGACGCGGCGGACGAGGCAATCGCCGACTTCTGCTTCAACCGGAACATGCAGCCGATGCCCGACGACCACCCGCCGCTCCCCGAATCCGACTGCAAGTGCCAGTGCAAGCCCTGAGCGCTTCGGCCCTCAAACTTCGCAGAGCAGCTTTTCGAGTCGCTGCTCGCGGATTCCGTAGAACTTCTTGAGTTCGAGGAATTCGCGCAGCGACTCTTCGTCACTTGCGGCTGCGCCTCTGCGGACGGCGGCGATCATCGTGTTCTTGCGCGTGTGCTCGGTCGAGACGAACTCGAAGACCTTGACGCGGTAGCCGGCGCGTTCGAGCAGGAGCGCGCGAAGGGAGTCGGTCACTGTCTCGGCCTCGCGTTCGAGGAGCAGGCCGTGGCGCAGCACGCCGCGGAGTTCCGGCGGCACTTTCATCTGCGGCCTCAACTCCTTGTGACAGCACGGCGCGGTGATGATGACCGAGGCGTCGGCCCTGACGCCTTTGTAGAGCGCGTCGTCGGTCGCGGTGTCGCAGGCGTGGAGCGCGATGAGGATGTCGGTCGAGGTCGGCTCGAAGTCTTCGATCAGACCGGTTCGGAATCGCAGCCGCTCGAAGCCCGCGCGCCGCGCCGTCTCGTTGCAGAGCCTGACGAGTTCGGCGCGCGACTCGACGCCCGTCACGCTCGCGCGCACGCCGAGCCGGTCGAAGTAATCGTAAACAGCGAAGGTCAGGTAGCCCTTGCCCGCGCCCATGTCAACGACCGAGATTTCTTCCCTGCCCTTGAGCGGCGAATTTTGATAGAGGCCGGCGACGATCTCGACGAAGCGATTTATCTGCCGCAGCTTGTCGCCCATCGCGGGGCGCACCTCGCCGCGCTCGTCCGTGACGCCGAGCGCGCGCAGATAGACGTTGCCCTCGGTTTCTATCGAGCGCCGTTTCTTGCGGTCGTGCTCCGCGGGCGCTGCCTCACTGAATGTCGGCTCGCGTCTGACAAGCCGGGCCTCGCCCTTGCGGTTGAAGTCAACTTGCAGGTCTTCTTTCGACGTGAAGAGGTGGCCGCTCAGGAACTGCGAGCCGAGCAGTTCGCGGACGAGCCGCGCGCCTTCGGCGACCGCGTGATTCTTTACAACGTCCTTCGCCCTGTGCCGGTAGAGGAGAGAAAGCTGCGGGCCGCGCTTGAGTGTGACGAGGCGGACGTAAACGTTCTTCAGCCCGGCGTCCGGCCCACGGTACTTCGCGAGCGTGAGCTTGACGAAAGAGCCGTCGGCGAGACTCTCGTCGAGCGCGCCGAAGAATTTTTCCGCGTCGTCGTGGGCCATGCGCCTATTTTAAACGAAGGCCGGCGGCGCGCGGAGTCGGAAGCCGCGGTCGGGAGCCGCGCTATTCTCCGCCGCCCGCCGCCTCTTCCATCTTCTTGCGAAGGCTGAGCGGGCGCATGTCCGTCCAGACCTCTTCGATGTAGGCGAGGCACTCTGCCTTCGTCCCCTGTTTGCCGGCGTCGTTCCAGCCGAGCGCGTTCTCGCGGTCTGCGGGCCAGATGGAATACTGCTCCTCGTGGTTGACGACGACCTTGTAGATCGTCGTGTCCTCGCCGTCGTCGCCCCGACGATTCTGGGAGTTCATACCTGTCCTCCTCCGCGTCTTCGGATTTCGAGCGCCGCCAGTATCCCTCAATTCCCGCCGCCGGCCAACTCGGACAAAAGCTTCGGGACTTCGTCGAGGAGTTCGCGCGCGAGGAAGCCGAGTTGACCGACGCGCGCCGCGAGTCGCTCGCCCGCGAGCGCGTGTGAGTAAACGCCCCAGGCGGCGGCGCGGAGCGGGTCGGCCCCGCGCGCGACGAGTCCGGCGATTATCCCGGCGAGCACGTCGCCGGAGCCGGAGGTCGCGAGTCCGACGCTGCCCGCGCGGTTCACAAAGGTCTCGCCCGAAGGAGATGCGACGAACGTCTCTCGGCCTTTCAGCACCACCACGGATTTGAATTCGCGCGCCGCGCGCCGCGCCGACTCCTGCTGGTCTTGCGTAACCTCCGACTCGCCGACGCCGAAGACGCCCGCAAGCTCGTCGGCGTTCGGCGTCACGACGGCGCGGCCTCCGAGCGCGTGCAGAAGTTCCGCGCCCCCGGCGAGACACGCGATTGCGCCCGCGTCCAAGACCACCGGCACGTCTTCGCAAAGCCGCAACGTCGCGGCGACGAATCGCGCCGTCGGTGCGTCCTCGATCATCCCCGGCCCGACGCAGACGCACCGCGCCTTGCCGAGATGTTCTTCGAGTTTCGCGCACGCGCCCTTCGAGAGCTTTCCGCCGCGCGTCTCCGGCAGCGCGAAGACGCGCGCTTCGGGTATGCTCGCGGCGACGATTGGTGCGCTAGTTTCTCCCGTCGCAATCTGGAGCTTGCCCGCGCCCGCGCGCAGGGCGGCGACGCCCGCCAGCACGAGCGCGCCCGGCGTCTCACGCCCGCCGCCGACGACCAGCACGCGACCGCGCTCCTCCTTGCTGCCGCCCTCTTCCGGGAACGGCAGCGGCATCCCGCGCAGAACCTCCGGCGTGATTAAGGTCGCTTGTCCTTTGGCCTTCATGAGAGTTGAGGCGTGGCCGTGTCCTTGATGACTTTGAAGACGGCAAGCTCGATCCCACTGACGGACATGTTCAGGCGCTCGTACTCGCGCGCCGACGCGTCAACGCGCGCGTGCGCGGCCTCGGTGAGCAAAATCTCGCCGCGCTGCGCGAGGTCTTCGCCGAGCTTCGACGCGAGGTTCACTTCGGAGCCGAAGATGTCCTCGTTCTCGATGATGAGGATTTCGCCGTAGCCGATGCCGAATTCGCCGTGCATGTCCAAGTCTTCGGGCAGCATCGTGTCGGCGAGTTCGAGCGCGCGGTCTAGCTCGACCGCCGCCTTGACCGCCTGCTCGACATCGGGGAAGACCGCGAAGATGTTGTCGGCCTCGTACTTGATGACCTCGCCGCCGTTCGACTCGACGACCGGCGCGGCAATCGAGTGCATCCGGTGAATCTGCGCGAGGAAGTGGATGATGCCGTGCCGAAGGGTCTGGCGCGAGAAGCCCGACATGTCCATCACGAAGACCGCGAGCGTCTCGCCGAAGACCTTCCAAACCTTCGCGTCAATCTCCGCGGCGCGCTCCGGGTGCTCGTTCCTCTCCTGAAGGAACTTCTCCATCCGCGCCTTCGAGCGTTTGTTTATCATTTTCCGGTTGCTGGTCGGCGGAGGTTCTTCAAACTCCGGCCACCTCGTTGTTCCTCCGCGCGGCCCAGTCGCTCAGGATGGTCAGCAGCGAGGGCGAGGCCGCGGACTCGCTCTCCCTGCCCTTCGCGCGCTTGCGCCCGATGCCGCCGGGGCCGGGGAGCAGGCGGTTGGCGAGCGCGAGAATGTCGGCGGTCGCTTCGGGGAAGAGCGCGCGGAACTTGACGGCGAGCACGGCCTGCGTCGTGATGACGAGTTCGGCCTGACCGCGCCTGCACGCCGCGACGATCTGCCGTGCGGCGCGCTCGGCCTTGATAGAAGTGACGGGCAGCGCGTCGCTGATCGAGAACCAGGCGTACTCGGCGCGGTGCTGCCCCTTGAAAGTCGCGTTGCGCGGGCTGCCCGTCCGCATCAGTCCGGGGCAGACGGTCGTCACGAAGATGTTGTCCTTGGCGAGTTCGGCGCGCAGCCCGTCGGAGAGTCCGACGAGCGCGAACTTGCTCGCGCTGTACGCGACGAGGTGCGGGACGCCGACCTTGCCGCCGACGGACGAGACGTTGACGATGCGCCCGTCGCGGCGCGCGCGCATCTGCGGCAGCACTTCGAGCGTCGTGTAGAGCGGCCCCCAGAAGTGAACCGCCATCGCCTGCTCGAAGTCTTCGAGCGTCATCACCTCCAAAGGCCCGACCTGAATCACGCCCGCGTTATTGACCAGCACGTCAACGCCGCCGAAGCGCCGCGTGACGACTTCGACCAGCTCTCTGACCTGCGCCCGATCCGTCACGTCGCAGGGAAACGCGAAGACGTTCGCGCCGCGCTGCGCGAGGTCGGCCCGCGCCCTCTCAAGCTCGCCGCCGTCGCGCGCGCAGATCGCGACGTTCGCGCCCTCGTCCGCGAACTCGCGCGCGAGCACGAGGCCGAGTCCGCGCGAGCCGCCCGTGATGAGAGCCGTCTTCCCCTTCAGGTCATACTCCTGCCAGCGCCTGTACAACGCACGCGCCGCGACCAGCGCGCCCGCGCCCGCCGCCGCCCACATCAAAGTTCCCTTCCCCCGTCCGTCCATCTCTTCACCCTCCCGCTTGAACGTCCTGCACGCAAGGCTCACCTTTCCACCAGCACAACCGCCAAACGAAATTGTGCACTCATTGATCGTCCGCGTCAGACCTTCGTGAACTCCGCGAGCACGGGCGTGTGATCCGAAGGCCGCTCCCAGCCGCGCGGCTCCTTGTCAATCCACGCGCGCTTGCAACGCGCGGCGAGCGTCTCCGACACCCAGATGTGGTCAATGCGCAGCCCGGCGTTTCGAGGGAACGAACCCGCGCGGTAGTCCCACCACGAGAACAAGCCGCCGCCCTGATTGTGCAAACGGAAGGCGTCAACGAAGCCCCACTCTTTGACCTCTTCGATTGCTTCGCGCTCCGGCTCGCTGAAGAGGATTTTGCCGCGCCACTGCTTCGGGTCGTGAACGTCACGGTCTTCCAGCGCGACGTTGAAGTCGCCGCAGACGAGAACCTCGTCGTCGGCCCAGAACTCTTCGTCGAGGTGCGCGCGCAGACGCTTGAGCCAGTCGAGCTTGAACGCGTACTTCTCAGTCCCGACCGCCTGCCCGTTCGGCACGTAGAGGTTGACGACCTTCACGCCGCCGACCGTCGCCGAGATGACGCGCGCGTGCGCGCCCTCCTCGTCGCCCGTCATCCCGCGGCGCACGTCGTCCAGCCCCTTGCGCGAGAGTATCGCGACGCCGTTGTAAGTCGGCTGGCCGTTGACGGCGGAAGTGTAGCCGAGCCGCCCGAACTCGTCGGACGGAAAGCGCTCCTCCGTGCACTTCACCTCCTGCAAGCAGAGCACGTCGGGCCGCGCCGCCTCCAGCCAGCGCAGGACTACGGGCAGGCGCGCGAGCACCGAGTTCACGTTCCACGTTGCGACGATCATTTCCACACATCATAGCCTCTGTCGCGGAGAATTTGTAGGCTGTCACGCGCGGCGTGTTATAAATTTGACACCCGCCGACAAATCCGCGGAAAGGCCCGGCGGGACGTGAAGATGAAGAGAGAGGAACAGCCGCGCGTTCTCATCGTCGAAGACGACGAGGCGCGCTGCGCGTGGTTTCGCGAGCGGCTGAGCGGGCGCGCGCTCGACGTGACGTGCGATGTGCGCGTCGCAATCGAGTGGCTCGCGACGCGCGAGTACGAGGCCGTCCTGCTCGACCACGACCTCGCCGACGAGCACTACTTCTCGAACGCGACGGACGACGAGCGGACGGGCTACGCCGTCGCGCGCTGGCTCGCCGACAACCCGACGGCGCAGCGCGACGCCCTCGTCATCGTCCACTCGCTCAACTACGAAGGCGCGCGGCGCATGGTCAACGCCATGCGCGACGCCGGGCGCGACGCGGAGCACGTGCCCTTCCACTACCTGCAAACGGGTTTGAGAATGTGAGCTTTTAATTGAGCCGGACGAGCGACGGTCGCGTGCTTCCCGCCTCCGCGTCGGGCGCGCGCTTCTCCCACTCGCGCTCGCAGACGCGGCAGCGGAAGCGGTTTTTCTTTTGCGGGTCTGACCGTCCGAGGTCTTCGAGGAAAGCCGAAGCGTATGCGTTGACGCTCGCGCCTTCGAGCCTTTCAAACTTTTCGCAGGAACACTTCGCGGCGCTCATGGCGTTGAGGAAAGTGTCGGGCCGAGTCAGCCGAGCTTTTTCAGAAGCTGCCGCGCGCCCTCGACCGCCTCCTGATGCTCGGCCTCGTAGTCGGGGTCGGGCTTCATCTTCAGTATCGCGTCGGCCTGCGCGCGCGCGTCCTGCGGACGCTTCGCCTCGTAGTATGCTTCCGCGAGCCGCAGGCGCAGCATCGAGTTGTCGCCGCCGCTCACCTTCAACCCCTTCTCAAGCTCGTCTATGGCGCGCTTGTGGTCGCCGCCCATCATTTCGGGCAGCTCCATGTCAATCTGTCCGAGCGCCATGTAGGCCGAGCCGTCCTCGTAATTCTCGTCGAGCTTGATGACGGCCTCCATCTCGCGGCGTATGTCGGGCACGGACGAGAGCGCGTAGAGCGGCCCCTGCGCCTCGGCGCGACCGCCGAGGTTCGCGCCGTACCAGAAGTGCCCGTCGGGCTTGTCGGGCGCGAGCTTCGCGGCGGCCTCGCCCGCCGTGATCCCCTCGCGGTAGGCGTTGAGTTTCGCGTCGTCGCTCGTCTCGTGCTCGCCGAGGTAGTAGTCGGCGCGCGCGAGTTTCCAGACGGCCTCGTAGCTGTTGTAGTCGGCCATGCGCGCGCGCCTGTAAGCCGCCGCAGCCTCCCTCGCCTTGTCGAGAGAGGCGCGCTGCGCGTAGAGCGCGTCGGCCTGCGCGAGCAACTCCGACACCGGCTGCGTCTCCATGACCGCCGCGTCGCTCGCCTGCTGCCTGCGGCACGAGACGGCGAGCGCGGCGACGGCGGCGAGCGCGAGCGGCAGCACGACGCGGCGCAACCGCAGAAAATTTCTGTTCGCGTCTCTCATCCGAGATTCGTCCGACGAAGCTTGAACGTTACCAACGGAGTCGAGCAAGTATAGCAAAACTTCCGGCGGCGGCCCGACCGCGCCGAAAGCTCATCGCGGCCTACGGCTTCGCGGCCTCGCCCGTGAACAGGTAGTTGAGAACGCCAGCGAGACGATAGCCCGCGAGCGCGAGCCGTTTGCGCGCGACCTTCTGCGCCTCGTCCGTGTAAGCCTTCGACGGCGTCTCGCCCTCCTTGATGTTCGCGTATGCGACCTCGCGCGCGAGCCTGTTGCTCTCCATCACCCAGTCGTGCGGGTCAAGGTCTTTCGCCTCGGACATGGAGTCCGCCGGATACTCTTTCATGATCTCCTGCGCGAGCGAGAGTATCCGTTCGCGGCCCGCCTGGTCGAGCGGTCGCTTCGGACTCGCGAAGCCGAACGCGCCGCCCGCCGCGTCCCAGAAGGCGTGCAGGTTCGAGATGTGCGCGTCGGGCGGCATCTGAATCTTGAACAGGTTTCCGCCCTCGTCGCCCGACGGGTGCGCCGCCGTCACGCGCGCGACGGCGTGCAAAGGCTGGTGAACGTCGCCGACGAGGTGGAAGAGGAAGCCGACGAGTTCCGCGTCCGTCCTGTCCTTGCCCGTCGTCCCGTGCTTCAACGAGGCAATCGCCCAGTTGATTCGCGCGAGCGCGTTCTCGGCGT
Source organism: Pyrinomonadaceae bacterium (assembly GCA_035652995.1). GTDB lineage: Bacteria > Acidobacteriota > Blastocatellia > Pyrinomonadales > Pyrinomonadaceae > QHXN01. Next base: position 17,632 of record DASRCS010000262.1, read on the forward strand.
CCGGCCCCGCGTCGGCGCGTTCGGGCACGCCGTCGAAGAAAGGGATGTCAATGTAGTGCCACGCGGCGTAAGAGTCATTCAGAGAGTCGCCGCGGAAGTCGTCCATCCAGACGGCGATGGTCACGGGGTCGTAAGTCTTCTCGCAGGTCTCGGGGTTGTAGTAGCCCGAACACAGAAAGATGAGCGGGCGCTTGCCCTGCGGCGTCACGAACAGGCTGTCAACCTTCGCCTTCGCCGCGGGCGTCAGGCGCAGGTACGCGATCTGCCCGACGATCATGTGACCCGTATCGTGCCAAGCGAAGGCGCTCGACTGCGTCGCCAGCAGAAGCGCGCAGATGATTAGAACTCTAGAGACAAGACGCATTTAATTTCTCCTGAAAAAGTCCGTCAGAATGTTGGGCACGAAGCTAACGATAAAGCAGAACGCGCGAGCGTGCGCGCCTGAACTCATCTAACCGCGGCTGCCACGACGTGACGATTGACTCCGCGTCGTCGCCGCGCTTCACGCGCTCCAACGCGTCCGCGTTCGCGAGCAGCCGGACGTATTCGTCAACCTTCCAGTCGTTCGGGTAGAGCCTTCTGAGCGCGACGGCCATCTCAACGCCCGCGCGGACGGGCCGGAAAAGCGCGCGGTCTGTGACGACGATGTTGACGCCGCCGCACTCCTGTTCCTTGAAGACCGAGGCGCGCGGCGTGAACCTGACGGGCACGAAGCGCACGCCCGCGAGTCCGCGCGCGTTGAGGTACGCGGCGAGCTTCTGACCGTCGAGCCACGGCGCTCCGACGAGTTCAAAGGGCGTGTCCGTCCCGCGCCCGACCGAGACGTTCGTCGTCTCAAGCAGCCCGACGCCGGGATAAAGCGTCGCCTCCGTCAAGCTCCTCATGTTCGGCGAAGGGTTCACCCACGTCTGCCCCGTCGAGTCGAGCCACATCGCGCGCCGCCAGTTCTCCATCCTCACGACGCGCAGGTCGCAGCCCAATTTCCGCTGCTCGTTGTAAAGCTGCGCCAACTCGCCGACCGTCATGCCGTGGCGGACGGGGATCGTTTGGTAAGCGGTGAACGATAATTTGTCCGCGTCGGCCAGCGGCCCTTCGACCTCGACGCCGCCGATGGGGTTCGGTCGGTCGAGCACGAAGAAAGGAATGTGAGCCTGCGCCGCGGCCTCCATCGCGTAGCCGAGCGTCGAGATGTAAGTGTAGAAGCGCGCGCCCACGTCCTGTATGTCATAGACGAGCGCGTCGAGGTTCTTCAATTGCTCCGGCTTCGGCCTGCGCGTCTCGCCGTAGAGCGAATAGACGGGAAGGCCCGTCTTCTCGTCCACCGAGTCGGAAACCTTCTCGTCGGCCTGCCCGCGGATGCCGTGCTCCGGCGAGAAGAGCGCCGCGAGCTTCACGCCCTGCGCCTCGCGCAGTACGTCAATCGTCTGCCGCCCCGCGCGGTCGCGCCCCGTGTGGTTCGTAATCAGACCGACGCGCAAGCCCTGAAGCTCCTTGAACCCGTCGCGCTCCAACACGTCAACGCCGTTCAGGACTTCCGCGTTTGAGGCCGCGGGCATTCCGCCTGCTTCGCCCGCGCGCGCTTCGTTGAGTGACGCGGTGAAGTGTGCGAGTCCCGCCATCAACTCCTGAACGTACTCGCTCTGTTCGAGCCGCGCGCGTGCAACGGTCGCGGCGTCCGTGACCGACGCGGCGACGATGTTCGCCACGCGCGCGCGGATTGGCCCGACATCGCCCTTGCCGTCGGGGTGGACGCGGTTCGAGAGGAAGACGACGAAGGTCTCGCTCGCCGGGTCAATCCAGATCGAAGTGCCGGTGAATCCCGTGTGGCCGAACGAGCCGACGGGAAAGAGGTCGCCGCGGTTGGACGAAAAACTCGTGTTGATGTCCCAGCCCAGGCCGCGCGCGCCGCCGTCTTCGGTCACTTGCCGTGGCCGCGTCATCTCGGCGACCGTCAGCGGCGAGAGTATGTGGACGCCGTTGTATTCGCCGCCGTTCAGAATCATCTGGCAGAAGATCGCGAGGTCGTCCGCGGTCGAGAAGAGTCCGGCGTGTCCGGCGACGCCGCCCATGCGGTTCGCCGTCGGGTCGTGAACTTCTCCGCGCAAGATTCTGTCGCCCTCGCTACCCTGAATCCCGATTCCTCCGAGATAGCTTTTCATCCCGCGCACGTTCTCGGTCGGCGCGACGCGCGGCAGGAGTTCGGCGCGCGGGCGGAAGCCGGTGTCGCGCATCCCCAGCGGCTCGTAGATGTTCTTGCGCGCGAACTCGTCGAGCGTCTGCCCCGACACGCGGCGGACGACTTCGCCGAGCGTGATGAAGTTGATGTCGCTGTAAACGAAGCGCGAGCCGGGCGCGTCGCGCAGCGGCTCGGCGTAGAGCCGCTTCAGCATCTCGTCGTAGCCCGACCACTGCTCGCTCAGGTCGAAGTCCGGCGCGTAGCCGGAGGTGTGCGTGAGCAGTCGCTCGATAGTGACTCGTTCCCTGCCCCCGCCCTTCAACTCCGGGATGTAGCGCGACACGGAATCTTCGAGACGAATCTTGCCGCGCTCGACGAGGATCATGATGCTCGTCGTCGTCGCGACGATCTTCGTCAGGCTGGCGAGGTCGAAGATCGTGTCCGCCGTCATCGCCTCGCGCCGCGGCACGAGCGCGCGCTCGCCGTAAGCCTTGCGCCACACGACGCCGCCCTTGCGCGCGACGAGCACGACCGCGCCCGGCATCTCTTTATTCGCAATCGCGGCGTTCACCGCCGCGTCAATGTACGCGAGCCGCGTCGCGTCAACCGAGACCTTCGACGGCGGCACGGACGGAAGCGTCGAGCCGAACGCGCTCACAACAATCGCGAGCGAAAGAAGGAGCGCCGATGCCGTGCGTGTTCGATTCATCATTCGTCAGTGGACGAGCGGGAGCTGCGTCGCTTTCACTTGAATGCCGGTGCCGCGCGGGTACAGGCCGGGGAGCGAGATCGGCAGGCGGCCAGTGACGTTCAACTGGCCGAGCACGGCCAGCGCCGCCGCGCGTTGCAGGCTCGGCTGGTCGCCGTATGCGACGAGGTACGTTTGCAGCGCCGGGAAATTTTCGAGCAGGTACGGGTTGCCGAAGCTGATGCCGACGACCGGCTTCTTCGCGTCGAGCAGAGCCTTGAGCACGCGCGCGCCCTGGTCTGGAATGCCGACGCTGTTCGCCGCGCCGGAGCGCACGCGCCCGTACATCGAGGTGATGACCACGTCCGCCTTGCTCGCGCGTTCGAGCGCGGCCTTCACTTCGTCGTCGGTCGAGCGGGAGTCGAGCACGACCGTGTCGGCCCTACGCCCCTGGCTCGCCAACTGCGAGACGAAAGGGTTGGCGACGAACGCGCGGTCTTCGCCGTTCGTAATCGCGAGGTTGAAGACGCGCGCGCCGGGCTTGATTCCCGATTCGCCTTCGCGTTGAAGCAGGTGCGCGTCGTCGCGGACGAGCGTGATCGCGTGCTCGGCGATTTCGTCCGCGAGTTTCATCGCTTCGGGGCCTGCGACGACGTGGTCAATCTGTTCGAGCGGCGTGATGCGGTGCTCGGCGAGGCCGAGGTCGTACTTCGCGGCGAGAATCTTGCGCGCCGACTGTTCGATGCGTGCCTCGGTGATGCGACCGCTCCTGACCGCGTCGCGCAGGCCGCGCAGAACCGCGTCGGAGTCGGCGGGCTTGAGCAGCATGTCCGCGCCCGCGAGCACCGCGCGCACGGCGGCCTCGTCCTGCTTGAAGTAGATGGTCAGCCCGCTCATGTCGAGCGCGTCTGTGACGACGATGCCGTCGAAGCCGAGTTCGCCGCGAAGCATCCCGCCGAGGATGACGGGCGAGAGCGTGCCGGGCAGCACGGCGTTCTCGACGATCACCTCGCGGTCGGTGTATTCGGGTCGCCTGATCGAGTCGCGCGGCAGCGGGCTGACCTGCGTCGGGTCAATCTGCGGAAGTCCGATGTGCGCCGACATGATCGCTCCGACGCCCGCTTGGATAGCCGCGCGGAACGGGACGAGTTCGACGGATTCGAGACGCGAGCGCGCGACGTTGATGACGGGAAGCCCGCGGTGCGAGTCGGTCGCGGTGTCGCCGTGCCCCGGAAAATGTTTCGCCGTCGCGATGACGCCCTCACTTTGCGCGCCCTCGACGAACGCCGAGACGTAGCGCGCGACCTCCGCCGGGTCTTCGCCGAAGCTGCGGACGTTGATGACCGGGTTCGCGGCGTTGTTGTTCACGTCGGCGTCGGGCGCGAGTACCTGCTCGACGCCGAGCGCGCGGGCCTCGCGCGCCGTCAGCTCGCCCGCGCGCCGCGCGTAGTCGGGATTTCCGGTCGCGCCGACGGCCATGTTCCACGGCAGGTCGGTCGCGTCCTCGAAGCGCATCCCCGTGCCGGATTCGAGGTCAGCCGAGATGAGCAGCGGCTCGCGCGCGAACTGCTGCATGCGGTTGACGAGGTGGACGGATTCATAGACGGGGCCGCGGAAGAGGATGATGCCGCCGACGTGGTTCTGCTCGACCTGCCGGCGAATCTCTTTGAACTCGTCGCTCTCTTCGTTGAGGTACTTCGCGTTGATGCCGATTGAGATGAGCTGCCCGATCTTCTCGTCGAGCGTCATCTTCTTCAACTCCGAATCAGCCCACGCGAGCGCTTCTTTTGAGGGCTTGCGGTTGTATGACGGCTTGACCGTCACTGTGATTGCGACGCGTCGTAGCTCGACAGGGTATTTGCTTTTCTTTTGCGCTTGCCCTGCGTTAACAATCGCAAGCAGCAATCCAAAGGTCGTCAAAAGCGCAAGCGCGGTACTCCTGAATCTTAAATCCTTTTTCCTATTCATCCTTTTTGTTATTGACTTCATAAGTAAACTCTCAAACATCTACTTCAACTTGTCTGGATGAGCGTCCGCCCGCGAGCGCGCTGACGACGTAGCCGACCGCGACGCAGACGATTGTGCCCATCAGCACGTACCAAGTCCAAGCCACCTCGGTGTAGAACTTCACGCCGAGCATGAATAAGAGCGAGACGGCCATGCCCGCCATCACGCCGACTTGATTCGCGCGGCGCGTCAGCACGCCGAGCAGGAAGGCTCCGAGCATCGGGCCGTAAACGAGCGAAGCGATGGTCAAGCCCGCCGTGAAGACCGAACCCCAACCGCGCGCCACGAACGCGATGAGGATGAGCACGACGCCCCACGCGGCGGTGAACCAGCGCGAGAGTTTCAGGTAATGCTCGTCGGTGTCGTGAGGGTTGACGAGCGGCCTGTAAAGGTCGAGCACGGTGCTCGACGAGAGCGAGTTGAGCGACCCGCTCAGGTTCGACATCGCCGCCGCGAAGATGGCCGCGATGACGAGGCCGGAGATTCCGTGCGGGAGTCGCTGGACGATGAAGGTCGGGAAGATTTCGTCGTTGCTCGTCAGTTTCGTCGTCAGCGGGAAGGCTATGTAGTAGGCCGAGAGCATCACGCCGATCAGGAGAAAGAGCGCGAACTGGAAGAGGACGACGAAGCCGCTGAAGACGAGCGCCTTCTGGCTGTCGCGCTGGTTGCGGCACGTCAGGAGTCTCTGGACGAGAAGTTGATCCGTGCCGTGCGACGCCATCGTCAGGAAAGTCCCGCCGAGGAATCCCGCCCAGAAGGTGAACGGCACGCTGAAGTCCCACGAGAACGAGAGGACTTGAAACTTGTTCGTCGCGGCGGCGTTCGCGGCAATCGCGCCCCAGCCGCCGGGCACGAGCGTTATCAACTCGTATGAGGCGAGCAGCGAGCCGCCGACGTAGATGACGAGTTGAATCAGGTCTGTCCAGATGACCGCGGCGATGCCGCCCTCGAACGTGTAGATGAGCGTCAGCACGCCGACGATGATGATTGACCAGACCCAGAGGTTCGGCCAGCCCGGCAGACTCACGCCCAAGACCGCACTCAGGACGAGCGACGCGGCGAAGACCCGGACGCCTTCGGCCAGCGCGCGCATGACGAGGAAGAGCGACGCGGCGAAGTTCTTGGTCTTCGCGCCGAAACGCTTTTTCAGAAGCTCGTAGGCCGTCAGCAGGTCGCCCTTGAAGTAGGCCGGGATGAAGATGAGGCTGATGATGATGCGCGCGAGGATGTAGCCGAAGACGACTTGAAGATACGTGAAGTTGCCCCCCTGTTCGGGCCGAGCGTAGTTCGCGTAGGCGATTGCGGGAACGCCGATGAGCGTGAGCGTGCTGGTCTCGGTCGCGACTATCGAGAGGCTGATGACGAGCCAGTGAGTATTCTTCGCGCCGATGAAGTAGTCACGGACGGTGCGCTGCGTGCGGCGGAACTTCGTGCCGAAGGCGGTGATGCCGACGAGGTAGAGCAGCAGCACCGCGTAATCCACCGCAGAGAAACCCATGCGCGCGCGCCTTTCGTGGAAAGTTTAAGAGATGCGAGCCGAAGCAAAGCATAACAAGCCTTCGCCCCGCGTCAAAACGGGCGCAGCCCGCAAGCCTTCGTCATCGAGCGTTCAACTTTTTGATGAAAGCGTTTCGACCGCGCGCGCGACGACCCAGCCCGACGATTCGAGCGCGGCGCGCGCCTCCTCCGGCGAGCGGTTCGTCTTCGACATCACGAGCGCGACGCGCAGGTCTCCGCCCGCGCGCTCGAACGCCTCGACCGCCGCGCGCTCGTCGAGTCCGGCCTCCGCCGCGAGTATTCGGAGAGAGCGTGCGCGGAGCTTCGTGTTGCGCGCCGTCAGGTTCGTCATGCGGTTGCCCGTGACGTAACCGAGCCGAACCAACGCCGCCGTCGAGATCATGTTCAAGACCATCTTCTGCGCCGTGCCCGCCTTCAGGCGCGTCGAGCCGGTGACGACTTCCGGCCCGACGACGGGGACGATGGCGACCTCGGCGGCCTCGGTTATCGGCGAGCCGGGCACGCACGTCAACGCCGCAGTGAACGCGCCTATCCGGCGCGCGAACTCGACCGCGCCGATGGTGTAAGGCGTGCGGCCCGACGCGGCGATGCCGACGAGCGCGTCGCGCGCGCCGACGCCTCGCGCCTCGGCGTCGCGCGCGCCCGCAACACGGTCGTCTTCCGAAGCTTCGACCGCGCGGTACAGCGCATCGTAGCCGCCCGCGATGATTCCCTGCACGAGTTCCGGCGGCACGCCGAAGGTCGGCGGGCACTCCGAAGCGTCCAGCACTCCGAGCCTGCCCGACGTTCCCGTGCCGACGTAAAAGAGTCTCCCGCCCGACTTCAGACGCCCGACGACTCCCTCGACCGCGCGCGCGATTTCCGGCAACACGCGACCGACCGCGGCGGCAACGCACGCGTCCTCCTCGTTCATCAGCCGCACGATCTCCGCCGTCGGGAGCTTGCTCAACTCACGCGTCCGCGGGTTCTCCTGCTCGGTGACGGGGATTTCTGAAGGACTCTCTTCGGCCATCGGACTTAAAGTCTGCGGGAGCGGCCACGAAATTTCAAACCGATAGTTTCAGTCTTCAATTCACACTTGAGCGTGTAGGAGCTTGAGTTCACCACGGAGGCACGGAGGATTCAGAGGTCGCACGGAGATTTGAACGACTCCGTGCCCCCTTCCGCGTTCCCCGTGGTGAACTCGCCCTGCCATTCAAAACTGAAGCTAGGATTTTAAATCCGATTTCTCAAAACATCTTGCTTCAGACCGCGAGCGCGAGTTGCGCCTGCTCGCCGGCCATGCGCGCCGCGGCCTCTGCGGGTGTCAGAAGAGGCGGCGCGAGGTACGCGCCCGGCACGACCGATTCGATCTCCTCGCCGAGCGGGTCGAGGATCAGTCTGCCCGCCGCGAAGACGCCGCCGACGTATGCGACCTGAAAGCTCTCGTGCTCCATCTTCAGCTTGCGCGCGACGGCGAGCGCGGCCTGCGCGAGTTCGCGCCCGGCGTCCTCGACGATCTCGCGCGCCACGGCGTCGCGCCGCTTCGCCGCCTCGATGACGCGACGACCGAAGGCGGCGATGCGGTTGTTCGTCACGTTCGGCGCGTACACGGCGGTCGAAAGGTCTTCCGCCTTCGCGACGTTGAAGAACTCGCACGCGGCCTCGACGAGCGAAGTCTTCCGACCGCGACCGTCGGACGCGCGCGCGACGGCCCGCAAGGCCCGTCGCGCGATCCAAGAGCCGCTGCCCTCGTCGCCCACAATCGGCCCCCAGCCGCCCGCGCACGCCTGTCGGCCCCGCGAGTTTACGCCGCAGCAGATCGAACCCGTCCCGGCGATGATGACGAGGCCGGCCCGGCCCTCCGTCGCGCCGTAGAGCGCGATGTCGGCGTCGGTGACGACCTCGATGTGGCTGATGCCGAGTTCCGACCTCAGGGCCGCGCGCATACGCTCGCGTATGTCGGAGCGCTTGACGCCAGCGAGTCCGATCTCGGCGGCGGCGATCTCGATGCGGCGGACTCCGGCCTCGGCGCAGGCGCGCTCCGCTGCGTCGCGCACGGAGTTCGCGGCCTCGCTCACGCCGACGCGCAGGGGGTTCGACGGCCCGGCCTCGGCCTCGCCGAGAACCTTCTGCCGCGCGTCAACGACGAGCGCGCGGGTCTTCGTGCCGCCGCCGTCAACGCCGAGCAGGAACGTCTGCGCGGCGCGGGGAGCGTTGCGTTTGTCTTCAAGCCTGACTGGCTGGCGCTTGGCCTTCATCCGGGGCGTCTGGGCTCGGCGGCCCGTGACCGAAAAAATTTAGTGCAATTGTAGCGTCCGATTCCGTATAATAAAAACTAAAAGATTTTATTTCTACGATAACCGTCTCTGATAGCGGAGAAAGTCATGGAGATACGCCAGCTCAAAGCCTTCCTTGCCATCGCGGAGGCGCGGACGTTCACGGCGGCGGCGCACCGCATCCACTACACGCAGGCCGCGCTCTCGATGCAGATCAAGCAATTGGAGAAAGAGGTCGGCGTCCCGCTCTTCATCCGCATGCCGCGCCGGGTGGTGCTGACCGAGGCCGGCGAACGGCTGATTGAGCGCGCGCACCTGATCCTGCGCGAGCACGACGCGGCGCTCGCCGAACTCGCGGAACTTGCCGGGGCGGAGCACGGTCGAATTCGTTTGGGGAGCGCGTCGGCCTCGGTCAGTTCCGAGGCGCTGCCGGTGATTTTGAAGAGGCTGCGCAAGAGCCACCCGCACGTTGAGGTCAACGTCACGTCGGGCACGAGCGAGGAGCTTGTGAAGAAGATTCTGGCGGGCGAGCTGGACATGGCCTTCGTCTCGCTGCCCGTGCAGGCGCGGAACATCGAGACGGAGTTGATGAGCGAGGATCAACTGGTCGCCATCGCGAGTCCGCGGCACAAGCTCGCGAAGCAGAAGGTGGTGAGCGCCTTCGCGCTCGCGGGCGAGAAGTTGATCCTCGGCGAGCGCGGCGGAAACACGCGGCGTCTGATTGACGAGTTCTTCGCCGAGGCGGGCCTCAAGCCGGCGGTCGCGATGGAGTTGAGCCGGCAGGCGGCGATCAAGAACATGGTCGCGGCGGACATGGGCGTCGGCATCGTGCCCTTCTCGACGGCGCGCGAGGACGCCGAGCGCGGGCGCATCGTGCGCTGGTGGATCGAGGGCGCGCGCATCAACTGGGAACTCGGCATCGCGCGCCTGAGCGGCGGCTACCTCTCGCCCGTCTGCGAGTCGTTCCTCGAACTCTGCCGCGAGTATTTCGCGTCGGCGAAGGGCGCGGAAGAAATGAAGACGAAGCGGAGGGCGAAGCAGCCGCGCGCGGACAAGAGTGGGAAACGAGCGGCTGCCGCGAAGCGCACGAGCAAGTCGAGAAAGTGAGCGACGAAGAGCGGAAGGACGCTGAGTTTGCGGAGAAGTAAGCGCCGCGCGACTCGACTTAAATGAGATAGCGTTTCATCAATTCTTCCCAGCGCCCCTGCGCCTTCAAAATCAACTCGCAGACCTCGCGCACCGCGCCGAAGCCGCCGGGCAGACGCGTGACGTAGTGCGCGGCGGCGCGCGTGTCCGGCGTGGCGTCGGCGACGGCGACGGCGAGCGCGGAGCGGCGCATGAGCGGGATGTCAACCACGTCGTCGCCGACGAACGCCACGTCCGAAGCTTCGACGCCCGCCTCCGCGAGAAGCGCGCCGAACGCTTCGAGCTTGTCGAGCGCGCCCTGACGCACGAACTCGACGCCGAGGTCTTTCGCGCGCATCGTGACGAGGTTTGAAGTCCGACCGGAGATGATGCCGGAGCGCAGGCCCGCGCGGTGCAGCAGGACGAGGCCGTGCCCGTCGCGCGTGTGAAAGCTCTTCTGCTCGTCGCCGCCTTCGACGAGCGTGATGCGCCCGTCGGTCAGCACGCCGTCGCAGTCGAGCAACAACAACTTCACACGCGCCGCGCGACGCTCGACCTCTTCACGTTCAAGCATAAAAGTCTGGAGTCTGGAGTCTGGAGTCGAGAGTCAACTGCCTTTCTGCTTTGACTCTCGACTCCAGACTCCAGACTATTTACCTCACCTCGAAGATCGGAATTTCCGAGAGCTTCCAGCCCGCGGGCGTCCGCGCGAAGACGAAGACCGCGGGGCCGGACTGGTCTCTGCCGAGAACGCGCGCCGTGAGCGTCACGTCCGCGGAGATGCGGTCGGGGCTGAGTTGGTCTGTGCGGACGACGCGCGTCTGCCAGACTTCGGGGCGCGTCCCGATGATGCCCTTCGAGAAGTTCGGAAGCTCGCCCGGAACGACGAGGGCGTCAATGTCGGCCTTCGGCTTCGTGAGCACCGCCGCGTCGAGCGCGGCGACCGCCGCCTTGACCTGCTCGTCAACGGCGGGCGGCGCGCCCGAAGCCGCCTCGGCCTTGATGCGGTCGGCGCGCGCGGCGAGCGCCGTGGCGTAGTCGCCCTCGGTCTTCACCGCGGCGTCGAAGAGTTTGGCGGCGTCGGCGGGCCGGTTGCGCTGCATGGCTATCTCGCCGAGTCCGATGTCGGCCCACGCGAGCGTCGAGGCTTCCGGGAGCGGCGAGTCGAGGGCCGCGCGGAACTCGCGCCCGGCGTCGTCGAGCCTGTTCTCTTCGAGCAGCGCGCGGGCGAGGACGACGCGCGCGTCCTCGCTCGAAGGCGTGCGCGCAAGCACCTCGCGCGCGAGCGCCTCGGCCTGCGCGGGCTGCTGGCCGAGTTGGACGCGCGCCTTCTCGACGGCCTCGACCGCGCCGGGGCCGAACGGCACAACGTCGTTCGCGTAGTTGGTCTGCGGGTAAAGTTTTTCGGGGTCAACCTCGACGCGCACGATCTTCGACGCCGTCCTGAACTGCGCCTCGCCGAAATCTTTGGCGGGGACGTGCGCGGTCGCCGTCAGGCGCTCGCCGCTGTCGGTCGTCGCCGCGACCGTCACGTCAACGTCGAACGAGCCTTCGTTGCGCAGGTTCGAGACCCACGCGCCGCCGCGCAGCACGGGCAGGCCGACGAGCAGGTCTGTGTCGGTCGGCTGGTCGAAGAGCGAAGACATCAGAACGCTCATGCGGTCGCCGCCCGTTTCCGCGAGCCGCGCGCGGACGCCGGCGAGCGTCGCGGGCCTTGCGCCCGCCGCGAACTGTCCCCGCAGCACGCCAAGAAAAGCGTCGCGCCCGGCGACGCTCATCAGCAGACGCCAGACGAGCGCGCCCTTGTTCGCCGACGAGTTGAAGTACGACTCATACGCGGGCGTCAACTTCGAGAGCGGCGCGTCGCGCTCCGCCGTCGGCGCGTAGAGCAGAGACATCCTCGTCCACTCGGCGTCCGCTGCGGACTTTCCGAACTGCTTCTCGACGAAGAGCGTCGCGAGGAACCGCGGCAGACCTTCGCGCAGCACGCCCGCGCCTTCGCCCTCGATTCCGACCGAGCCGCCGACCCACAGGCGCGCGACCGCTTCGGCGATCTGCATCGCGGTCTCGGCGTCAATCTTCTGGCGGCGGAAGACGGCGTTGTTGAGCAGGAGCGTCCCCGCGGTGTCGAAGCCCGCGCCGCGACGGACAGAGACGAGACGGACGGGCGAGTCGGGCGCAGCGCCGAGCAGCGAGGCGTAGAACGCGCGGGCCGACGCGGCGAAGGAGATCAGGGCTTCGGCCTCGCGCCGCTCTTCGGCGCTCGGCGACTGGTGAAGCAGAGCGCTCACGCCGCGCGCGTCGCCCGCGCCCTCGACCGTCTCCCAC
>DASRCS010000263.1:0-13697 GCA_035652995.1 Pyrinomonadaceae bacterium
GGCGTCTCGCGCCAGGCCGACAGCCCATACAGCCGCTGCTCGGTCTCGCCCGCCGCGCGGGCGTCCTTCGTGTGCATGTCGATGCAGTAGGCGCAGCCGTTGATCTGCGACGCGCGCAGCTTGATGAGATGGAGCAGCTTCTCTTCCAGCCCGCAACCGTGGAGGTACTGCTCAAGCCCGTACATCGCCTGGAATGCGCCGGGCGCGACCTTCATCCCGTCGAAACGTGTTTCCATAAATCCTCCCCTTACCGTTAAAAGTCGGACGGGCAAAATTTCGTCCGGCGGAGGAGGCGCGCGCCTCCTCCGCCTGCCCGCCGACGAGCCTTCCCGTTCCGTCTCAGTTTATCGAAAACTGGAGCGACGAACAGTGCCATTTTCGTCATTCTTTATGTGCCACTACGACAAACGAAGGGCCTGCCGCGCGGCTGCTCGTGACCACAGGCTGGCGCCGTTGCGAGTTTGAAAGAGTCGAGCGCCGTGGGGGCGCAGGCTAGGGCGTCCAGTATTCTCCGGTCTCGTCTTCGGTTTTTACGAGTCCGAAACCCTTCAACTCTTTTTCACTGCGGTCGAGAAAGGTGAAGTGCGGGCAGTCGTTTTTGACCGTGCGGAACCAGCCGTGACGCGCGAGTATCGAGCGCACTCTAGCGTCCGAGTATTCGTTCACGTCGAGCGCGAGGAGCGAGAGGTGCTGCGACGCGCCGGGGGCCGCGACCGAGTGGAGAATGGGTTTTGAAAAGTCGCGGCTGAAGAACATGCCGCGCGCTTCGAGTTCGAGGACGGCGGCCACCTGCTTCATGACGCTCAAGGAGGCAAGCCTCTCGGCCTCCATCTCCGTGATCGCGCCGCGCGCGCGCCAGTGTTCGAGCGCGGGGATAAAGCGCGTGTCCCAGAGCCGCACGGTGTCTTCGTAACCGCGGCGCGCGGCCTCCGCACCGTCGCGCGGCGTGATGTCCAGCCCCCGGCTGTGCGCCTCGGCCCGTGCCGCGAGCAGGGCGCGCATCGCGCCGGCCTGCAACTCAATCGTCACCCCGCCGATTTCGGCGCGGGACACCTCGACCCGATTCTGAAAGGCCGCGACTTCTGCCGCGCTCGTGAAGACGCAGACCGGCGGCGCGGCGACCGACTTTCCGGCGATGAAGACCGCGCCGTACTCCTGAAGGACGCGGCGCTGCACCGAGTCGTTTTCGTCGCACAGGTCTGCGACGTTCAGGCCGCGGCCCGCGAGCACGCTCGCAAGCGAGGCGTGAAAGCCCTTCGCTCCAGCCATCCCTTCGCTCTTGTCGTCGTCAGCAGTCGCGGCGCGCGTGGCCGGCGACAGATTCAGAAACAGGGATAACAAGACCGCTGACAGCAGTAATTCTCGTTTGCGCTTCGACACTGCTTTGCACCTGCACGGATGAGAACGTCTCGTCACCCCTTGCGGCGGACGGCCAGCCCCGCGTCGTTCGCACCGACGAGGCCGTGGACGGCTTCAAACATCTGCCGCTGCCGCGCCGCGCCGTGCGCCGCGTCGGCTTCGAGGCAGACGTACTCGACGCCGTGCTGACCGGCGTAAACCGAGAGCGAGCCGTCGTCCTCTCCGCACTGACCGGCGGAGAGTTGGCCCGCCGGTTTCTGCACGACGACGTTGAAATCTTTTGCGGCGAAGTAGCCGACGAGCTTCGGCGTCGAAAGCAGGACGAAGTTGTCGGGGTCGTCTTCGGCGTTCGAGAGATAGACGCCCGCGGCCTGTGCGTCGAACCCGGCGCGCGAAGCGCGCGCCGAGTCGTGCGACCTGACGTATGCGGTCGCGGTCAAATCGCTCGCCCTCGCGGCGGGAGCTTTCTCGCCCGAGTCCGCGTTGTTGTGGACGGCGACCAGGACTCTCCCGGCGACGCCCGCGCCCTCTTCGTCCGGCGGCAGGATCAGTCGCAGCAACTCTTCGGCGAACTTCGCGACCGCGGCTTCGGCCTCCGGCGCGAGTCCGGCGCAGCGACGCCCGCTCGCCGTGAAAATCCGGTTCGGGTCAACCGTGTAGGTCTGGCCTTTGACCTGAAACCTGAGACGGCGCGCTGGAACGCCCGACTCGTCGAACGACTCGACCTCGACGAGCCGCCCGCCGTGCTGCGCCACGGCCTCTTTCGCGAGCTTGAGCGCCGTCTGCTCGTCGTGGTGCGGCGCGAAGTACGTGACCGCGTCGCCCGGCTTCGAGTAAACGTTGACCGAGACTTTCGTCTCGCCGAGCGGGAGCGCGAGTCTTTTAACTTCCTGCGCGCGCGCCGCCGCGGGGAGTGCGATGAGAACGAATGTGATCGCCGCGAGTTTAAGTTTCATGGAACCAGTCCTCACCCTGTAACGCGTAAAAGGAACGTCGGGCGGCTCGGCTATTTGCGCAGGCGCAACTGCCACGTGACGGTCGTCTCCATCCTTTCCTGCCCCTTGAAAGTCCCGCCGCCCGCGATCACGTCACCGTTCTTCGCGTCGAAGCGCCCCTCGACTTCAATCGGCATGGGCTGAAACTCATCAAGGGAGGCGCAGGAATAGACCCGCGCCTCCCCGTCGGCATGAATAAGTTTGAAGGTTACTGGTTGGTCAGGACGACGCGCAGGACGGTCGCGGCTGATGCGGTCCGCAAACGGCGCGTAACGCCGATACACGCCGGGGCGGTTTTCAACGACGCACCTTTCGTCTCGCGCGCGACGCGCTCTTCACCGCGTGCGTGTGGAGAGTCGCGGCGCGAGGCGCATTGATGCGCCCCGGCCTTCGTCGGTTTTATTCCGCCGCCGATTTTATTCCGCGGCCTGCGGCGGCTTTTCTTCTTTCTTCGTCTTGCGCGCGGGGCGGCGTTTGGAAAGCGCCTTGACCTGTTGTTGAAGTTCGTCGAAATTTTTAAGGTTGTCTTGCAGGGCTTGGACGTGCGTTTCGAGTCGGGCGACGGTCGCGTCGCGCGAGGCGAGCGCGGCGGCGTGCTCCTCCTGCGCGCGGTCGAACGACGCGCGCAAGCCGTCGAGTTCGGCGCGCAGACTCTGAGCGTCGTCGCCCGCCGCGCCCGCGTTGACTTCGCCCGCGGACGCCGTCGCGGCCAACGCGTCGGACTCGACGGCGCGCGCCGTCGAGTCGCCTGCCTGCGCGCCGGCCCCGGCCAACGTTCCGCCCGCCGCGCCCGACGTGTAGTTGCGAACCGTCCCGTCTTCGACGGAGAGCCGGACGTGCGCGCCGCTCGTCAGGCGCGCGGGCGCGCTGAAGAGTCGCGCGAGGTTTTCAGTCCAGTTGCAAGGATCGTAAGGCACGATCCCGTCCACGTTCACGCCGCCGTTGCGGAGAAGGCCCGCCGCGTCTTCGAGCCTCGCCCCGATGATGTCTTCGCGCTTGAGCGCGGGCGGCTGTCCGAGGTCGCGCGCGCGGCACGCCAAGAGGTCGCGCAGCAGCCCGCCGACCACACGCGAGAGCGCGCCGAAGCCGTTGCCGAACATCGCGCCGAAGTCCGTCGTGTGCAGCGCGCTCGCGGCCATGTACAGCCCCGCGCTCGTGAACTTGTTTGGCGAAGTGCCAGACCCCGAAGCCTTGAACGCGCCGAAGAGTTCCGGCAGCACGGCGCAGCAGAACGCCTCGACGGCGCGCCCGACGAGCGGGATGAAGGGGACGGCGGAGAGCCAGTATTCGACCGTGGGGAAGCTGTGGACGTACTTCCGCTTCGAGAAGTTGCAAATCTTATAGACGCTCCCGCCCTTGATCTGGACGCAGGCGAGGTAGAGCTTGTCGTCGGGTTCGCACTGCGGGCAGTTGACGAGCAGGTGGTCGCAGAGGCAGTCCTTCAGATACTGGAGCAGCCCGCCGAACAGACGGACGAACGCTTCGAGTATTTCAGCGCGGTACTCGACGAGCGGCTGAAGCGGCAACTGCTTCGAGGGGTCGAAGCGCGACGCGGGGACTGTGGTGATCGTGTTGCTGACGGAGTTGAGCACGAAGACCCTCTGCTGCCCCTTCGCGCCGATGTCGGGCGCGACCGCGATTGAGGCCGGCCCGATCTGCACGGGGTGGCGGAAGGCCGCGACGAGCTGATTGTTCTGCCCGACGAGCCGGACGCGGTAGCTGTCGGCGTAGGCGAGCATCAGGTAGTGCGTCACGGGATTGTAGGCCAGCGAGACGCCGGTCGCCTCTTCCAGGTCGAGGCTGACGACGGGGCCGGCGCTCTCGCCGCGCGCGTCGAAGATTATCAGTTGCTTGTTGTTCGAGTTCGACGGCGGGTTGGTGACGACGTAGAGGCGCGGCGGCTTCGCGTCATACGCGACGGCGATGTCGTCCGCGCCGGTGACGTTCTGTTTGTTGATGACGAGGTGGAACGTCTGCGGCTGCGCCTGCGGCTTGTTCAGGTCGTAGCGCAGGACGTGGTCATAGACGCCGAGGGGCGTCCCCTGCCCCTGCGCCGTCGCGTAGGCGTAAGCCTCCTTGCCCTGCTCGACGACGACGAGGTTGCCCGAAGCGTAGAAGCCGATGTCGGGCGCGGCGTTCGGCTTGATGTTCGCGACGTTGAGGACGTAGATGCCTTTGCCTCGCCCCGCCGCGTAAACCTTGCCGGGCGCGCCCGCGCGCGTGGCGAGCGTGACGAGCAGCACGTCGCAGACGACCGAAGGGTTGTGCCAACTGTGGGCCGCGCCCTTCACGTCGGCGACGGCGAAGAGGCTGTCCTTGCCGTTGATGGTCGCCACCGCGTAGAGGCGTTTCCCGTCCGGCGAGAAGGCCACGTCCTGCACGCTCGCCCCGTCGTCGGGGAACTTCAACTCCGCGACCATCTCGTCCGCCGCGAGGTCATAGACGTTGATCGTGTTGCCGAGGCCGACGGTGTAGGCCATGCTCCCCGAAGGGTTCACGCGCAGACGCCTGTGGTAGCCCTTGCCGAAGATGGTCGGGACGAAAGGCGGCTTCGTCGCGGGGCTGTTCAGCCCCTTGTAAGGGTATTCGGGAAACTCAGTGTCGTCGAACATCCCGCAGAAGGTGTGACTCTGCAAAAGCGCGCGCAGGCCCGTGTAGAGGTCGCGCAGGATCGTGTGCTCGGTGCGGTCGTCTTCGAGTCCCTGCTCGCCCGAAAGATAGACGTACTGCCCGTTGGTCTGGTTGAAGAGTTGGATGAGAAGGTTGAGCAGAGTAATCAGGCGCTTCTGCGTCGGCGTGACGAGTTGGTTCGACTGCCCGCTCTTGTCGGTCAACTCGGCCTGAAGAAACTTGACGAGATCGCCGAGGCAGTCGTTGAGGAAGTCAGACCAGAGCGTGTCCTTGAAGACGGACGGCCACGTGTCCCACGTCGGGTCGTACCTCTCAAGGCTGTACGGCGTTTCGGCGTCGCCGCTCAACACGATGCAGACTTCGCCGTCGCCGCCGAGGATCGGGTTGTTCGGATTCTGAGTGTTGTACTCCTCGATCATCTGGATGAGATCGAACGAGTCGTCCTCGTCGTGGATGATGTCGTTGCCCTCGCAGTCGAGCGCGTAGCCGGAGCGCACGGTGACGTGGCGGCACGGCTGGCCCTGCTCGTCCGGCCCGCAGTTGACTTGCAGGCCGCAGACGATGCCCCAGCCGTGCAGGTGCTTGTTGTGAAAGCACAGGTCGCGCTCGTGGCAGAGCTGCTCGATGGCGTCCTTCACCGTCTTGACGTTCGGCATCTGGCAGGACGAGTTCTCGAAGCAAACGTCCTCGGCACAGATGTGCGTGAGCGGAGGGAACTGCGCGCGGCAATCGTCAACTACGGAGATGCCGCTGCTGTCGGAAAAGAGCAGGGCGAGGCGGCAAAAGTGATGTGTCGTGCCGTGCGGGGGCTGCGGCTCCGGCGCTGTGAGCGGGACGGAGTACGGCGGCCACTCGATCTCTGCGGTCGCGGCGCGCGCGGGGATGAGCCAGTAGTCGCCCGTTCGGTAAGTCCCTTCGGAAAACCGCACCTGCACGCCGCCTTCGAGGTCAATCCAGTCGTCGGTCATCACGACGCCGCCTGCCGTCGCCGCGTCGCCCGTCTGCTCCCAGCGGCGGAGCTTGAGTCCGGCCTTGCCGCTCAAGGATGAAACGTCCGTGTCGAGCGTTATCTCGCGGAGCGACGGCTCGATCTTCTTGACGAGCGCGAGCGTCGCGGGCGTGCCCGTCAACTCCGACTCGTCGCCGACAACCTCGACCCATTCGCCGCCCGCGAAGCCGAGCACGTCGTCGCGCCCAAGGTCTTTGACCGTGACGACGCTCCCGTTAACCTTCTCGACCGAAGTTACGACCGAGCCGTTCTCGCGCGACCACTTGAACGTCGCCTCGTCGCGCGCGCCGCCCTCGTGAACCTCAACGCGGTAGAGCTGATTCTCAAGCCGCCTGTATCCCGCCTCCGGCGGCAGCGAGCAAGGGTCTTTCGGGTCGTCAACGGGTTCGGTGCGCGCGTTCATCATCCCCGACGGTTGAGCGACGAGCGCGTCCCATTCGGGGAAAGAGGTCTGGCAAGTGAGCGGGTCGGGGCCGGGACTGCTCACGGCCAGAAGCCCGACCTGCCAGACGTTCCTGATGCGCGTCGTCGTGTCGGGGCCGCCGAGCGCCTTCTCTCTGAGCAGAGGGTCGTCGAGCGCGGTGACGTGCCGCTCCCGGACGTGAAGGTAGGCGACGTAGTTCCCCGCGGGGAGCGTGAGCGTGGGCAGTTGCACGGGCGCGTCGGGCGCTGGAAGAGTCGAGAAGTCGAGCGCTGGTGCGTCGGGCTGCGTCAGGTAGCTCACGATGCGACGAAGGAAAGGATGATCCGCGTCGGCGTAGGGCGGGAGGTCTGTGTCGAAGGTGAGCACGCCGAGGTCAGCGTCAACGCCGGTGATGAGCCGAGAGGTCGTCTGCTTGTCGTCGCCGGAAATCTCGACCCACTGGCCCGCGGCGAGCGCGCGCCCGTCTGCGTCGAGCGTGGCGGCGGTCGCCTGCTGCCCCTGAATGTTGCCGAGCGGGACGGTCGCCGCATCAGACTCGCAGAGGAGTCCGTCAACGTAGATGCGACCGGCTGAGACGGACAAATCATTCACGCCCGCCGACGCCGAGTTGAGCGGCTGGACGGCGAAGCCGCCGCCCTCCTTCGGCACGCCGCACGCGCCGACAAGGTCTCGCGCTTCCACCTCGGCGCGGTGGTGCTGTATCTCAAGCTGCTCGTTCCAGTCGGCGTCCGTCTGGACGCGGCCCTGCTGCATGAGCACGCCGCTGTAGTGCTTCCGTGGGTTGAAGGTTCGACGGCTGAAGTCACCTTTCATACAGTCCTCCGCGACACAAAGGGGTTCGTCATTGCTCAAGCGAACAACCGAAGAGTGTGGGGCCGTCTGCGCCGTCTAGCTGGCGTAGAAGATGCCGGCTTCGAGGCCGAAGCGCAGGTACTCGTCGAGCCGCGCGCGCAAGTCCGCGACGCGCTGCGGCTGGTAGAGTTGATGGAACGCGCCCATCTCGGATTCGTCGTCAGCGCCGCGACGTATCTCCCGCGCGCAGCGCAAGTCGAGCTGGCAGTAAGCAGCGTCGCCGTAGCGCAGCGAAGTGAAGACGGGGCGCACGCGCGCGAGTTGTTGCGCGTCGTCTGCCTTTTGCGGCTGGCAGTGGTACGTGCGCGGGACGCGCGAGCCGGGCGGCACGTAGGAGAAGCGCACGCAGCCCTGCTGCAAACGCTCGGCTGAAACGGGCGCGACGCCCGGCATGACTGATGCGGCCATGAAGATCGTGTTCGACGCTTCGATTGAGCGCGCGCGCACGCGCCCGACGATGGTGCTGTTCGAGACTTCGAGCGCCGCGCCGTCGTCGGTCGCAACCGGCGCGGCGTAAGCCGACTCCGTCTCGCCGCCGCCGTCAACGATGCTGTCGGCGACGCTCACGCTCGCGCCCGCCACCGCGTTTATCGCGCCCACGATGCTGCGCTCTATCTCTACCCGGACGCCCGCCGCTTCGACGACGACGCGCGCGGTCTGTGCTTGCGCCGCAACGCCGCCGATTGCCGGACTCGGCCCCGGAAGCAGTGTGCAGTGGCGCACTCGAAGCGCGGCGAGTTGATTCGTCTCGCCCGACTTGTCCGCGACGACGTGCAGCGCGCCGTGTGTGAAGACGAGACCGTTGACGGTCAACTCCGCGCCATCGCCGCCGAAGATGGAGACTCGACCCGAAGGCACGACGACGGCGCGCGCCCCGTCCGCCGCGCGAAGCTCTATCTTCTTCCCCGCGGGCACGTCTATGTCGGGCGTCTCGAAGAAGTAGCCGTTGCCTTCGACTTCGACGACGCCGCCTTCGGTCAAAGCGTCCAGCGCGTCCTGAATCGTCGGCGCGTCCGTCGGCACTCTGACGACGGGGCGCAGCGCGTCGTCGAAGGTCACGGCGCGACCGTACTCGCCGCCGCCCGTTTCGGCGCTGAAGCCGTAGTGAAAAGTCGTCCGCACTTCCGGGTCGTTGTAAACGCCTTCGGGCAGACGCAGGCGACCGAGCACCGGATCGACGGCGTGCTTGTCCGTCGCCTTCGCTTTGTTAGCCCAGTCGCCGCCGTCGTCCGACAGGTCGCAGACGACGACCTCGCCGGACGGGATGTCGTTGCCGTCAACGTTCAAGAGCAGGCTGTTGTCCGCGCCGTAGTAAGTGTCGAGCGCGGCGTCCAAGGTCAGGCGGCTGAGCGGCGCGGGGACGTTCACGCGCTCGGCGAAGTGCGTGATCTCGTCTTCCGTCGCGGGGCTGTTGTAGAGCGGCGTGTCGAGGCCGAGCGGGTTGAAGCGGTAGCGTCGCTCGTCCAACTTGTAGGCCGGGGCGAGTGTGAGCGAGTGGCTGCCGACGCGCCAGAGGAAGATTCCGACATCGGGGATGTTGTACTTGCCGCGGCGCGGCGCGACGCGGCGCACTTCCATTGTGTGCGCGGCGGTGTCGAACGGCGTGTTGACGAGTTCGAGCGACGGCGCGCGGCGCATGTCGGGCGCGGCGAGGTTGAGCGGTCGCGCGTGGTTCACGTGCTGCGTCGTCGAGAGCAGTTGGAAGAACTCGACTGCGCGCGCGTCCCAGCCCGTCACGTCGCGCGCGAGTTGTTCCAGCACGGCAGCCGTGCCCTTGCGACGACGGTAGGCGAGTGTGTTCGCCACCAGCGCGCGGCTGCTCGTCCCGACGCCGCCGGGCAGCGCGCGCAGGTCACGCGCGCCGACGAGTTCGCCGATGTACGGGACGACCCACTCGGCGCAGGTCTCGACGAACTGGTCGTCGTAGAGTTGTTCGAGGTCTTCTTCAATCACCGCGACCTGCTCGGCGATGACCGACAGCAGACCTTTCAGCGGCCCGCCCTGCTCGGCGTCGCGCAGGCGATAGACGGAGGGCAGCAACTCGTAGAGTCTCTCGGCGTCGAAGCTCACGGCATGACCTCCAGTTTGAGCGGCGCGGGGTCGAGCGTGAGAAGCTCGGCGGCGGAGGCCGCGCTCGGCACGGCTGCCGGCAGACGCACCTGCGGCCCGCTGTCTTCATCCCCCACGCGGTAAAGCTCGTCCACGTCCACGGCGACCGTGCCCTCGACCGTTTGCATGACGGCCAGCACCTCGCCGAGCGTGACGGGCTGGCCGAAGTCGCGCGCGTCGAAGGAGAAGTGCGCGCGAAGGGCGCGCTCGACCTCGGCCAGAACTTTCTCCGTCACGTAATCGTCGCCGACCTTGACCTTCGCCTTGAGTCGGAACAGGCGCGGCCCGTAAGACGCGACCGTGAGCGGCACGCCCGCGTCGCCCGCCGCGCGCATCGCGGCGAGCAAGTTCTTCATGAGTTCGCTGCCTTCGGGCACGTCCGCGCCGTCCGCGCCCGCGACCGTCAGGAAGACGCCGCGACGCTCGCCGTCCCAAGTCCAAGTCGCCAGAGCCTTGCCCACGCCCGCGAAGGCACGCGCGAAGTCTTCGTAGTCGCGGAGCGAGACGACGCGACCGAGCGTCATCACCGTGAGCGGTGCGCTGCGTCGCGCGTCCGCGAGCGTCTCGGCGTCGTCACCGCCTTCGGCGGGCAGAGGGTTCGTCACGCCTTTCAGGCCGAGCGGGCGCGACATCAGTTGCGAAAGCTGGTCGGCCTTCACGCGGCCCGCGAGTCCAGAACCTTTGCGGTATGTGGCCGTCACGTTGTCCTGACCCGTCGGCAGCCGCGCGCCCGTCACGCCGTCGCCGAAGCGCACGGTCGTCGTGCCGCCGTCGTCCGTGCGCGTGACGTAGATTCGCTCTTCGGGGCCGTGGCCGTAGAAGGACGGGACTTCGTGCCAGAGGACGCCGCCCACGCGCACCGAGAGCGTTGTCGCCGTGCCGCTCTCGGTCGCCGCGCCGACGTATGTGAGCGGCGGCTGTCGGAGCGTGAACGACTGGAAGGCGCGCGTTGCGTCGCCGCCGCCGAGAACCTCGCGCACGGTCTCGCCGTGCGTGGCGAGCGCGACGTTGGCGTTGATCTCGACGGTGTCGCGGACGTACGTGTGCGCGAGCGGCGCTGTGAGCGTCAGTCGCGTGAAGCCCTCGGTCGTCAGCACGTGCTCGACCTTGAGGACAGTCGCCACCTCGCTCGCGGTCACGCCGCGCTTGTCGTGCAGCTCGCCGCCGACGAAGATGTTTCGACCGGCGAAGAGGCCGTCCACCCACGTGTCCAACTCGACGACCGCGCCCGCGACCGTCGCGTCCGGGTTCGGGAAGCGCGTGAGTGAAAGCTGCTCGCTGTGGCCGAAGACTGTTATCGAGCGCGGCGAGAAGTCGCTCCAGTAAGTGCGCGTGTCGAGCGCGAGGCGCGTCACCTTCGCGCTCAGGCCGAAGTCGGCCTTCGTCACTTCCGCCGCGCCCGTCACGAGGTAAGCCTTCGCCTCGTCCTGCTGCTTGAGGACGATCCAGGTTCCGCGCACCATCCCCTGATAAACGTTGTCGAGAAAGATGAACTTGTCGTTGGGGCCGACGCCGTGGTAGTCCGACAGCCGCTCCTCGATCCAACTGTTCTCGCGCCCCGCGTATGCGCCGGGCTTGTAGCCCTGCACGAGACCCTGGCCCGTATCCACCGTCACGTACTCGCCGTAGCGCTGGCTCGCGGGCAGAGACTCCCAGAGCTGTGCGTTGTGGCCGAAGATTGCGGCGCGCGCGCGGAAGACTACGAGACGCGGCGCGGGGTCGCGTGCCGCCGCGAGGTTGTCGAAGAGTTTTTGAACCTCGAAGCCGTCCTTCCGCGCGTCGGCCTCAAGGTCTTCGGCGTCAACCGTCTTTCCGAGGTAAGGCTGGACGAACGGCGCGACCGGCCTCCCCTTCTCGTAGCCGTCGAAGATCGCGCCGTATGCCGCCGACGCGCCGTCGGGAAGATTTGTGAGCCGCGCCTTCGTCAACTGCCGGTCGTTGTCGTTCGTCACGTCGGCGACGAGGCGAAAGATTGCGTCCTGCCCGTAGGGCGTGACGAGCACGCCGTCGCCTTTCCTGAGTCCGGTGGCGAGTCCGTCGAAGTAGAGTGTGTCTGTGTCCCAGCCGACGGGGTGGCGCACGGTGAGGCGCGGGCGTATCGAGTCCCACGCGACGCGCGCCTCAATCTTTTCGACCGTCTCGAAGAGGACGGGCTGCTCGCCGGGGCCGGGCACGCTCTGAACTTTTATCCCGGCGTCGAGCACCGTGCGCGAAGGCACGCCGAGCGCGCGCGCCTGCTGCGCGGTAGCGCCGGGAACTTTCTCAAGCGTGAAGGCGAGAAAGGCGCTGGTCGCGACGCCGGGGCGCAGCTCGTAGCCGATGAGCCGCGCGAGTTCGAGGACGGAGAGGCGCTCGGTCGCCGTGCCGAGATACGACTCGTTGGCGATGCGCTCCTGATAGAAGGTCAGAACGTCCGCGACCGCCGCCCACGCGTCGAGGAGCGCGACGGAGAAGTCTGCGTCTTCGCGCGCCGTCAGCCCGCGGAGTGCGGGACGCGAGGGGTCTGAGAGGCGCGCGACGAGCGTCTGTTTGAACGCCGCGTGAGTGCCGACGCGGTAGGCGATGGCCGACAGGCCCGGTCGGTTGCTGACTTCGACGGGCGTGTGCACCGCGATGCCTTCGCAGCAGCCGCACGAGTCAAGCCCGCTCAACGTCTGGTCGAATGAAGTGCTCATCGCCCTCCTTTCAACACGAGGCGCAGCACGCCCCGGTCTGGAAAGTCCGGGTCGTTGTCGAGGCGCGCGATCTCAAGCCGCCCCACCTCAAGCTTGCCCGTCTGCAACGCCGAAGCGCCCGCCACGCCCTGCCGCGCGAACTTCGTGACGACGACCGAAGAGACGCCCTCGACCGACTGCGCGGCGGCGTAGATCGGGCTGAGATAGACCGTCTGCCCGAAGGTGTAGTTGTCGGGATGAAAGACGGCGCGGCGACCGTCGGGCAGCGTCCGGCGGCTGAAGAGTTCGAGCAGCGCCGCGCGCACGTCGCCGCGGAAGTATCCCGGCTCGACGCAGACGCTCAACTCGATCTCAAGCGGGACGTAAAGCGGCCCGTCAACCTCCACGTCGTGCCCTGCCATTCGGAAGCGTTCGAGGTGCGCGAGCATTTCGGCCTTGAACGGCTCGTCAACGTCGAGTCCGCCGACGCGGTCAACCGTGAGGAAGACCGTGCGCCAACTCCCGGTCCAGCGCATGGTCGCCGCGGCGCGCTGCACTCCCGCGTGTCGCTCGGCGACTGCGGCGTAATCCTCCGGCGTCACGGCGCGCTCCTGCGTGCGGAAGGCGACGGGCGCGTCCTGCCGCACGCGCTCGATGCTCTCAGGCTCTGTGCCGCCGCGCGCGGCGAGCGGGTTGGTGACGGCGACGATGGCCGGCTCAAGGCTGACGACGTGTGCCAAGACGCCTGCGCCGACGTTCCCCTGCGGGCCGTTGCCGACGCGGTAAGTCGCCGTGAAACTCGCGCCGGACGCGGGGCGCGCGCCGAACTGGTCGTCGCCGAAACGTATGAAGGCCGTGCCGTCCGACTCGGTCTCGACGACGAACTCGCGCGTCTCCGCGCCGCTGCTCAAGAGGTCGCGCTTCGGGAACCAGTCGGAGTCGTTGCCGCCGAGCGTGCCCTTCAGTTTTATGTCGGGCAGAAACTCGGCGGCGGGCCAAGCAATCGTCGCGCTCGCCGAGGCGGGCGGGTTCTTCGGGTCGAAGGGCGCGGCGTGCGTCAGATTTTTTTTGCCGAGGCGAGGGCGAAAGCGCGGCGGCGTCGGCGTGCGCGAAGGCTGCTGGCAGGAGTTCGCGCTGCGGGCCGCGATCTTGTCGAGCGCGGGGTTCGACGCGGGCACGCTGCCGAGCGTCTCGTCCGCGATTGTCTGGCCGTGGTCTGCGAGGACGATGTTGCCGAGTGCGACGCTGACGGGCTTCGACTCGCCATCGACTTCGACTTCCCAGAGGCAGAGCGGGAACGGCAGAGCGTCCGCGGCGTCCCAAGCGACGTTGAGGACGCGAAGCGGTTGCGCGCCGTTCTCGTTGAAGAGCGGGTCGGTCGCCGGTTTGATTTCCGTGAGGCGAACGGCGTGGCGGTGCGAGGGGTCGGCCTCCTGCTCTTCGCCGTTCTGCGGGTTGCGCGTCTCGATAAGGACGAGAACGTCGCCGGCCTTCAGATTTTTCAGGCGCTCGCCGTCGTTCCGAAGAGTCGCGCGCGTCGCGCCGCGCGGCAGGCAGCAGCGGTCGTCGCCCCACGTGTGGAACAGTATCTCGTTGTGCGCCTCGAAGAGCGTGGCGTCGTGCATCGTCTCGAAGACGACGGGCCGCGACGTGAGCGCCTCTTC
>DASRCS010000264.1:0-13213 GCA_035652995.1 Pyrinomonadaceae bacterium
CGCGGCGTGCATAAGAAGCACCTGTCGCATTATGTCGCTACCTATGAAACGATGACCAACGCCAAGCAATTTACGGCTGCGATTCTTCAGAGAATGTGTTTCTCTCAGATGGATTCGCAGTCAAAGGAAACTTGAGCCAAGTTTTCTTGATTGCTTTGAACTCGGATGGTAGCACCGCGCGCCGCGCCGTCGCAAGAATGGCTCACGCCGGCCCGCAAGGATGCGACGCGCCGGCTCATACTTCCCCGCTCGTGTCGGCGCGGAAACGCTCGCGCAACTCTTCGGGCGTGACTCCGGCCTCGCGCAGCGCGCGCAGCGAGAGCGAGGCGTGTCGCTTCGCGAGCCGACGGCCCTGCCCGTCCGTGACGAGGTCGCAGTGAAAGTATGCGGGCGAAGGGAGTTCGAGCGCGCGCTGCAGAAGAATCTGGCGCGCGGTTGACTTGAGAAGGTCTGCGCCGCGCACGACCTCCGTCATCCCCATCGCCGCGTCGTCAACCACGACCGCGAGTTGATACGCGGGCACGTCGTCTCGCCGCCACACGACGAAGTCTCCGAAGTCTCGCCCGGCGACGAACACCTGCCGCCCCTGCTTCAAGTCGTCGAAGACGACCTCTTCGCCGTCTTCGACTCGGAAGCGCCAGTTCACTCCGGCGGGCGCGGCGGCTCGCGCGGGCGGCTCGCCCGCCGATGGTCGGCAAGTGCCGGGGTAGTGCGCTTCGTCGTCCGCGGCCTGCGCGACCGTTGCGACGCGCGGGTGTTCGCGTGGGGCTTCGGTGTGTTCGTGCGGGGCTTCGGCGGCGCGCGCGATGTCGCGGCGCGAGCAGGCGCATGGATAGACCGCGCCGCGCGCGACGAGTCGCGACCATGCTTCGAGGTAGAAGCCGCGGCGTTCGCCCTGCGAGTAAGGCGCGAACGGGCCACCCACGTCCGGCCCTTCGTCCCAACTCAGCCCCAGCCACCGCAGGTCTTCGATCATCGCGGCGACGAACTCGGCGCGCGAGCGCTGCGGGTCGAGGTCTTCGTTGCGAAGCACGAGCGCACCATTCGCCCCGCGCGCGCGCTCGAACGCAGTCCAGAAGGTGCGCGCGTGGCCGAGGTGCAGCAGTCCCGTCGGCGAGGGCGCGAGCCGCCCGCGATAGACGGCGCGCGGCGTTGACGATGTGGCCGCCGAATCCTTCAAGACACTTACCACCGCCGCGCCGCTCGAAAGCGGCTGTCGCTTTCTGTCATAATCCGAATTCAAAGTTTAAAGTCCAAAGCTCAAGGTTCAAAGTTAAGAATTCGACCTTCAGATGACCTTCGTGCCAGACACACAAGCTAAAGCTTGAACTCCGAACTTAACCTTGAACCTTGAACTTTGAACCTTGAACTTAAACTTGAGGGAAGACCATGCCCGCAAATTTCAACGACCTCGTCGCACTGATGTCGCGCCTGCGCTCGCCCGAAGGGTGCCCCTGGGATCGCGAGCAGACCTACGCCACGCTCGCGCCGATGCTTTTAGAAGAAGCCTACGAAGCCTTCGAGGCGGTCGAGGACGCGCGCGCCGGTCGGCCCGAAAATTTGCGCGAGGAGTTGGGCGATCTTCTGTTTCAGATTGTCTTCTACGCGCAGGTCGCGCGGGAGCGCGGCGAGTTCACGATTGACGACGTGACCGACGCGATACACTCGAAGATGGTTCGCCGCCACCCGCACGTCTTCGGCGACGTGCGCGTGCGCGACAACGAAGAACTCTTACGCAACTGGGAGCAGTTGAAGGCCGAGGAGAAGCGCGCCGCGGGCAAAGATGAACCGGACGACTCGTCACTCCTCGACGGCGTCTCGGCGAAAGTGCCCGCGCTGATGGAGGCGCACCAACTCGCGACGAAGGCCGCGCGCGTCGGCTTCGACTGGAAATCGGTCGAAGACATCTTCGACAAGCTCCGCGAAGAGATTGACGAGCTGCGCGCCGCGATACGCGAGCACGAGGAGGCGGGCGCGGCTGCCGCGAGTGAACAAGAAGCCGCCGCTGCGGCGGAGGCCAAGCACGAGCGCGTCCGCGAAGAGGTCGGCGACCTCCTCTTCGCCGTCGCCAACATCGCGCGCCATCTACGAGTCGAACCCGAAGCCGCCCTGAAGCTGACGAACCGAAAATTCCGCCGCCGCTTCCGCCACATCGAGCGCTCCCTGCGCGCCCGCGGGCGCGACATCGGCGCGGCGACGCTCGAAGAGATGGAAGAACTTTGGCAGGAGGCGAAGGACAAGGGCGACGACCGATGAGAAAAGAAGAGCGGCGCGCGGCGGGCGCGAACGGCGGATGACAAGAAAATATCTAACTGCTATCTTCTCCCCTGCGGGGCGGGGCTGAACGCCGCGCTCTTTAATTGGTCAATTCGTCACACGACACTTTCCACTCGTCACTGCTTTTGGAGGTCAAGCGCAATGGGGATGATTCAGTTCGTCAGCAATTACGACGACCTTTCGACGGACAAGGGTTACCAGTTCAAGTTCTACTGCGACAAGTGCGGCAACGGCTACATGTCGCGCTACCAGCCTTCGGTCACGGGCACTGCCGGGTCGCTCCTGCGCGCGGCGGGCGACGTGTTCGGCGGGTGGCTCGGCAACGCCGGGAACTCCGCCTATGAGATTCAGCGCGCCGTCGGCGGCAAGGCGCACGACGAGGCTCTGCAAAAAGCCGTCGAGGAGGGCAAGACGCATTTCCACCAGTGCTCGCGCTGCGGGCGCTGGGTCTGCCCCGAAGTCTGCTGGAACGCGGCGGCGGGTCAGTGCGAGGGCTGCGCGCCCGACTTCAACGAGGAGTTGGCCGCCTCGCACGCGCAGGCGAAGGCCGAGGCCGCGCGGCAGCAGTTGTACGAGAAGGCGCAAGGGACGGACTACGTCTCCGGCGTTGACATGAGCGCGGGCGCGTCCGTCAAGGCGCCGACGCAGGCGCAGCAGCAACAGGCCGCGTCCGCGTCGAAGTGTTCCGCGTGCGGCGTCGAGGTCGGCAAGGCGAAGTTCTGCCCCGAATGCGGGACGCCGACCGTGCCGCCGAAGTTGACCTGCACGGCCTGCGGCCATCAGGCGGAAGGCTCGCCGAAGTTCTGCCCGGAGTGCGGCGCGAAGATGTCGGTGACGAGTTAAGCTTTGGCCGGCTCGTTGTCTTCCGAAAAAAACGGCGCGCGGAGTTAAAAGACTCCGCGCGCCGCTTTCGCGTTCAACTCGCGCGCGCCGTGACACGCCGCGCACTACTCTTCAACCGATCTCCGCGATCTCGCGTTCGAGCGCGACGAGCGTGCGCTTGAGCATCGCGCGGTGCGCGGCGCTGGCCGCGCGCTCCAACTGGTCGAGCGTCCGCGAGCGCGAGAGTTCTAAAGACGCGAGCCGCTCGCGCCGCGCCCGCTCTTCCGGCGTCAGCGGCTGGGCGTCGCGCAGCTCCGACTCGCGCGCGCGCTCCTCCTGCTGCGACTCGACCGACTTGCTCTCCCAGCCTCGCGCCAACGTCGTCGCCCCCTTTCTTGAAACTGAATCGCGGGCGGCGCGCGTTAAAACGCGCCGCCCGCGTCCGTAGCCGCCTCGCGCGGCTTTTTAGTACCTGCCGTTCAGCCTGAGCGAGCGGAGGATGTCGTTGAACGTCCGCTGATACGTCGCGTACTCGGTCTGCGGCGTGACGGCGGCCATGTAGAAGACCCGACCGTTCGAGAGCATCGTCGTGATGACGGTGACGCGTTCGCTCTGACCGTTGACCGGCGAGCGGCCCGTGAACGTCGCGGCGAGCGCGTCGCGCCCGTCCAGGGTCGTGCGCTGGAAGTCGGTCGCCTGACTCAGATAGTTGTTCGCCTGCAAGAGTCCCTGCACGACCTCGTTCGTCGCGTCGCGGAGGTCGTTGGAATTGGACTGCGCGACGCTGAACATGACGCCGTGCGTGATGCCCTGCGAGCCGTATGCGCCCTGCGGCGCGTAGGAGGCGGTCTCGTCGTCGCCGCCGAGGCTCTGCCAGTTCGAGGGGATGCCGACGCTGAAGAAACTCGTGCGCTGCGTGACGTAGCTCGTCGAAGGGTACGCGACGCGCGAGTAGCTGCCGTTGTAGCCGCCCTGATTCGTATTGCCTTCGCGGTTGGGGTAGTCGTCCTGGTTCGGATAGTTGCTCGGGTAGTTCCCCTGATTCGGGTAGCGACGGCCCGAGCGCGCGATCTCTTCCATCGAAGCTGCGCGCGGGTAGCCGCGCAGACGCGCCTGCGCCTGGCGGAACGCGCTCGAGTCTTCGCCCACGCCCGGCGCGACTCTGAGCATCGCCGCCTCCTGCATGATGTACTGGTAGCGGTTGCCGGGGTTCGGGTGGTCGCTCAGCCACTCGGGGCCGCCCGCGCCGCCCTGCGCCTCGATCTTCTGAAACATCTTGGCGAGGTCGCGCGGGTCGTAGCCGGCGCGCGCCATGATCTGCGCGCCGAGCAGGTCGGCCTGCTTCTCGTTTTCGCGGCTGAACTTGTTGACGATGAGGCCGCCACCGGCTTGACTGGCCGCGCCAATGACCGCGCCGC
Organism: Pyrinomonadaceae bacterium; assembly: GCA_035652995.1. Lineage (GTDB taxonomy): Bacteria > Acidobacteriota > Blastocatellia > Pyrinomonadales > Pyrinomonadaceae > QHXN01. Next base: position 4,518 of record DASRCS010000264.1, read on the forward strand.
CAACGCCGCCGACGATTGCGCCGAAAATCTGGCCTGCGACCGAGCCGATCTGATACTTCTGCGCCTTGGTCGCCTCGGCGGTCGAGTGGCGCAAGGCGACGTGGCTCATCTCGTGCGCCATCACGCCCGCCATCATGCCCTCGTTGTCGGCGGCCTCGATCATGCCGCGGTTGACGAACATCGGCCCGCCCGGAAGCGCGAACGCGTTGATGTCGCGCGCGTCAACAACGTCGAAGGTGTAGTGGAACTCCGGGTGTTGGAACTCCGGCGGGATGGCCTGCGCGAGCCTTCGGCCCACAGACCCGACGTACTCCTTGACCGCCGCGTCGCGCAGGATGGGCATCTGCTGATAGACCTGCCGCGCGGCCTGCTGTCCGAGCCTCACGTCGTCCTGCGGGCTGTACTTGTTCTTCGGCGCGACGATGCGCGTCTGCGCGGTCGCCGCGAGCGGCGCGAGCAGCATCAGCGCGGCGAGCAGCGAGGCCGAGGCTCGCCGCGCGCTTCTGGTTCCGATGTTCGTCATCTTAATTCCCTCCGCTTCGGCACGCCGCACGAACGACGCGAGACGCGCCCGAAAAATCTTCGCGTAAAAATGGGAGAGCGGCACCGCCCCGATTATACGCCGGAGGGCGTGCCGCTCGTCCACGTTTTCGCGACCCTCCGAACACTCGATTTCAAAGCCACTTTCCGCCCGTGGCGTGTCGAGGATTGGGAGAGAATTGATATTCTTGAAACCTGCGTTCGCCCCCGCGGTTCGCCCCCGCGTGTGGTGCGTCCGACCAATTTTGGATGAGACGCGCGGGCGTTGGCGTTCGCCTCTAAATCTTCAGCGCCTCGTCCTCCGACGCACCGCGCGACGCCCGCGCGGCCTGACGACCCTGTTCTGAGCCGGCGGCGTTTGAGCCTGCCCCGCGCCGCGCTCGTCCGCGAACCGCACGCTCGCGCCCGTCGGCGGACGCGGTATCGAAACCGCGACGAAAGGCGAAGTGATGACCTGCGCTGTAACGTCGCCGGACGCGGGCCGACGCTCGTTGACGCTGACTGCAAGCACGATGCCAGTGCGCTTGATGCCCGCTATCTCGACGCTGTAGCCGCCCGTCCTCTGCTGGCCTTGATATGCCACGACGACCGCGCGCGTGTCGAAGCTCACGTCGGGCAGGGGCCGACCGCCGCCGATCTTCTCCCAAGCCTGACGCCAAGCCGCCTCGTCCGTAATCAACTCGACCGCGCGACCGTCTTCGTGCGCGCTCATCGTCCCGGTCGCGAGCAGAGAGAACTCGACGGGCTTCGCCTCTTCCGCCGTCGCCTGTCCCGTCGTGGCGCTTGCATGCGCGCCGTCGTCGCCGAGCATCGCCATGCGGAGAATCTTCACGGGCGGCATCCCGTAGCTCAGCAGGCGGTCGTGGAAGTCGCCGATGCGGAACGAGTCGCCCATGCGCGCGCGCCAGTCGTCGCGCAGTTTTAAAATCTCCATCTTGCCGAGCGTGTAAACCAGATAGGTCGGGTCGAGCGTGCCGCGCCGCGCCTCGCGCTCGGCGTTCGTGCGCGCCTGATAGCCCTCGCGCATGAAGAACTCGACCGCCTGTTCGTAAGTCATCCCGGCGGTGTGCATCCGAATGCCGGCGACGTAGCGGCACAGCCGGAGCAGAGCCGCGCTCAACTGCGCGAGGCGGAGCTTCGGGTTGTTGCCGCCGAAGCCCTCGTCAACCATCATCTGCTCGCAGTAGTGCGCCCAGCCTTCGACGAAGCTCGCCGACGCGAGAGCCGACCGCACGCGCGAAGGCGTCTGCTTGAGCTTCAGGGCCTGGTAGTAGTGGCCCGGAAAAGCCTCGTGAATCGAGGTGATCGTGAGCGTGTAGCGGTCGAAGTGTTCGAGGTGTTCTTCGCGCTGCTGCGGCGTCCACGCGGGGTCGGGCGGCGTGACGTAGTAGTAGGCTTCGGTCGCCGTGCGCTCGAATGCGCCGGGCGCGTCGAGCGAGGCGAACGAGAGCGAGCGCGCGTACTCGGGCGTCTCGGCGACGGTCAGGTTCTCGCGCGCGGGCGGCGTCATGATCTCCGCGGAGCGGATGAAGGCGCGGATGCGTTCGAGTTCGGCGCGCGTCTCGCCGACGAGTCCGTCGGCGGTCGGGTGCTCGCGCGCGAGCAGTTGCAGCGCGGCCTCGACGCCGCGTCCGGGCGCGACCTCTTCGGCGACGGCGCGCATCTGATCTTGCGTCTCGCGCAACTGCCGCTCGCCCTCGCGCAGCAGCGCGGCCACGGGCGTGTCAACCATCTCCTCGTAGAGAAGTTTTTTGCGAAAGTTCTCCGAGCCGAGGGCGAAGTCGCCGTTCGAGCGCGGAAGTAAATCGCGCTGAAGCCAGTCGCGAAAGTTTTTCAGCGCCTCGACCGCCGCGTCGTTCGACGCCTGAAACTCCGCGCGCCGAGCCGCGTTCAGCCCGCTCCCGCCCGCGCGCTCGAACATCTGCGGCACGACGCGCTCGAAGAAGTCCACGCTTCCCCCGGCTTGCGCGATGGCCGTCTCGGTGTAGATGCGCGGCGGGTTGTCGAGATTGGCGCGGGCCTCGTCGAGCAGGCGCGTGATCTGACGCTCGCGCGCGAGCACGGCCTGAAGACGCTGTTCGATGGGCGCGTAGTTGCGCTTGAGAATGTTGTCAACGCCGGACGAGACGAGCCGGTTATAGACGTTCGGGTCGCGCCGCCACATCCTCACGTCTTCGAGTTCGAGCAGTTGGGCGTTGGCGTGCGACTGAAGCACGAGGTAGTCGTAGCGCGCGTCCGCCGACAGACGCCACTCAGGGATGCGCGCGAGTTCGGCGAGCGTCGCGCGCAGACGCTTCACTTCCGCCGCGACCGCCGTCGAGCTTCGCTCTTCGAGCTGCGAGTCGAACTCGTGCAGCCCCGCCGCGGTCGCTTCCGAAGGGTTGAAGGCGTAGTAGCCGCGCAGGTACGCGTCGCCGGCCTGCGCGACGCGCGCGTCATAGAGCCTGTTCGCGCTCGCCGCGGTCGTGCGGCGCGCAGGGATGCGGCGGCGACGCTGCGCCGAAGCGAGCGGCGTGAAGAGCGAAGCGCAGACCACGAGCGCGGAGAGAGACGCAAGAAGCTTCCTTCTCATCGGGCGCAACATCCTCGGAAAGAGTCGGACTGAAAAGCCTTTCGTCCGCAGAAGGGAGACGAAGAACGCCGTGGAGATTAACACAAGAAGCGAGTGAGCAGTGAGCGGTGAGCAGTTTTCTTGCCTTTACTGCTCACTGCTTACCGCTCACTGCTCACTTCACCGGCGAGATGCGCTCGTTCAACTGGCGCGTGGCCTCGTCGAGCGTGGCGATGTGGTGCGGCTTGCCCTGGAGGACGCGGATCGTCGAGACGACGAGGAAGACGAACGCCGCGAGCGAGAAAAGGAAGCCGCCGAAGCCGCTGCCCGTGGCGAGCGCGATGATCTTGAAGAGGATCGAGCCGGCGACGATGGCGAGTTGGAGCGCGAGTCCCTGCGAGGCGTGGAAGCGCGCGCGCGTCTCGGTGCGCGGGACGAGGAGCAGTTCGACGAGAGCCGCGACGAGTCCGACGTAGAAAGGAAAGTACGGCGCGGCGTTGACGACGTGCGCCGGCAGTCCGAGCAGAGAGGTCGTGCGCGAAGAGGGCGGCGCGAATGGCTGGTACGGCGAAGAAGGCCCCGGCGGTGGCGGCCCGACCTGCGCCGGAGGCTGCCCCGGCCCCGCGCCGAAGCCTGTGAACGGCTGCGGGCGCGGCGGCTGGTAGGTCGGCGGGATGAAGACGGACGGGTACGACTCCGGCGTCTGCTCGTCGAAGCGCCGCGTCTGCTCTTCCGCCGGCCCGCGCGGGAGATGCACGGTTCCTTCCGGGTCTTGAACGTCCGCAGTCCGGCCCATCACCTCGTCCGTGCGCCGCGCGAAGTCGGGGTCGAGCGGGTCTGTGTCGTACTTGCTTCTCTTCTCAGGCATAAAACTTTTTACGTCGCACGCGCCGCGCAGGTTCAAGGCTCACGACAGTCTTCACTCGACGACTTCAAACGTCGCGCGCTCGAAGCGCCCTTCCCTCTCGAAGATTCGGAAGGCGCGCAGAACGCACTCGCCCGCGGCGTCGAAGCCGATTATGAAATAAATCGCCGAAGGGTAAAAGGCGAGCCGCACGTCCGTCGTCGAGGGCGCGGGTTCCGCCGAGCGCGGGTGCGAGTGATAGACGGCGACGAGCGTTTCGCCGCGCGCGCGCATCAGCCGCTGGGCGTCGAAGAGTTCTTCCGGCGCAACGTCGTAAGCGACCGCCGGCGCGTCCGAGGCGTTGCGGAGTTGATAGACGGACCCGGCCTCTCCCGCGCGACCGCCCACAAGCCCGCAGCACTCTTCGGGCGCGGCGGCGCGCGCGTGGGCCTTCATCTCCTCGACGAGAGTGCGCCGCAGTCTCAAGTCAGACATCTCGCACGCGCCTCTTCGGCTCGACTTCAGCTTGAACTGCTGTCCGCGTCGCCCGCGTCTTCGAGCGCGCGCCGCAGCGTGACGAGCGCGCCGAGGTGGTAAGCGTTGTGGTCTGCGACGAGCAACGCCTCGCGCAAAATCGTCTGCCCGTCGCCGTGCGGAATCTTGGCGTAGAGATCGGTCGAAGGGTCTTCCACAAGCGCTTCCATCGCGCGCAGGTCTTCGCGGAAACGCTCGACGCTCTCGCGCCAGTCGTCCGCGCTCGCCTCCTTCGACTTGTCCGGCCAGTATTCATCAGGCCACTTCGGCGAGACGTGCGAGGCCGAGCGGCTGAACTCAAGTATGTCCCACTGCGCGATCCTCATGTGTTCGAGCAACTGCCACGGCGTGTAAGGCACGCCCGCGGCCCTGCCGTTCACAAGCTTGACCGGAAAGTCCTTCGCCACCTCTTCAAATTTTATGTGCGCGCCGCCGCCGCGCAGCAGGTAAAGCAGATGCTCACGCAGGGAGCGGTCTTTCTCGTCAGCGTTCATCTCAAATCCCTTCGCCGCTGTCCGCCTTCACTCTTCGACGATGCGTATGTGCAGCTCTTCAAGCTGGTGCGGGTCAATCACGCCGGGCGCGTCAATCATCAGGTCTGCCGCCGAGGCCGTCTTCGGGAAGGCCATCAGGTCGCGTATGTTCTCGATGCCGGTGAGCGCCATCAGCAGGCGCTCGATGCCGGCGGCGATGCCTCCGTGCGGCGGCGTGCCGTACTCAAGGGCGTCCAAGAAGAAGCCGAAGCGCTCGCGCGCCTTCTCCTCGGTGAGTCCGAGCGCCTTGAAGACGAGCCGCTGAACGTCGCGCCGGTGAATTCGGATCGAGCCGCCCGCGACCTCGATGCCGTTGACGACCGCGTCGTAAGCCTTCGCGCGCAGGTCGCCGAGCAGATGCGTCTCGCCGCCCTCGACCGCGCGCTCAAACAGCGGCAGGTCTTCGTCGAGCGGCGAGGTGAACGGGTGATGCATCGCGTAGAAACGCCCGTCGTCCTCGTGGTACTCGAACATCGGGAACTCCGTCACCCACAGCGGCGCGAAGACGTTTGCGGGAATCAACTTCTCGCGCCGCGCGACTTCATTCCGCAGCGCGCCGAGTGAAGCCGCGACCACAGAAGCTTTGCCCGCGACGATGAGAACCGCGTCGCCCTTCTCCGCGCCGGCCTGCGAAGCGACGCGCGTGACCACCTCTTCGCCGATGGCTTTCAGGAGCGAAGACGAAAGCTCGTCGCCGAGTTTTATCCAGGCGAGCGCGCCTGCGCCGTAGCGTTTGGCTATCTCCTGCAACTCGTCGAGCTGTTTTCGCGAAAGGTGCGCGCCGCCTCGGACGACGAGCGCCTTGACCTCGCCGTTCTTCTCAAGCGCCGACGCGAACGGCGCGAACGTCGTCCCCGCGAGCGCGGGCGCGAGGTCTTGCAGTTCCATCCCGAAACGCAGGTCGGGCTTGTCGCTCCCGAAGCGGCTGAGCGCCTCGGCGTAGGTGAGCCGCGGGAACGGCGCTTGAAGTTCCGCGCCGACGAGACGGAAGACCGGCACGAGCAAGCCTTCGATCAGACGATAGACCTGCTCGCGCGTGGCGAAGCTGAACTCCACGTCGAGCTGCGTGAACTCCGGCTGCCGGTCGGCCCGCAGGTCTTCGTCGCGGAAGCAGCGCGCGATCTGGTAGTACCTGTCGAGGCCCGCGATCATGCAAATCTGTTTGAAGATTTGCGGCGACTGCGGCAGCGCGTAGAATTTTCCCGCGTAGAGCCGCGAAGGCACGACGTAGTCGCGCGCGCCTTCGGGCGTTGACTTAATCAGTATCGGCGTCTCGATCTCGGTGAAGCCTTCGGAGTCCATATAGCGCCGAATCTCGCCGACCATCTTCGCGCGCAGGCGCAGGTTGTTTTGCAGGTAAGGCCGCCGCAGGTCGAGATAGCGGTACTTCAGACGCACGTCTTCCGCCGCGAGCTTGTCGGGCGGCGCGTCGAGTTGGAACGGCGGCGTGCGCGCCTCGTTCAAGACGAGTATGTCGCGCGCGTGAACTTCAACGTCGCCGGTCGCGAGCTTCGGGTTGCGCTGCCCCTCCTCGCGCAGCACGACCTCGCCCCGCACGGCGACGACGTACTCGCCGCGCACCTCTTTGGCGCGCGCGTGCGCTTCGGGCGCATCCTCGGCGTCGAAGACGATCTGCGTGACGCCGTCGCGGTCGCGCAGGTCAACGAACGTCAGCGGCCCGAAGTCCCTCCGCACCGCGACCCAGCCCATCAGCACGACGCTCTTGCCCGCGTCCTCCGCGCGCAACTCCCCGCACGAGTGCGTGCGCTCAAGCTCTCCCAAGTGGTCAAGGTTTATTGGCATGATTTCTAAAATTCAGTCCCGGCGCGGGCCTTGAGTTTCAGTTCGACATCCGCGCGCTTTAATCTTCCGCGCTTCGATTTAGAGTTTCCGCTATCGCCGCACCCGCCCGCTCGCGCTTCAACGCGCGTTGTTCGCCCGTCTTCATGTCCTTCAGCGCGACCTCGCCGCGCTCGCGCTCGTCGTCCCCGATGACGACGACGAACGGCACACCGCGAGAGGACGCGTACTTGAGTTGCTTGCCGAGTTTGTCGGCCTCCGGGTAAACGTCAACGCGAAGGCGCGGCGCGCCCCGCCTCAACTCGGCGGCGAAGGCGAGCGAGTCTTTGATTGAATCCTCGTTCCAGACCGTCACCAGAACGTCCGCCGCCGCCGCGCGCTCAAGGTCTGCGGGGAACATCCCGCGCTCGGTCATCACGACGATGATTCGTTCGAGTCCGAGCGAGAAGCCGCACGCCGGGATGTCTCGACCCGAAAACATCCCGACGAGGTTGTCGTAGCGACCGCCGCCGCCCAAAGAACCTGCGAGGTCGGGCACGCTGATCTCCATGATCGCGCCGGTGTAGTAGGAAAGCCCGCGCGCGAGCGAAGGGTCAATCCTGATCCGGTCGGCGACGCCGTAGGCCGAAGAGTATTCGACGATCTGCCGAAGCTCTTCGAGTCCGAGCGCGCCCGCGTCGTGGCCGCCGACGAACTCGACGAGGCGACCGAGCGCGGCGCGGTTGTAGCTCTCGGCCTGCGACACGTTGCTTTCGTCAACGACGAACTCCGCCGCGTGTTCGAGCGCCGGCAGGTTCTCGAAGAAGCCGAGCAGCCTCTCGCCGCTCTCTGCCTCGATGCCGCGCGCGGCGAACTCGCGCGCGACTCCCTCGTGCCCGATCTTGTCCAGCTTGTCGAGCGCGACGAGCGCGTCCGCGTGCTTGCCGGCTTCGACGCCCGCGGCTTCGAGCACGCCCGCGAGTACCTGACGATGGTTGAGGCGGATGGTGAAGTTCGTAAATCCCAAAGCCGTTAGTGCATCGCTCGCAGCGGCACACAACTCCGCTTCGACGACGGGCGAGCGCGTGCCCGTCACGTCAACGTCGCACTGGTAGAACTCGCGGAAGCGCCCGCGCGCGGGGCGGTCTGCGCGCCAGACGGGTTGAATCTGGTACCGCTTGAAAAACTTCGGGAGCTTGTCGCCGTACTCCGCGACGACGCGCGCGAGCGGGACGGTCAGGTCGTAGCGCAAAGCAAGGTCTGCCTCGCCCGTCTTCTCGTGCTCGCCGCGCTTGAGGATTTTGAAGATGAGTTGGTTGCCCTCCTCGCCGTACTTGCCGAGGAGCGTCTCGATGTTCTCGACCGCGGGCGTCTCAAGCGGCTCGAAGCCGTAGCGCTCGTAAACGTCCTTAATGATTCTGATGACGTACTCGCGCCGCCGCACGTCCGCCGGAAGGAAGTCGCGCATCCCGCGCGCCGGTTGTGTCTTTGCAGCCATGCCCTTTGAAATGATGAATGCGGAGTGATGAATGATGAACTGAAGGCCAGCCGCTTTTAATTCATCATTCATCACTCATCATTCCGCATTCTCCCTGATGCCGTACTCTTCTCGGTAAGCGCGCGTGTACTCGACGTAGTTCTTCCAGAACACGTCGAGGTCAGCGACCTCTTCGTCCGACAACTGCCGCTTGACGCGCGCAGGGAAGCCCATCACAAGCGAGCGCGGCGGGACGACCGTGCCCGGCGAAAGGAGCGCGCCCGCCGCCACGAGAGACCGCTCGCCGACGCGGCAGCCGTCCATGACGATTGAGCCGATGCCGACCAAGCATCCGCGCTCGACGTAGCAGCCGTGCAGCGTGACGTTGTGGCCGACCGTCACCTCGTCTTCGAGGATGGTCGCGTGCGTGCCGTTCGA
>DASRCS010000265.1:0-33967 GCA_035652995.1 Pyrinomonadaceae bacterium
CCGGCGCGTCTGGTGACAGGCGCGGCCAGGCAAACTCCTCGCGGTGCAAGACCAAATAGGGAGGCGGTCAAAGGGCTGCCCGTCCGAAGTCGCGCCCCACGGGCGCGCTACGCCTCCGGGTAGGTCGCTTGAGCCGTTCGGCGACGAACGGCCTAGAGGAATGATCGCCGCCCCGGCTTTATCGCCGGGGACACAGAATTCGGCTTACAGACCTGCCCTCGAACGCGCGGCAAACTTTCAAGCTCTTTCATTCAGACGAACCCCTGCCTCAAAAGTTTTAGTCGTCCCGCTAGGTCAGGAGAACCTTCGAATGGCGAATCGTAAAGGCGTCTTCATCGGCGCATACGTTCCCTCGGAACTCAAGCGCGCTTTGCAGCAACGAGCCGTGAGCGAGCACCGCACGCTCTCGCAGGAGATCACGCGCATTCTCGAAGAGGCCGTGAAGGGGCCGCGACTCCCGCCGAACTTCGTCGAGCGCCGCGCGCCGGGTCAGCGCCCGCGCCGACGCGACAGCGACCCGCTCCCGCGCCGACGCCGCGACGACCTCCCGGCTCCGGGCGACAAGACCGGCGAGGAGTAAGCCGGACGAACGTTCGCACGCTAACGCGTCAATCAGAACTCGCACGAGCCGCGCCGGGTAGAACGAACGAATGTCGAAAGCCCTTGAGCCGAGCCACGACCGTGGCCGCGCTCAAGGGCTTTCGTCTTCGGACTCGTCACGTTTGCTTTCCGCCCTGCCCGTTCCAATGTCGCCCGCGTCGCCACGAAAAAATCTTTCTGCTAAACTCCTCGCGTGAGCGCTGAGACTCAAACGACAGCAACGAACAAATCTGTCAACACGAAGATCGTCATCGTCTTCGTTGTCGGCGCGGCGCTCGGCTTCGCCGTCGGCTTCGCGCTGGCTAACGGCGTGAACCGTCAGGAGCAGGACAAGCTGCGCGCAGAACTGGCGCGCGCTCAGGTGGGCGCGAACGCGAATGGGATCCCGGCTACCGGGTCGAAGCAGCCGACGCAGGCCGCCTCGGACGACGCCTCGATCCCGACGCTCACGGACGAGCAGTTGAAGAACGCGATTGCGAAGGCCGACGCGAGTCCATCGGACGCGGAATTGCAGAAGCAGGTCGGGCAGAACCTCTACGCCTATGCCTGGATGAAGAACAAGCCCTCGATTCTGCCGGACGTGGCGCGCGTGCTCAGGCGCGCGCACCAACTCGACCCCAAGGATTTTAAGACGGCACTCATGGGCGGCGACGCGCTCTTCCTCGCCGCGCGCGACGGCGGCGACGCCAAGCAGATCGCCGACGCGCGCAAGCTCTACGAAGACGCGCTCGCGATAAAGCCCGACGACGCCGAGTCGCGCACGAAGCTCGGCATGACCTACTTCTACGACAACCCTTCCGACCCGAAGCGCGCGATTTCTGAGTACCGCCGCGTGCTCCAGACCGACCCGCGGCAGGAGATGGCGCTTCAGAGCCTCGCCGCCGCGCTCATCGAGACGGGAAGTCTGGACGAGGCAGCGAAACGTCTCGACGAGCTTGAGAAAGTGAACCCTTCAAATCAGGAACTCTCGAACCTGCGCGCGCAGCTCGAACAGAAGAAGAACGAAGCGAAGGAGGCGAAGTGAAATACCTTTTCATCCTCGCGCTCTTCGCCTTCGTCGCAGTAATTTTCTACATCCGCCTGCGCCCGTACATCCGCGGCGTGCGACGCTTCCTCGGCGTCGTGCGCGAGGTCAACCGCATGAACGCCGCCGCGCGCGCGGACTTCGGGCCGAACGTTCCGCGCGAAGAGAAGCCGGCGCGCGCGTCGGGCGAAAAGCTCGTCCGCTGCGCCGCCTGCGGGACATGGACTGCCGACTCGCGCGCCGTCCGAATGCGCGCCACGGGAGCGACCTACTGCTCGCACGCCTGCCTCGAACGCGCCGCCGACTCGCCCCGCCGCGCGCACAAATCCGCCTGAAGACGAGCGCTCGCGGGGGCAAGCCGCCCTTTCTTCATCATCACAACATCAGGTAATTCGGCAGTTCGGTATGAGAACTCAAGGCGCGGCCTGCGGCTTCTTCTGCAACTTCGCGCCGAGGAAAAACAGAGAGGTGGAGACGACGAGCGCCGCCGGGGCGACGAGGAGTGCGGTCGTCAGTTGCTGCCGCGCCGCGTCAATGCCGATGAGGTCGGCGAATGACGAGAGCGCGGCGAAGTGTCCGGCCTTCAGAGAATCGGAGAGCAGCCCGACGACCAGACGAGAGATCGCGTCGCCGCAGGCGTGGATGATGACGATGTTGAGCGCGACGGCCATCGCGCGCACGTTGAAGGGGACGCTTTCGAGGAGTATCGCGTGGAACGGCGCGTTGCTCGTGAACAGGAGCGCGACGGCGAAGAAGACGCAGGGGATGTAAACGCGCGGGTCGTCGGCAATCAGAACCGCGAGCGTCGGCGCGATGCCGGCGAGCGTGCTGACGGCGCAGACGAGGAAGTAGCCGTTGTGCCTGCGCGCGGCGACGCGGTCGGCGACCCACCCGCCGCCGAAAGTCCCGGCAGCGCCCGCGAGCAAAGTGACCACGCCGAGCGTGATGTTCGCGCCCGTCTGACTCATCCCCTTGTCGCGCACGAGCACGACGATTGCCCACGTCGCGAACGCGCCGAGCGCGGCGGTCAGGGCCGTGTACGCAGCCGTCGAGACGAGCCAGTCGCGCGTCGTCAAAATTCCCCAAGCCGTCCGCAGAATCGACTCGCCGCCCGTCTCCGATTTGTCTGTCTCTGATCTGCCAGTCGTCTTCGCTTCGACGCGCGGTGTCTGTGACTCGCCCGCGACCAAATCTCCGAGCGCCGTGTCGTGCGGCACTTCGTCGGTCGCGCCGCGGCGCGGCTCGCGCAGCATCCAGACGAGCGCGGCTGTGATCAGTCCGGGCACGCCGACGATCATGAACGCGACGCGCCAGCCGAAGAAGTGCGCGAGCACGCCGCCGATGACGAAGCCGAGCGCGAAGCCCATCGGTATCGCCGACTGAAAAACTCCGAGCGCCGTCGCGCGCTTGTGGTGCGGGAAGTAGTCGGCGATGAGGCTCGGCGTGATGGTCGAGTACGCCGACTCGCCGACGCCGACGCTGGCGCGCACCAGGCAGAGCGCGATGACGACCGCGGGCAGACTCACCGGCCAGTGGACGAGCGGCACGTCGAATCGGAGCGCGCCATGAAGGAAAGGCAGGCGGTCAACGACGCCCGTCATGCCTGTCGCGATGCTCCACAAAACGGCGGCGACGGCCATCAGCTTCGCGCGCGGGTAGCGGTCGCCGAGTCTGCCGAAGATCGGCGCGAGAATCGTGAACGAGAGCAGCAGCGACGACTCCATTAGGCCGATGTCCGAGTCGGTGATCCTGAGCGTAGGGTCGGCCTGAATGCTCGTCGCGACGGCGGGGAGCACCTGTCGGTCAATGTAGTTGAGGAAGTTGACGAGCGAGAGGATGAGCAGCGCGTAGTACGAGTAGCGCGGAACCGCGGGAACGTGCGCGCCGCTTGACGCGCCTACGTTTTGAGTTTGTCCTTGATTCAAGTTCATGCGGCGGCTTCCGCCGAAGTCAGGAGTTCGACGAGCGCGGGCGTGATGTCGGCGAGCGAGCGGACGCGAGACGCGACGCGTGCGCTGTCTCGTCCCCACGCGAGCGTCGGCACCGGGTTGAGCGTGTGGTTACGCTTCGAGAGGTCTTCGACGTTGCCGTGGTCGCTCGTCAGGACGACGGTCGTGCGCGAGAGTTCGACGCGCGCGAGAACCGCGCGGACGAATCGCGTGAGTTCGCGAAGCAAGTCGAGGGCCGCATCCATGTTCTGCTCGTGCCCGGCGCGGTCGGCGATGAAGTGCTCGTAGAGCGTGAAGCGATTTTCGTCGGCGAGGCGCGCGACGATTTCGGCGGCCTCTTCGGGCGTGCGGAGCGGAACGTCCGCGCCGAGTTCGACGAGAAAACGGTTCGTGAAGTCGTGATAGACGGCGCGACCGGCTTTCAAATCTTCGAGCGTGCGGAAGGGAATCCCGGCGGCCTCGACCGCGACGGTCGTCGCTGCGACCCAGCGCGGGCGCTGTGCGAAGAAGCGCGGCGAGTAGGCGTTGGCGAAAGCGTTGGGGCCGACGCCGAGTCGTTTCAGTCGAAGGAAGACGGAGTGCTCGCGTATGATCTCGCGCATCGCCGCGTTCGGGAATCCCTGCTTGTGGTAGCCGAGCGTCGCGGGCACGTTGACGCCCGTCAGGATCGTCGTCTGACCCGAAGCGCTCTGCGGTCTTCCCTCGACGCCGAGCCGCGCGTCGGTGCGCGCGAGCAGACCGCCGAAGGGCAGGCGCGGCTCCTCGTCCTGAAAGACGGCGAGCGGCGACGCGTCCTCGCCGAGCAGGTGGAGCGGGTTGTGACGCCCGCGAGTCCCGATGCCGAGGCCGTCAAAGAATAGGAGAAGGACGGACACGCGAGGATAAGTAGCATCCGGCGCGGCGGCAAGGCAAGTGCGTGTCGCATCTCGACGCGGAGCGCGACGGCCTTTGAAACTCGCGCCGAAGAATTGCGTACTATCGCCGAAGCCTCTGCTATATTATTTGAAAGGTTCTCTAACGCATCCTTCATCTCGGATTTTCGTCAAACCTTCGGAGGAGTAATGACCAACGTCAAGAACATCTGCGCGTGCGCGCTCGCCGCGTTGATTCTCGTCTCCGGCCTTCGCCTTGCGCCCGCCGCCTCGGCGCAGGCAGCGCCGCGCCCGTACCTTTACGAGCCTTCGATCTCGCCCGACCGCAAGGAGATCGCTTTCGTCTCCGGCGGCGACATCTGGACTGTGCCCGCGGAAGGCGGCGAGGCCCGGCTGCTCGTCTCGCACCCGGCGACCGAGTCGCGCCCGCTCTACTCGCCCGACGGCAAACGCCTCGCCTTCGCCTCGAACCGCACGGGCAACGGCGACATCTACGTCCTCGACTTCGCCAGCGGAGATTTGAAACGGCTCACGTTCGACGACGCGCCCGACCAGCTCGAAGCGTGGTCGTACGACGGGAAGTGGATTTACTTCTCGTCCGTCGCGCGCGAGATTTCCGGCAACGTTGACATCTACCGCGTGAGCGCCGCCGGCGGCACGCCGATGATGGTTTCCGCCGACCGCTACCTGAACGAGTGGAGCGCCGCGCCTTCGCCGAACGGCGCGGACATGGCCTTCGTCGGCAAGGGCTTCGCGCAGTGGTGGCGACACGGCCACGCGCACATTGACGAGTCGGTCATCACGCTGATGCGCGGGCTTTCGACCTCGAACTACGAGGCGCTGACCGCGGGCGACGCGAAAGAGATTTGGCCGATGTGGGGCGACGGCGGGAAGAGCCTCTACTACATGTCCGACCGCAGCGGCGCGGAGAACATCTGGAAGCTCACGCTCGGCGGCCAGCCGCGGCAGGTGACGAAGTTCTCCGACGGTCGTGTCCTGTGGCCGAGCATCTCTTACGACGGTCGCGAGATCGTCTTCGAGCGCGGCTTCGGAATCTGGCGGCTCGACACGGAGTCGGGACGCGCGAGCGAAGTTCACATCACGCGCCGCGGCTCGCCCGCGAGTCCGGCGGTCGAGCGCTTGAGGCAGACCGACCAGTTGCGCGACCTCGCGCTGTCGCCCGACGGCAAGAAGGTCGCCTTCGTCGCGCACGGCGAAGTCTTCGCGGCCTCGGCCACAGACGGCGGCGACGCGACGCGCTTGACGACAACAGTCGCGCCCGAATCTCAACCGACTTGGGCTCCCGACAGTCGTCGTCTCGCATACGTCTCGCAGCGCAACGGCACGGGGCAAATCTTCCTCTACGACTTCGGCACGAACGCCGAGACGCAGTTGACCAACTCTTCCGAGGCCGACGACACGCCGCGGTTTTCGCCCGACGGGAAGTGGCTCGCGTTCCTGCGCGCGGGCCGAGAGCTTCGCGCGCTCAACACGGAGACGAAGCAGGAGCGCGTCGTCGCGACGGGCGAGTTTGAACGTCCGCCGCTCGCCTCCGACCGCCCGTTCGTCTGGTCGCCCGACAGCAGGTGGGTAGCCTACATGCCCGTCGGCCAAAAGAGTTTCAGAAACGTCTTCGTCGCGCGCGTCGAGGGCGACGGCAAAGGGCAGCCCGTCAGCTTCCTCGCCAACACGGGGAGCGACACGGTCTCGTGGAGTCCCGACGGGACGTTCATCCTGTTCGACACGGGGCAGAGGACTGAGGTCGGACAGCTCGCGCGCATTGATCTGATTCCGCGCACGCCGAAGTTCCGCGAGGATCAGTTCCGCGACCTCTTCAAAGAGGAGACGCCGAAGAACGTCACGCCCACGCTCCGGCGGCAGGAGAACAACCCACAGAGTCCGGTGCCGCCGAACGAGACGCCGACGAACGTTCCAACGCCGACGCCGACTCCCGCGGAGACTTCGACGCAAGCGCCGGGTCAAACTCCGACGCCGACGCCGACGCCAGCGCGGCAAGGCACGACGGGCGGCGCGTCTGCTCAGGGAAGTAAAGAGAAGCCTGTCGAGATCGTCTTCGACGAAATCCGCAGGCGCTTGAATCTTCTGCCCGTCGGCGTTGACGTGCAGTACCAGACCATCAGCCCCGACGGCAAGAACATCCTGATGATCGCGGGCGCGGTCAACCAGTTGAACCTCTACGTCTATCCGCTCGACGAGCTTTCGCGCGAGCCTGCGGTCGCGCGGCAACTCACCTCGACGCCCGGATTCAAGCAGGACGCGCAGTTCTCGCCCGACAGCAAAGAAGTCTTCTACCTTGAGAACGGTCGCATACAGGTCGCGCCGCTCGACCCGCGCGCGAGCGCGCACCCGCTCGCGGTCTCGGCGGAGCTGGACGTTGACTTCGCGCGCGAGAAGGTCGAGGTCTTCAACCAGGGCTGGGAGTACATGCGCGACAACTTCTTCGACCCGAAGTTCCACGGGGCCGACTGGCAGGCCGTGCACGACCAGCTTTTGCCATACGTCGAAGGCGCGGGCACGCCCGACGAGCTTCGCCGTCTGATGAGTTTGATGGTCGGCGAGTTGAACGCGTCGCACCTCGGCGTCTCCGGGCCTTTCGGCGGATCGCAGACGGCGACGGGCCGGCTCGGACTCGACTTCGACCGCGAAGAGTACGAGCGCGACGGACGCCTGCGCGTCACGAACGTGATACCGCTCAGCCCCGCCGCGGTCGCGCGCGACGCGGCGACGCCCGACCGCACGCGGCCCGTCAAAACGGGTGAGTACCTGCTCGCGGTTGACGGCCACCCGGTTGACGCGCGCACGAACCTCGACGAGTTGCTCAACTACAAGATCGGGCGACGGGTCGTGCTGACGGTCGCGTCGTCGCCGGCGGGCGCGGACAAAAAGGAGATTGACGTGCGGCCAGTGAATCTTAATACCGAGAAGGGGCTGCGCTACCGCGAGTGGGTCGAAGGGAGGCGCGCATACGTCGAGCGCGTGAGCGGCGGGCGCGTCGGCTACGTCCACATGATTGACATGTCTTCCGACTCGCTCTCGCGACTCTACGTTGACCTCGACGCCGAGAACCAGTCGAAGGACGCGGTCATCGTTGACATTCGCCACAACAACGGCGGCTTCGTCAACGTCTATGCGATTGACGTGCTGGCGCGCAAGAGCTACCTGCGGATGACGCCGCGCGGTTTCGCGACCGCGCCCGCGCGCACGGTGCTCGGCCAGCGCGCGCTCGAACTCCCGACCGCGCTCGTCACCGACCAGTACTCGCTCTCCGACGCGGAGGATTTCACCGAAGGATACCGCGCGCTCCATCTCGGCAAGGTCGTCGGCGAGCCGACCGCGGGCTGGATCATCTACACGTCGAGCGTTCAGCTTCTCGACGGCACGTCGTTCCGCATCCCGTTCATGCGCGTCCAGACCGTCGAGGGCGAAGACATGGAGCTGCACCCGCGCCCCGTTGACATTCCCGTCACGCGGCCCGTCGGCGAGAGCTACACCGGCCACGACTCGCAACTCGACGCGGCGGTGCGCGAGCTTTTGGGCCGGAGGTGAGCCGCGGCTCACGCCGAAGGCGCGGCCAACTTTGTCCTTGCCAACGTGCGAGGCGGTGGTAGAATCCCGTCGCCTCGCACGCCGGCTTTCATCGCACGAGTTCTAACACCCTTTAACGAAACGAGGAGAAGAGATGGCAACAGATCAGAGCCAGGGAGAGGCGGGCGCGCGCCCGTCTTCTGCGCTATCCAACGTCTTAGCAAAGTTCGGGGCGGGACAGATCAAGGCCGTGGCCGCACAGCTCGCAAGTAACACCGTGCGGGTTGACCCCGGCGGCGCGACCTTCTCGACCATCGGCGCGGCGCTCGCCAGCATCGCGGACGCCAGCCAGCAGAAGGAGTACCTGATCACAATCGGCCCCGGCTTCTACAACGAGCAGGTGATTCTCAAGCCTTTCGTTTACCTTCTGGGCGCGGGCACGAACCTGACTGTCATCAGCTACCCGCCGGTTTCGAGCGATAACATTTTCAACCGCGGCACGGTAGTCGGCGCGAGCAACTCCGGCATCGGAAGCCTGACGGCGAACTGCCTCGGCGGCAGTTGGGGCGACTGGAGCACGGCGCTGCTCGTCTCCGGCTGCTCGCCCTTCTACGCCGACGCCTGCTCGCTCGTCTGCGAAGATCAAGGCAACGCCGGCGTGAACATCGAGACCATCGCCGTCAATTGGAACTCGCAGCCCGACGGCCCCTCGCAGGTTTACATCTCCTACTCGGTCGCCCTCGCCAACATGGACAGCAACGAGTCGGTCGGCGTCGTGCTAATGGCTAACGGCTCGACGACGAACGTCGAGGGACTGGAGTCGAAGTTCATGGCGAACGGCGGGACGCAGTCGTTCGGCGCGAACTCGAACGGCGGCGCGACCGTGACGCTCGACAACTGCGTCGCGCAGGGCGCGACCTTCGCGCTCAACATCCCCGACGGCGCCTCGACGCTCGTCGCGAACAACTGCACGATTGAAGGGCCGGTCTCGAACGGCGTCCAGGTAAACAACAACCCCCCGCCGACGCCGGGAGCCTGACGCGCGGCCAGCGCGAGATTCGCCGAGAACAGAGAAGGGGCGCGATATGGTCGCGCCCCTTCTCTGTTCTCCGCAAGTGTTTTCTCAGCCGGCCCCGCGCTCAGAAATTGTCGCGGTCTCTGTCGCGCATCGCCGCGGGCGAGGGCGCGGACGCTGGCCGCTGGCTCACTTTCTCCCACTCGTCGCGGGTGAGCGTCTTCAGAGGTTCGAGCCTCTTCTTCTCAAGCTCGGCGTTGAGTCCCGCCAACTGTTTCGCCGTCCAGTCGTCGAAGTCTCTGACCACGTCGGCGAGTTCGCGCGCGAGGGCGTCGGCGCGCTCGACTTGAGTCTGCGGCGGGCGGCCCTCGTAGAAGACGACGCTGCCGTAAAGCTCCGTCAGGTACTCGCGCAGCCGCTCCTCGCCCGTGATCGCTCCGCCCTCCTTCGTGGCGACGATCTTCTTGCGAAGCTCGTCAACCTGCGCGGACGCGTCCTGCAAGCGCTTACGCAGGGGATCGTCCGCGGCGAGCTTCGACGCGCGCTCGTCGAGCGCGAGCCTCATGCGGTTGATCTTGTCAACGGCGTATGACATGTCGCCCAACTCATCGCGCAGCTTCAGCGCGAGGTCGAACTGCGCCTTCCGATCCGCCGCGGTGTGCGTCGAGCGTGGGTCGGGGACGACCTGAAGCTGCGTGGTATAGACCTCCTTGTCGTTCGTCATCTTCACCGTGTACGTGCCGGGGAGAACGCGCGGGCCGTAGGCCGCGCCGAAGGCGGCGCTCGCCGCGGGCGGGACGCGCGGCGGGTCGAGACGCATTGACCACGTCGTGCGGCTCAGCCCCCGGCGCTTGCTGCTCGGAATCGTGCCGAGCAGTTTTCCGCCCGCGTCAAAGACCTCGATCTTCAGGTCGCCGAAGATGTGACGGCGGCGCTGGTAGTAGGTGATGACGGCCTCGTCGGTCGGGTTGTTGCCGACGAACTCGGCGTCGCCGATGGCCCACCCGCCGCTGCCGGAAATACTTTGAGCGGTGGGCCTGCCTTGAATGAAAAAGACATCCTTGGCGAGAGCTTCGGGCGTGAGCACGCGCAGCGGCGTGATGTCGTCAACGATCCAGATGCCGCGCCCGTGCGTGGCGATGACGAGGTCGTTGTCGCGCGGGTGGATGGCGAGGTCGCGCACGGCCACCGAAGGCATGTCGCCGCCCTTGTACTGCGCCCACTGCCGCCCGCCGTCGAGCGAGACCCACAGGCCGAACTCCGTGCCGACGAAGAGCAGGTCGCGGTTAACTAAATCCTCTTTGACGACGTGCGCGTAGCCGCGCATCGGCGAGTCGGCGGCGACGAGCGGCGTCCACGTCTGCCCGTAGTCGGTCGTCTTGTAAACGTATGGCCTCATGTCGCCGAACGTGTGCAGGTCGAAGGTCGCGTAGGCCGTGCCCTCGTCGAAGTGTCCGGCGTCGATGTAGGAGACCCACGCGTTCTTCGGCAGACCCTTGACGTTGCCGACGACGTTCGTCCACGTCTTGCCGCCGTCGCGCGTGACCTGCACGTTGCCGTCGTCGGTGCCGACCCAGATCAAATTAGAGTTCTTCGGCGACTCGCAGATGGAGTAGATGGTCGTGTGCGTCTCCGCCGCCGAGTTGTCAACGGTGACGCCGCCGGACTGCTCCTGCTTCTGCTTTTCGGGGTCGTTCGTCGTCAGGTCGGGCGAGATTCGCTCCCACGTCTGCCCGTGGTCGCGCGAGCGGAAGAGGAACTGCGCGCCGAGATAGACCGTCCCGTCCTTCGAGACGTGAATCGGCGCGTTCCAGTTGAAGCGCAGCTTGCCCTCTTTGTATTCGGGCAGCGGCTTGAGGTTCGGCGACTCCATCGTCTTGCGGTTGACGCGGCCCATCTCGCCGCCCTGCGACTCGGTGTAGATGTAGGTCGGGTCGGAAGGGTCAACGAAAGTCCAGAAGCCGTCGCCGCCGTAGATGTTCTCCCAGCGGCTGTTCGTGATGCCGC
Source organism: Pyrinomonadaceae bacterium (assembly GCA_035652995.1). GTDB lineage: Bacteria > Acidobacteriota > Blastocatellia > Pyrinomonadales > Pyrinomonadaceae > QHXN01. Next base: position 11,014 of record DASRCS010000265.1, read on the forward strand.
CGGGATACTGCGAATCGCCGATCCAGTCGCTGTTGTCCTGCAACCCGCCGTAAACGTGGTAAGGCCGATCCATGTCCACGCTGACGTGGTAGAACTGCGAGACCGGAAGGTTCTGCGCCTTCCACCACTTGTTGCCGCCGTCGTAGGAGTACCAGACTCCGCCGTCGTCGCCGACGATGAGGTGGTCTGTGTTGTTCGGGTCAACCCAGACGGTGTGGAAGTCGCCGTGCGCGCCGCCGGAAATGTTCGAGAAACTCTTGCCGCCGTCGTTGCTGAAGATGAGCGAGAGGTCGGGCTTGTAAATCTTGTTCTCGTCCTTCGGGTCAACGATGAGGTTCGCGAAGTAGAACGGACGCCAGATCATATTCTGGCTGCGGTCGAGCATGGCCCACGTCTTCCCGCCGTCGTCGGAGCGATAGAGCGCGTTGAGCGGGGCGACCGCCTCGACGAACGCGTAAACCACTTCCGGCTTCGACGGCGCGGACGCGACCGCGACGCGTCCCCAGGGCTTCGGCGGCAGACCCTTCGCGCTGTTCGCGTCGAGTTCAGCCCACGTCGCGCCGCCGTCGGTTGACTTGAAGAGGCCGCTTCCCGAAGGCGCGGTCTCGTCCTCGCCGCCCGAACGGAACGTCCAGCCCTTGCGGCGGAAGTCCCACATCCCGGCGTAGAGCGTCCGCGGGTTGCGGCTGTCCATCGAGATCATCGAGCAGCCGGTCGAGGCGTTCGCGCCCTTCAGGATTTTCGTCCACGTCTTGCCGCCGTCGGTCGTCTTGTAAACGCCGCGCTCGTCCGAGTCGCTCCAGAGCTTGCCGGGCGCGCAGGCGTAAACCGTGTCGGTGTTCGACGGGTCAACGAGAATCTTGACGATGTGCTCGGAATCTTTCAGCCCGACGTTCGCCCAGTTCTCGCCGCCGTCGGTTGACTTGTACAGCCCATCGCCGACCGAGACGCTGTTACGCATCCACGACTCGCCCGTGCCGACCCAGATTACTTTCGGGTTCTTCGGGTCAATCGTGATCGCGCCGATTGACTGCACGTCCTGCTTGTCGAAGACGGGCTTGTAAGTCGTCCCGCCGTTGACCGACTTCCACACGCCGCCCGAAGCCGAGCCGATGTAAACGGTGAGGCGGTTGCCCTCCTGCACCGCCTCAATCGCGGCGATGCGTCCGCTCATCTGCGCCGAGCCGATGTTGCGCGCGCCGAGGCCGGAGATGGTCTGCGAGTCAACTCTGACGGGGCCGTTTGATTGCGGATTTTCGGGCTGCGGCGTCTGCGCCTGCGCGCACGCGGCGAGCGCGAAGAAGAAGATCGTTGAAGAGAACCAGCGCGTTATCCTTGTGTTCATCTCGCGAATCCTTTTTTGATGTTGGTTCTTATTATCTAGCGCGTCGCGGGAGGCTTGCTCCCGCCGCTCGGCTGATTCTCGCCCGGCTTTTGCGTCGGGGGCTTTTCGGCGTCGGGCTGCTTCGGCGTCGTCGTCGAGGCGTCGGGCGCGGACTGGGCTTGCGACTTCGCGGCGGGGCGGCGGAAGCGGCTGTCGTCAATCGCGACGTTGGCCTCGATCTTTTCGTATGTGACCTTCGCCTTGTTCTGGCTGCCCTTCTCGCCGCTCTCGACGGAGAAGGGGAGATACCAGCCGTTGACCTGCTTGTAGTCGCCGAGCACGGTCTCGGTCTCCTGCTCCTCGCCGCGGATGGTGCGCTTCGTCTCGATCTTGATCGGCACGTAGTAGTCCGCGTCCATGAAGTAAGTCTTCACGTCGCCGCTCGGCAGCGTGACGCGCAGCTTGTACACGTCGCTGCCCTCGAACTCGTCCTTGCCGACGTACTCGACGCGCACGCCTTTCTGCTTGTAGTTGACGAGCGGGCCGTCAATGTCGGAGTCTTCGACGATCTCGCGCAACTCCTCTTCGCCCAGAGGCTCCGCGTCCTTCTTGCCGTTCCACGGTTCGATCTTCCAACCCGTCGAGCCGTCGTAGGCCGTCACGCCCGTCATGCCCTGAATCGTGAAGTCCTGGCGGACTGAGCCGGGGCGCTTGTTCTCTTCGACGACGACGGCCTCGAAGCCGCCGCCGCCGTTGAACTTTCCCGTTCGACGGAGCGACTTGACGGCCTCGATCTTGTCCATGCCGCCGAGGGACTTGATGTACTTCGCGACGATCTCGTCGGCGGTCTGCGCCGAGGCGCTCGCGGCGCAGATGAAGAGTGCGGCCAGGGCCGGCAGAAACCTACGCATGATCTTCTCCTTGTCGTGCGTTGCAGAATTTGAAAACGGAGGCGGACGGAGACGTTCGACTCAGCCTCTTTCACGATGCGCCGTCTCTCGCGCGGATGAATGACGGAAAGCGAAGGCGTGTTCGGCGCGATGAAACTTGCGGGCGTGAATTTACGGACTGGAATAGTAGTTGAGGCCCGAAAAAATGTCGAGAGCTTTCGATGGTGAAGCCGCGGCGCGGAGTGATTTTACATCCCTTTCGTCACGCGTAAGCGCCGGCTCGTAACAAAGAGGCCCGTTCCGGCCAGAGTCTCAGCCACTGGCGCGTCAAAGCAGCGTCGTCGGCCTCGCGTCCTCCGTCGAGGGAAGGAGTCCGTGCTCGCGGTAGAAGCGGAGCTTGTTGTGCAGCGTCTTGAGGCTGATCTGCAAAAGCTCGGCGGCGCGCGTCTTGTTATTGTCGGTCTTCTGAAGCGTGCGGAGAATCATCACGCGCTCGACCTCGTCAATCGGCGTGCCGACGGCGAACGAGACCGTGTCCGTCCCGCGCGCGCGCGAGCGCTGGTCAATGAAGGCGGGCGCGAGGTGGTGGCGCTCGATGGCCTCGCCGGGGCAGACGATGACGGCGCGCTCGATGACGTTGCGAAGCTCGCGGACGTTGCCGGGCCAAGAGTGCGACTGAAGCGCCTCGATGGAGTTGGGGCTGAGCAGGCGCGCGGGCCGGTTGTGTCGCTCCGCAAGTTGCGTGATGAGGTGCTGCGCGAGGAGCGGGATGTCCTCCTTGCGCTGGCGCAGCGGCGGAAGCTCGATGGTGATGACGTTGAGGCGGTAGAGAAGGTCTTCGCGGAAGCTGCCCTGCCTGACCGCTTCCAGAGGGTTGCGGTTCGTCGCCGCCAGCACGCGCACGTCAATGGGAATCTCGCCCGTGCCGCCGAGCCGCCGAATCCTCCGGTCTTCGAGCACGCGTAGCAGCTTCGCCTGAAGCGAGAAGGGCATCTCGGCGATCTCGTCTAAGAGGAGCGTGCCGCCGTTCGCCAGCTCGAAGCAGCCCGAACGGCGCGAGGCCGCGCCCGTGAACGCGCCGCGCTCGTGGCCGAACAGCTCCGACTCCATCAGCGTCTCGGGGATCGCCGAGCAGTTGATCGCGACGAACGAAGCGTTGTTGCGCGGGCTGAGGTTGTGGATCGTGCGCGCGACGAGTTCCTTGCCCGTGCCCGACTCGCCCGTGATTAAGACCGAGGCGGACGAGGGCGCGACCTGCTCGATGAGCGCGTAGATTTGGAGCATCGGCTCGCTCTTGCCGACGAGTTCGCCGAACGCGCCGCGGTCGCGCAACTGCCTTCGGAGCGCGACGTTCTCGCGCCGCGCCTCGGCGTACTCCATCGCGCGCTCGACGACGAGTTGCAGCTTCTTGAAGTCGAGCGGCTTCTCGAAGTAGTGGAACGCGCCCTCCTCCTGAATCGCGCGCAGGGCCATCTCGACCGTGCCCTGTCCGGTGAGGAGGATGACCGCGGTGTCGGGGTGGAGTTCGCGCACCTCGCGGAGCAGCGCGAAGCCGTCGAGGTTCGGCATGTAAACGTCGGAGATGACGACCGAAGGGCGAAACTCCTCGACCGCCGAGAGTCCGGCGACGCCGTCCGAGGCGACGGCGGTCTCGTAGCCCCAGCCCGCGAGCATCTCGCTCAGCGTCTCGGCTATCACCGGCTCGTCGTCAACGATGAGGACACGCGCTTTCGACATGATTCGAGTGTAGCGGAATTCAGTTCAGGGATAAAGAAATCTGTTGAAGAAGAACACCGCCGGGGCTTTCGGCTTCGACATTTTGCGAGTCCGCGCGCGTCAAACCGTGCCGCCGAAGAAGTCAGCGACGGAGCGGGCGAGCGCGGGCGTGGTGAACTCGGAAGGTTGAATGTCTGTCTTCAGACCGTACTCGGCGGCGGTCTGCGCCGTGATGCCGCCGATGCAGGCGACGCGCACGCCCGCGAGCAGGCGGCTCAGGTCGCGCGTGTCGAAGAGCTGCGCGAAGTTGTGGACGGTCGAAGAGCTTGTGAACGTGACGCAGTCAACGCCGCCTCCAAGCAGGAGTGCCTCGACGCGCGCGCGGTCGGTCGTCTCAGGCCGGACGGTTCGGTACGCCGGAACAACGTCAACGCGCGCGCCCGCCGATTCGAGCGAGCGCGGCAGGAAGTCGCGCGCAACGGCGGCGCGAGGCAGGAGGACGTTCAGGTTCTCGAAATGCTCGCGCCCGCCGAGATAGTTTTCCAGAGCCTCGAAGACGCCTTCGGCCTGAAACTTCTGCGGCACCACGTCAACGTGGACGTGCGCGTCGGCGAGCCTTTCGGCGGTCGCGTCGCCGATGGCGCAGACGCGAAGCTCGTCGAGTTCGCCCACGTCCTTGCCCGCCGCTTCGAGCCGCCGCAGAAAATGCTCCACCCCGTTGACGCTCGTGAAGATGACCCAGTCGTAGCCGAAGAGATTTTCAATCGCCTCGTCGAGCAGCGCGTAGGATTCGGGCGCGACGATCTCAATCGTCGGGCAGACGACGACGCGCGCGCCGTAGTATTCGAGCGCCGCGGCGAACTCCGCGGCCTGCTCGCGCGCCCGCGTGATCATCACCGTGCGCCCGCTCAAGGGCTGAGCCGGCGCTGCGGCGTCGGAAACCTGTTTCGCCTGCTGTTCGGTCATCGCGCGTTTGCGTAATCAGCCTTCGCGAGCCTGCGCGGGCAAGTCCGAGAGCAGCGCCGCCGCGCCACGTTCCGACATCCGCGCGGCCAGAGCTTCGCCGACGCCGTCCGCGTCACCCGCGTCGCCCTCGATTGAGTCGCGAATGACCTGCGTTCCGTCGAGCGAGGCGACGAGGCCGTCGAGCCGCAGTCGCCCGTCGCTGACGGTCGCGTGTGCGGCGATTGGGACTTGACAGCCGCCGCCGAGACTTCGGAGCAGCGCGCGTTCGGCCAGCGCCGCGACGCGCGTCGGCGCGTGGTTGAGTCGCGAGACGAGCGCGTTCGCCTGCGCGTTGTCCGCACGGGTCTCGATTCCGAGCGCGCCCTGGCTGACGGCGGGCAGCATCTCCGCGGTCTCGACGGGCGCGCTGATGCGATGGCCCAGGCCGAGCCGCCGAAGCCCGGCGCAGGCGAGGATGATCGCGTCGTAGTCGCCCGCGTCGAGCTTTCGGAGGCGAGTGTCAACGTTGCCGCGCAGGTCTTTTATTTGAACGTCGGGGCGCAGGTGTTTGAGTTGCGCGATGCGGCGCAGGCTCGAAGTCCCGACGGTCGCGCCTTGCGGAAGATTTTTAAGCGAAGGGTTTTGAAGCTGCAAATCGGCGCGCAGGACGAGCGCGTCGCGCGGGTCTTCGCGTTCGGGCACGGCGGCAATCGTCAGACCTTCGGGCGTGACGGTCGGCAAGTCCTTGAGCGAGTGGACGGCGATACAGACGCGGCGTTCGAGCAGCGCGACCTCAAGCTCCTTCGTGAACGCACCCTGCCCGCCGATGGTCGCGAGCGGCACGTCGCGCATCACGTCGCCCGACGTTTTAAAAATCTCGATGCGAACAGAAGCCTGCGGGTCGAGCGCTTCGAGCCGCGCCTTCACCCATTCCGACTGCCACAACGCCAGCTTCGAGCCGCGCGAGCCGATGACGAATTCCATAAAACAGGTTCAGAGGTCAGAGGCCGGAGGTCGGAGGCCAGTCGCAAGCGGTTTGCTTTTACTGGCCTCCGACCTCCGACCTCTGACCTCAGCTTTCTTCCTCCAGACCGAAAATGTCGCGCCACGCCTGCACGTTCTCCTCCTCGCCGGTGTCGTAGGAGCGGCGCATGCGGTGAATGATCGGGTGCGAAATCTTGTTGACGGCGGACGTGAGCATCGCCTCGATGGCGCGCTCCTGTTCGGGCGTGAGCGTGCCGAGACGGTTGCGCTGGCGTTGGAACTCTTCGCGCGCGATGTTGTTGAGCTTCTCTTTGAGCGCGCCGACCGTCGGGCCGAGGTCGAGGTTGCGGAGCGCCTGCTGGAACTGCGAGACCTCGGACTCGACGATCAACTCGGCGCGCTCGGCCTCGCGTTCGCGCTCGCGCATGTTCGAGGCGACGACGGCTTCGAGGTCGTCAACGTCGAAGACGAAGAGGTTCGGGAGTTTCGCGACCGCCGGGTCAACGTTGCGCGGGACGCTGATGTCAATGAAGAAGGCCGGGCGGTTGCGGCGCGAATGGCGCGCGCGCTCGGCCATCTCAGGCGTGATGACGTACTGTTGCGCTCCCGTCGAGCAGATGACGATGTCGGCCTCCGCGAGCGTCTCTTCGAGCGCGGAGAACTCGACGGCCTCGCCGCCGAACTTGACCGCAAGCTCCTGCGCGGTCGTGTAGGTTCGGTTCGCGACGAGTATGCGCGACGCGCCCGCGCCCGCGAGGTGCTGCGCGGCGAGTTCGGCCATCTCGCCCGCGCCGACGAGCAGGACGGTCGCGCCCTTGAGCGAGCCGAAAATCTTTCGCCCCAGCTCGACCGCGGTGAAACTGACCGAGACGGCGTTGGCCGCGATGCCGGTCTCGCTGCGGACGCGTTTGGCGACGTGGAGCGCGTGGTGGACGAGTTTGTGGAGCACGCGCCCGGCGGTGCCGGCCTCGACGGCGATGGAGTAGGCGTGGCGCACCTGGCCCAAGACCTGCGGCTCGCCGACGACGAGCGAGTCGAGCGAGGAGGCGACGCGGAAGACGTGGCGCACCGCGGCGTCGTCGGCGTGCGTGTAGAGGTGCCCGTTGAAGGATTCGACGGGGATGCTGCGGGCGCTGCTCAGGAAGTCGCTCAGGCGCTCCGCCGCTTCCGCCCCCTTCTTGCCCGCGGCGGCGGTCAGAATCTCCACGCGGTTGCACGTCGAGACGATCAACCCCTCACGCACGACATCGCCGTCAACGAGTGCGCGCAAACTTTCGGCGCACGCCTGATCCGTGAAGGCGAGCCGCTCGCGCACCTCCACGGGCGCTGTCTTGTGGTTGAGTCCGACGAGAACGATGGACATAAATCAAGAAGTCAGGAGTCAGAATTCAGATTTCAGAAGTCGCCCACCGATACCCTCTGCTCGTGACACGGAAAACATAAAGCTCACAAACGCAGCCATTCATCCTATCGTTTAGCAGCGCGCATAAAATTCTGACTCTTGGCTCCTGACTTCCTGCTTTTATCCGAACACGTGGAAGCCGCCGAGCATCACGGCCCCGACGAAGGTGCAAAGTACGAGCGAGAAGCCGGCGACGCCGAGCCATGCCGCCTTGCGCCCGCGCCACTGCACGCGGTAGTGGAGCAGAGTCAGGTAGAGAACCCACGTCAGCAGGGCGAAGAATTCAATCGGGTCGTTGTGGAACATCCGACCGCTGCGCGCCTGCGACCAGATGACGCCCGTCAGGATGCCGACGGTCAGGAGCGTGAAGCCGACGCTCGCCGCGGTCGAGCCGATGTCGTCAACGGTCGTCAGCGACGGCAGGCGGTGGAAGATGGCGCTGAATTTTTTCAGACGCAGCTCGCGCTCCTGCCAGAGATACATCAGGCTCGCCGAGAACGTGACGAAGAAGGACGCGTAGGCGAAAAACAGAAGCGTCGTGTGGACGGGGAAGAGCCACGCCGCGCCGCCGTCCGTGACGCGGCTGGCGATCATGTTCGCGTTGCCGCGGACGACCTGCGAGGCGAAGACGAGCAGCGCGACGACCGGCAACAGCAAAGCGCCGAGCGCGCGGACGTGGTAGCGGTACGTGACCACTCCGAAGGCCACGACGAGCGTCCAGGCGAGGAACGAGAGCGTCTCCGGCAGGCTGAAGAGCGGGTAGTGGCCGTCCTGCGCCCAGTCGAAAATAATCGAGCCTGTGTGCGCCAGGAACGCGGCGACCGCCGAGTAGAACGCGATGCGTTCGACTGCGCGGCGCTTGTTGACGAAGTCCAGGACGGCGTGGATGGCGGCGACGACGTAACCCGCCAGCGCCGCGTAAAGAAATGGTTTCATCTTCAAAAACCGTTGCGTGTGAGACGCCGACCGCATTGTAATTGAAGGGGTACGGTGCGGCAAGCGTTCGCCCCGAACGCGGGCGGGTGTTGAAAGCTTCGAGCGCGGCGTGAGAAACTGAAGCAGAAGATTTAGCCTCTGACATTCGGCCCGAGAGGAGATTCGGAAAGCTCATGCCTACTCGTGAGGAAGCCTGGGGGTTGCTCTGCGAGTACACGAAGGGGAAGAGCCTGCGCCAGCACGCGCTCGCCGTCGAGGCCGCGATGCGCGCCGCCGCCGCGCGCTACGGCGGCGAGGGCGAGGACGTTGAGGAGTGGGGCATCACCGGGATGCTTCACGACTTCGACTACGAGATGTTCCCGACCGCGGACGAGCATCCTTACAAGGGCGCGAACATTCTCTGCGGTCGCGGCTACCCCGAACGCGTCATCCGCGCGATCATGGGCCACGCGACCTACACCGGAGTCCCGCGCGACACGGCGATGGCGCGGGCGCTCTTTGCGACCGACGAGCTGTGCGGCTTCCTCGTCGCCTGCGCGCTCGTCAGGCCGTCGAAGAGTCTGGACGACCTCGAAGTCTCTTCGGTGAAGAAGAAGCTGAAGGACAAGGCGTTCGCCCGCACCGTCAACCGCGACGACATCCGGCAGGGCGTCGCCGAACTCGGCGTCGAACTCGACGAGCACATACGCTTCTGCATCGAGGCGCTCAAGCCGGTGCAGGAGAAGATAGGGCTGAAAGGGAATTCGGAATGATGAATGCGGAATGATGAATTAAGAACCTGCCTTCCATTCATCACTCATCATTCCGAATTCATCATTGCTTTTCGGCTTGCGTCGGCGCGCGCGTGTTACTTATGCTGAGGCGAAGCGTTCAGTCTGTCAGGTTGTGAATCGGGGCGGGGACGAGTTCGCGCACGGGCCTGCGCGCGAGGGCCGAGCCGAGCAGGAGGGCCGCGAGCGTCAGGATCAGCGTGAGCAGCGCGGCTGACGCGGCCTGAAGCGTCCTGCGCCGCGCGGTGTGGCGGTAGAGGAAGAAGGCCGCGTAAGTTATCGCGACGAGCGGCACGACGAACGACGACGCCGCGAGCCAGCCGCCGGCTTGGCCCCGCGCGGGTTCGGACAGAAAGAAGCTGACCGCCAGACAGACGCCCGCGCCCGCGGCGGCGGCGAGCAGGGAGACGACGATGAGAAGTTTCAGGCGCAAGCGCCGTTCCGACTCCTTCGACTTTAGTTAAAAAAACAGGTGGGCGAAAGGGCCGCGCAAGCATACCACAGCAGGGCGCGCGTCGCGTCGCAATATTTTCCGGCGTCCGGCAGACGACACGGGGGACAAACGAACAATCAGATGGTTGCCAGAAGCGCACTTCTTTTTCTCTCGCGGCAGGAGGGCTTAAAGGACTTCGCCACGAAGTTCAAGCCCTTCAAAAAAATGACCACGCGATTCGTCGCGGGCGAGGACATCGAGCAGACCATCGGAGCCATCCGTGACCTGAACGCCCTCGGCTGCACCGCGACCTTCGACCACCTCAACGAGGCCGTGACGAGCCGCGAGGAGACCGAGCGCGAGGTTCGCGAGTACAAGAAAATACTCGCGCGCATTGACGAGACCGGAATCAGGTCGAACGTCTCGATCAAGCTCACGCAGTTCGGACTCTCGATTGACCCGGAGCTGACCTACCGCAACGCGCGCGCCGTCGTCGAGGAGGCCGCGCGCCGCGGCAACTTCGTCCGCATCGACATGGAAGACTCCGCCGTCACGCAGGTCACGCTCGACATCTTCAAGCGCCTGCGCGCGGAGTTCGACTTGAACACCGTCGGCATCGTGCTTCAATCGTACCTGCGCCGCACGCAGGATGACGTGCGGGACGTTCTGAAGATTCCGGCGCGCGTCCGCCTCTGCAAGGGCGCGTACAACGAGCCGCCGTCGGTCGCGTTTCCAGACAAGCGCGACGTTGACGAGAACTACGTGCGCTGCATGAAGCTCCTGCTTTCGAGCGGCGTCTATCACGGCATCGCCACCCACGACGAGCGGATGATCGAGGCGACGAAGACTTACACGCGGGAGCAGGGCATCGGGAAGGATGAGTTCGAGTTCCAGATGCTCTACGGCATCCGCCGCGACCTTCAAGAAAAACTCGCGCGCGAGGGCTACGGCGTGAGGGTTTACGTGCCCTACGGCAAGACCTGGTATCCGTACTTCATGCGGCGGCTGGCCGAGCGGCCCGCGAACGTCTGGTTCGTTCTGAAGAATATGCTGAAGGGTTAGAAGCTCCCAAGATGGGCGACTCAATCGTCTGGATTCTGTGGACAGTGCTCGGCGTGATTCTCATCATCGCCGAAGTCTTCACGCCCGGATTCGTCCTGCTCTGGTTCGGCGTCGGCGCTCTGGTCGCCGCGCTCGCGAGCTTCCTCGGCGCGAGCTTCCCCGCGCAGTTCGTCGTCTTCATCGCGCTCTCTTCGGCGCTCACGGCGCTCTCGCGCACGATCTTCGCCGAATACTTCTCGCGCCGCGACGAGCCTGAAGGTCTGAAGGTCGGGGCTTCGTCGCTGCCGGGCAAGGTCGGCACGGTCGTCACGTCGAGCCGCGGCGCTCTGAACGAGGGAGCGGTCAAAGTCTTCGGCTCGATCTGGACTGCGTACCCGGCGGAGGGCGAGCCGCCGCTCGAAGCCGGAGACCGCGTCGTCGTCGAACGGCTCCAGGGCGCTTCGATCTACGTCCGCCGCGCGGACGCGCTGCCCGACTGGCGCGCGCAAGAGTTGACGGACGGCGGCGAAGGCAAGACGCGGTAACCCGTCGCGCTCACACTCAAATCAATTAAACGATTCGGGCTTCGACGACGCCGTCGGTGACGGCGACTCGATTCGTGACCTTGCTGCGAAAAAGCCGCAGGTGCGGGCGTGGGAGCTTGCGCGTGAGCGCCGCCGCGAGCAGGAGGCCCGCCGCCGAGAGGATGAACGAGAGGCAGGCGACGAGCGCGTGCGGGTTTTCGAGGAGATAGACGAGCGGGCCGAGCCGCCACTCGTTCGACGGCAGCCGCCGCAGAATCCCCAGACGCCTCCACTCAAGCGACGAGGCGGAAGTGAAACCGACGTGCTGCGGCAGATTGCTCAGAGGCTCGTTCGACGCGAAGAAAGGGTTGTCCACCGAGTCAACGATCATGCGTCTGCCGTCCGCGCCGTCAACCAGCGCGACGACGTGCGACTTCACGCCTTCGAGGTAGAGGCGCTGCGCCGGAATGCCGGCGGCGCGCGCCATGTTGATGAAGGCGCGCGTGGCCTCGCCGCATCGCCCCCTGCCCGCGCGCAGCGTGTCCGCCGCCGTGTCTCTGAAGAATGGCCGCCTGTCGGCGTAAAACCAAATGTCGCGGACGTGCGTGCGGAGGTAGTCGCGTATCGCCGTGACCTTCGCGTCGAGGTCGTCGCCCGGCGCGTCGCGCAGAACCTCGCGCGTGACCGCACGGACGTACTCGTCATCGTCGTGTTGTTGGATTGACTCCCAGACGCCGACGCCGAGGAGGACGAGCGCGAGGGTCAGGGCGACTGCCGCGAGAGTCCTGCGGGTCATAGGCGTTCCGTCGTGTCGTCTTCGGGGGTGATCGTGTCGTCGCCTTCGAGGAGCGGGACTTCGACCGTGATGCGGTCGGTGTCGGGCGAGGGCAGGTCGTCGCCGCCGAGGCGGGCGAGGACGACGGTGATGTTGTCCTCGCCGCCGCGCTCGTTCGCCTCGTTGACGAGGGCGTCGCAGGCCCGCGCGAGGTCGCCGTCCGAAGAGGCGACGATGCGCCGGATGTCGTCGCCGCGGAGCTTGCCGGAGAGTCCGTCGCTGCAAAGCAGGAGCATGTCGCCGCGGAAGACGTGGACGCGGCCCGCGACGGGCGAGAGTTCGGGCTGCGCGCCGAGCGCCTGGAGGATGACGTTGCGGAACATGTGCGTCTCGGCCTCCTGCTCGCTGATCTGCCCCACGTCAACGAGTTGCTGGACGAGCGACTGGTCTTTCGTCGCGAGCTTGATGTGGTCGCCGCGGATGATGTAGCCGCGGCTGTCGCCGACCTGAAGGAAGCTCACGCCGTCCTCCGTGATCGCCGCCGCCGTCAGCGTCGCGCCCATCCCGCTGCAATGCGGGTCTTCCTGACTCTTGCGGTGGATGGCGAAGTTCGCGTAGTCGGTCGCGTTGCGGAGGCATTCGACGAGCGGCGTGTCGGGGTCGCGGGCCGCCTCGCCTTCGTCCCCACCCGTCAGCATGTCGCGCACGGTCTCGACCGCCATGCGGCTCGCCACGTCGCCGGCGAGCGCGCCGCCCATGCCGTCCGAGACGACTAGCACGACGCCCTTCGGCCCGACCTCGAAGCGACTCATCTCTTCGGGCGGCACCTCGCCCTCGCTCCCCGTCCAGGCCCTCTGCCCCGTGAGGTCGAGCAGCAGAAAGTTGTCCTCGTTGCCCGAACGGACGCGCCCGACGTTTGTCTTGGCTGATAGCTCTACGAACATAGGTGATTCAGTGATGAGTGATGAATGATGAGTGATGAGTCGGCAGCAGTTCGCTTTTACTCATCACTCATCACCCATCACTCATCACTTGATTTTTTCCAGCGCCTGGTCGAGATCGGCGATGATGTCTTCGGCGTCTTCGAGTCCGACCGAGATGCGGACGAGGCCGCCGGTGATGCCGAGCCGCTCGCGCGTCTCCGGCAGGACGGACGCGTGCGTCATCGTCGCCGGGTGCGAGATCAGGGTCTCGACGCCGCCGAGGCTCTCGGCCAGCGTGCAAAGGCGCACGGATTCTAGCACAGTGCGCGCGTTTTCGAGCGACCCCGTGTCGAAGGCGACCATCCCGCCGAAACCCCTCTGCTGCCGCTTGGCAAGCTCGTGCTGCTTGTGCGAGAGCGACCCCGGATAGTAAAGCTTCTGCACCTTCGGGTGTTCTTCGAGAAACGCGGCGACCTTGCGGCCCGTCGCGTCGTGCTGCTCCATGCGGACGGCGAGCGTCTTCGTCCCGCGCAGCACCAGCCACGAGTCGAAGGGCGAGAGGATCGCGCCGGCGCTGTTCTGGATGAACTGAATCCACTCCGCGTCGCGCTCGTCGTTCAGCACGACGATGCCGCCGACGCTGTCCGAGTGGCCGTTCAAATACTTCGTCGTCGAGTGCACGACGATGTCCACGCCGAACTCCATCGGCCTTTGCAGGTACGGCGACATGAACGTGTTGTCGCACACCACGCGCGCTCCGACAGCGTGTGCCACGTCCGAGACGGCCTTCAAGTCCGTGACCATCATGACGGGGTTCGTCGGAGTCTCGACGAAGACCATCTTCGTGTTCGGCTTGATGGCGGCCTCGACGTTCTGCACGTCGGTCGTGTCAACGAACGAGAACTCGATGCCGTAGTTGGCGAGCACGCGGCTGAAGAGTCGGAACGTCCCGCCGTAGGTGTTGTCGCTGACGACGACGTGATCGCCCGACTTGACGAGCCGGAGCGTCGCGTCAATCGCGGCCATCCCCGAAGCGAAGGCGTAGCCGAAGCGCGCGCCTTCGAGCGCCGCGATGTTGCGCTCGACCGCGAGCCGCGTCGGGTTCTGCGTGCGCGCGTACTCGAAGCCCTTGTGCTTGCCCAGACCTTCCTGCGCGTAGGTTGACGTTTGATAAATCGGAACCGTCACCGCGCCCGTCGCCGAGTCCGGCTCGTTGCCCGCGTGAATTGCTGTCGTTGAAAATCCCATAAGTTAAATGATGAGCGATGAGTGATGAGTGATGAATTAAAGACAGCCTGCTTTCAGTTCATCATTCATCACTCATCACTCCGCGTTAGTCAAAAATTCCCTGACTCATGTAACGCTCCGCGCCGTCGGGAAAGAGCGTGACGACGCGCTTGCCCGCGCCGAGTCTTTGCGCGACGCGGCGGGCGGCGGCGGCTGCCGCGCCGGTCGAGCCGCCGCCGAGCACGCCTTCGGTGCGCGCAAGCTCGCGCACGGTCGAGAAGGCTTCGGCGTCGCCGATGGAGATGATTTCGTACGCGGCGTCTTGTTCGAGGTTCGGCGGGATGAACTCGCGCTGTCCGATGCCTTCGAGCTTGTAGAAACCGGGCTGTCCGCCGCCGAGAATCGAGCCGACCGGCTCGACGAGCGCGCAGTAAACGTCGGGATTGACCTTACGAATCGCGCGCGTGATGCCGGTGAACGAACCGGCGGAGCCGCAGCCGAGGACGACCGCGTCAATGCGCCCGTCCATCTGCTCGATGATCTCTTGCGCCGTCGTCTCTTCGTGAAAGCAGGGGTTCGCGGGGTTCTCGAACTGCTGCGGGATGAAGCTGCCGGGGGTCTCCGCTGACAACTCGCGCGCGCGCCGCACCGCGCCCTCCATGCCTTCCTCGGCAGGCACGTACTCGATCTGCCCGCCGAGCGCTTCCATGATCTTCATCTTCTCGCGCGAGTAGCCTTCGGGCACGCAGAGGACGACGCGGTAGCCGCGCGCGACTCCGACGAGCGCGAGTCCGATGCCGGTGTTCCCGGCTGTCGGCTCGATGACGGTCGCGCCGGGCTTCAAGACGCCGCGCCGCTCGGCGTCGAGAATCATGCCGAGCGCCGCGCGGTCTTTCACCGAGCCGCCCGGATTCATGTATTCGAGCTTCGCGAAGAGTTCAGCCGAAGGCGCGGGCGCGAAACGCGAAAGGCGCAGGAGCGGCGTGCGTCCAACCAAATCAAGGATGCTTTCGGCGGCGGCGAGCGGCGGCGAGATTTCGCCCCTGCTCTTTGTTTGCGACGGCGTAATCATGTGACCGGATGCCCGAATGGTAGCCCAGCGAAGCGACGGGTGACAAGTGATAGGAAGCTGTCAGCGTTCAGCATTCAGCGCTCAGCTTTAAGCCTTAGCCTTTGTGCCGTCCGTGCTTCATCGTAGCCTTTGCGATTAAGTGAGACTGGCTTAACCGCAAAGGTTGTAGAGGACTGTGCAAAGGTTGCAAAGAAGACGCAAAGCTGAAAGCTGAGTGCTGAACGCTGACAGCTTTCCCTTGTCACCCGCCGCGTCTTGGGTTATTTTGTAATCCCGTGAACCGCACGGGCACGCCGAACAAAAATCCTTCCGTCGTCGCCATCATCCCCGCGCGCTACTCTTCGAGTCGTCTGCCCGGAAAGCCCCTGCTTGAGATTTCGGGACGCCCGATGATCCTGCACGTCGTCGAGCGCGCGCTCGCCGCGCCCGTCGTCTCGCGCGCCATCGTCGCGACCGACGACCGAAGGATATTCGACGCCGTTCGCGAGGCGGGCCACGAGGCTCTGATGACGAGCGCCGCGCACGCTTCGGGCAGCGACCGTCTGGCCGAGGCCGCCGCGCAGGTCGAGGCGGACGTGATCGTCAACGTGCAGGGCGACGAGCCGCTCATCGCGCCGGAGACGGTCGAGCGCGCGGTCGCCGCGTTGCTCGCGGACGAAGAGGCGTCGGTCGCGACGACGTGCGAGCCGATTGAGAACGCTTCGGACGTTCTGAGCAGCGATGTCGTCAAGGTCGTCGTGGACGAACGTGGCCGCGCGCTCTACTTCTCGCGCTCGCCCGTCCCGTTCCCGCGCGAGGCCGCGCGGCGCTACGGCTCTCTGGCCGCGGCGCTCGAAGTCGAGCCGGAACTGCTCGCGACCTTTCGCAAGCACACGGGGCTTTACGTCTATGGCCGCGACTTCCTGCTCGAATACGCGCGCTGGCCGCAGACGCCGCTCGAACGCGCCGAGTCGCTCGAACAACTGCGCTTCCTCGAACACGGCTACCGGATAAGCGTCGTCGAGGCGGCCTCACCCTCCATCGGCGTTGACACCGAAGAGGACTTGAGGCGCGTGCGCGCGTTTGTGGAACCTCAGTCTTGATGTTATGGGCGACTGGATCGGACTCGGAATCTTCTTGCTGGTCGTCGTCGGCGCTCTGTTCGGCCTGTCGCACTTGAGCAAGCCTGCGAAGCCGATGAGCGAAGAGGAATACGAGCGGCGCGTTCGCGAGGGGCGCGGTCTGGCGAGCGCGGGCGCGATGGCGGGCATCAACGCTCTGCACAAGCTCGTCAACCCGAAGGCCGCCGAGGCCATCGAGGTGCAGAAGGATTTGAAGGCCGGCTACTACAACGACGAAGAGAAGAAGGGCGAAGGCGACGAGCCGCGGCGGAATAAGTCTGAAGCCGAATGACGGAGAGGGAGACGATGCCAAAATACATTTTTGTGACGGGCGGTGTGGTTTCGAGTCTCGGCAAGGGTCTGGCGGCCTCTTCCATCGGCTGCCTTCTGGAAGCGCGCGGCCTTTCGGTCACGTGCATCAAGCTCGACCCTTACATCAACGTTGACCCCGGCACGATGTCGCCGTTCCAGCACGGCGAGGTCTTCGTCACCGACGACGGCGCGGAGACCGACCTCGACCTCGGCCACTACGAGCGCTTCACGCACGCGCGCCTGTCGCGCTCGAACAACTGGACGACCGGAAGAATTTATCTCTCGGTCATCGAGAAGGAGCGGCGCGGCGACTACCTCGGCAAGACCATCCAGGTCATCCCACACATCACCGACGAGATCAAGCGCGCGGTGCGCGCCGTCGCCGAGAAGGAAGAGACCGACGTGGTCATCGTCGAGATCGGCGGCACGGTCGGCGACATTGAGTCCCTGCCGTTCCTCGAAGCCATCCGCCAGATGGGCAACGAAGAGCGCCAGGACGGCAAGCAGGGCGCGGTCTTCATTCACCTGACGCTCGTGCCGTACATCGCCGCAGCGGGCGAACTCAAGACGAAGCCGACGCAGCATTCGGTGCGCGACCTGCGCGAGATAGGCATCGCCGTTGACATCCTCCTGTGCCGCTCGGAGCGACCGCTCTCGCGCGACCTCCGCTCGAAGATCGCGCTCTTTTGCAACGTCAAAGAGCAGGCCGTCATTGCCGCCGAAGACGTTGACACGATCTACGCCGTGCCGCTCGCCTTCCACGAGCAGGGACTCGACGACCAAATCGTCAACGCGCTCGGACTGCAAGACCGCGCGCCGAACGCAGACTTGGGCGACTGGCGCAAACTCGTCGCGACCGTGCGCGAGCCTTCCGCCGGGAGCGTGACCATCGGCATTGTCGGCAAGTACGTCGAGCTTGAAGACTCCTACAAGTCTCTGCGCGAGGCGCTGACGCACGGCGGCGTCGCGAACAACCTGAGAGTTGACGTGCGCTGGGTCGAGTCGGACGGCTTGATTGAAGACGCGGACGAGGAGCGCCTGCGCGACTTCGACGCGATACTCGTGCCCGGCGGCTTCGGCAAGCGCGGCGTCGCGGGGATGATTCGCGCCATCTCTTACGCGCGGCGGACGCGCACGCCGTACTTCGGAATCTGTCTCGGAATGCAGACCGCGGTCATCGAGTACGCGCGCACGGTCTGCGGACTCGCCGGCGCGGACTCGACCGAGTTCGACGCGGAGACGCCTTACCCCGTCATCTTCAAGCTGCGCGATCTGGTCGGCGTCGAAGAGATGGGCGGGACGATGCGGCTCGGCGCTTGGGAGTGTGGGCTTGCGCCGGGAAGCCTCGCGCGCGAGGTTTACGGCGGGCGCGAAGAGATAAGCGAGCGTCACCGTCACCGCTACGAGTTCAACCCTGAGTTCCGCGAACAGCTCGAACGCGCCGGACTCGTCTTCAGCGGGGTCTCGACGGACGGTCGCTTCGTCGAGATGGTCGAGCTTCCGCGAGAAGTTCACCCCTGGTTCCTCGGCTGCCAGTTTCATCCCGAATACAAGTCGAAGCCGCTCGCGCCACACCCGCTGTTTGCGTCTTTCGTCCGCGCGGCGTACCGTAACCGCATGAGGGACGAGACCGCGGTCGAGGATTCCGCCGAGGCGGAAGTGCAGACGCACGAGCGCGCGCAGGTTCTGGCCGGGGACGATTAAAAGAGACGAACGAGGAGGCTTTTAAGATGGATGAAGATTTGGGGAACGGCACGCTGACGGGCGAGCACCAGCCGCCGGAGAATATCGAAAGCACGAACACGAAGATTCACGGCGAGCCGCCCGAAGGCTCGCCGATGCCGGGCACGGAGAGGGAAGAGAAGTCGGAGGTCAAGTCGGAACGGAATCCGAACACGGAGTAAAGGGCTGAATCGCTAAACGGAAAGCGCGCGAAGAATCCGCGAGCGACGCAGGGGAAAACTTTGCGACCTCCGGCGGATTCTTCGCGCGCTTTGCGGTAAAATTCATTCGAGGTTGACCATCTCTCCCGCCGCGAAACTTTATGCTCCAGTGCCCGCAGTGCGGTCGGCAGTTCGGCTCGGATGTGACCGTCTGCCCCGAAGACGGCTCGCCGCTCAGCGCCGACGCGACCGTTAAAGACGTCGCGCCGAAAGACCCGCTCGTCGGTCGCGTACTCGACGAAAAGTACCGCCTCGACTCGCGGCTCGGCGAGGGCGGCATGGGCACCGTCTATCGCGCGACGCACCTGCTCATCGAGCGCCCCGTCGCCGTCAAGGTCTTGAACTCACGGCTCGTCACCGACGAAGTCTCGAAGGAGCGTTTCCGCCGTGAGGCGCGCGCCGCCGGACGACTTCAACACTCGAACGCCGTAACCGTGACCGACTTCGGCGAGACGCGCGAAGGGCTTGTGTACATCGTCATGGAGCTTCTCGAAGGGAAGCCCCTGCGCGAAATTCTCGCGCGCGAGGCTCCGCTCGACCCCGCGCGTGCGGCCTCGCTCATGCTTCAGGTCGCGGCGGCGGTCGAGTCCGCGCACGAGGCCGGGATCATCCACCGCGACCTCAAGCCCGGAAACATCTTCCTCGTCCAGCGCCCCGACGCGCCCTACATCGTCAAGGTTCTCGACTTCGGCATCGCGAAGGTCGCGGCGGAAGACACCGACGGCGGCCCGCACGAGACGCTGACGGGCACGGGCGTGATGATCGGCACGCCGCGCTACATGTCGCCGGAACAGTGCGACGGCGCGCAGCTCACGCCCGCCTCGGACGTGTACAGCCTCGGCGTCATCCTCTACGAGATGCTGACGGGGCAGACGCCTTTCACGGGCGCGACGCCGCTCTCGCTCGCGCTCAAGCACTCTTCGGAAGCCCCGCGACCGCCGCGCGAGATCGTGCCGACGATTCCGCCCGCGCTCGAAGCGGTCGTGCTGCACGCGCTCGAAAAAAATCCGAACGACAGGCCGCGCGACGCGGGCGAGTTCCGGCGCGAGCTGTTCGCGGTCGCCGAAAGACTCGGACTCGAACATTCCGCGGGCTTCAGCGCGCCGACCATCGAGACGCTTCGCGACGCGGGCACCGAGACGCCTTCGGGCCGTCTCGTCATTGACATCGAGCGCCTGCGCCGCAGCCGCGCCGCGAACAACACGGGCGAGGCCGGAGTCTCGACGTTCGACGACGACGCGCGCGACACGTCCGGCAGGCCGCACGTCACGGATTCAATGTCCGACGCGGGCGCGGTCGTCAATTCAAAAGCGGAAGCAGTTGGAGCGACACCCGCCGGGTCTTTCGCGTCGAAGGGCGCGGCATACGCCGGCGAGAGCACCGACAAGCTGGTTCGAGAGAGCTGGATTTCGAGGTGGCTTGAGAGCGACTTCGTCAGAACTCTGGCGCGGCCTCAAGTGCTCGCGGTGCTTCTCGTCTCCGCCGCCGTCATCGTCTTCGGCTCGGTGATGCTCTGGCGCTCGCACGAACGACGCGCGGGCGTCGGCGCGGGCGTCGCGGCGCGGCAGGCGGACGACACCGACGAGACGTTGGGGCGGACGCTCTCGACCGCCGACTCTACGCCGCGCGGCTCGCTGGTTCAGCAGCCGCAGACCGCAGCCGAATACTACGACAACGGCACGTACCTCTTCTCGATTCGGAGCTACGACGCCGCCATCAAAAATTTCCAGCAGGCCGTCGCGCTCCAACCCGATTTTCCGAGCGCGCACAACCGGCTCGGTCGCACGCTCATGCTCAAGGGCCAGTTCGCCGCGGCGACCGAAGAGTTCCAAAAGGCAGTCGAGCAGCGCGGCGGCAACTACCCCGTCGCGCAGTACAACCTCGGCTTCGCGTACCAGCAACAGAGCGAGAACGAGAAGGCTCTCGCCGCGTACCACGACGCGATTGTGAGCAGCGGCGGCAACTACGCCGACGCTTACTATCAAACGGGCGTCGTGCTCGGCAACATGGGGCGCTGGCAGGAATCGGCGGACGCGCTCCGCAAGGCAATCGAGCAGAGCGGCGGCCACGACCCCGACTCGCAACTCCGCCTCGGCGTCGCGCTCGCGCAGCAGAAGGACTACGCGGGCGCGGAGTCGGCCTTCCGCGAGGCGATCAACGAGCGCGGCGGCGACTTCGCCTACGCGCACTACAACCTCGGACTGCTCTACCAGCAGGCGGACAGGCCCGAAGACGCGATAGGCGAGTTCGAGACTTTTCTGAAGCAGGCACCGAACGACCCGAACCGCTTCAAGGCCGAGAACACTCTGCGCGACCTCCGCCGCCGCGCGGGGCGAAGTGCGGACAGGGGCCAGGACGGACAGACGAACAGCAGCCGTTGAAGATTCGAGATGAGTGAAGATTCAAAACAGTCGGAGATAAAACCTTTCAACGTCGGCGGCGCGACGTTCGGCGACGGTCGCCTGACGATCATCGCCGGCCCGTGCGTCGTCGAGTCGCGCGAGCACGCGCTGATGATGGCGCGCGAGTGCCAGAGTCGCGCGCGCGACGCCGGACTCGACTACGTCTTCAAAGCCTCTTACGACAAGGCGAACCGCTCGTCGCACGCGAGCTATCGCGGCCCCGGAATGCGCGAGGGACTCGATGCGCTGCGCGCCGTGAAAGGCGAGACGGGTTTGCCCGTGCTCACGGACGTTCACGACGTTTCGCAGGTCGCCGAAGCCGCCGAGGTCGCGGACGTTCTGCAAATCCCGGCCTTCCTCTGCCGGCAGACAGACCTGATCGTCGCCGCGTGCGAGACGGGCCGCGCGGTCAACGTCAAGAAGGGGCAGTTCCTCGCGCCTTCGGACGCGCGCAACATCGTCGCGAAGGCGCGCTCGTCGGGCTGCGAGAAGCTTCTGCTCACCGAGCGCGGCTTCACGTTCGGCTACAACAACCTCGTCGTTGACATGCGCTCGTTTCCGATTATGAGAAGCTTCGGAGCGCCCGTCGTCTTCGACGTGACGCACAGCCTGCAACTGCCGGGAGGCTTGGGCAGTGCAACGGGCGGGCAGTCGGAATACATCGAACCGCTCGCACGTGCCGGAGTCGCCTGCGGCGTGGACGCCGTCTTCATGGAAGTCCACGAAGCGCCGGAGCGCGCCCTCTCCGACGGGCCGAACGCTCTGCCGCTCGCGCGCATGGCCGCGCTGCTCTCGACCTTGCGCGACCTGCACGAACTCGCCCGGCGCGACGCACCCGTCAAGGCTTGAAACGCCGGAGAGACTTTCCACGACGGAGAACAGAAATGAATCTGAAGCTCACGGTCAGTGCCGCGCTTCTAGTCACGTCGTTCGCGTTTCCTCTGTCGGCCTCGGCGCAGAAGCCTGAGCAAGAGCCGCCCGCGCCCGCCGCCGCGAACCAGAAGCAGCACGCGGAGGACAAGTCGAAGAACGACGCGGCGTATGACGCGCTGCTCAAGAGGGTCAAGGACGGCGACAAGACCGTTGACTTCAAAGAGCTGCGGATGGCCTACGCCGACTCTTCGCATTACAGTCCCTACGGCGGCGACGGCGACGCGCAGAAGGCGATGTTCGCGGCGCTGAATGACGAGAAGTGGGACGAGGCTTTGAAGCAGTCGGCGAAGATTCTCGAAGAGAACTACGTTGACATCAACGCGCACGTCGTCGCCGACATCGCGAACCGCAGCAAGGGCGACACGGAAAAGGCGGACTTCCACAACTTCGTCGCGAAGGGACTCATCCACTCGATCACGGACTCCGGCGACGGCAAGAGCACGGACAAGGCTTTCGTCGTCATCTCGACCGACGAGGAGTACACGCTCCTGAACCTGCTCGGCCTGAGGCCGACGGGCCAGGCCCTGATTAAAGAAAAGGGGCACAGCTTCGACAAGCTGAACGCGGTTGACCCGAAGACGAACGACAAGTATGAATTCTACTTCAACATTGACAAGCCGTTCGGCTGGCTCGGCAACAGCCTGAAGCACTGACGCGCGGCTGCGCTCGACAAAAGCCTGACATGAAAAAACGTCTCGCCACACTCTTACTTATTTCCATCAGCTTCATCCCGCTCGCGACCCCGCGCGCACAGCAGCCGGCAGAGGGCGGAACGCCCGCGTGGCAGGTCTTGCAGTACGACATCACCGTCAACTCGGTCAACGCCGACGGCCCGCAGCGCTCGTTCTCGGCCCGCGCCGTCCTCAACGTCCGAAACGTCGGCACGGGCGCGGGGCGGACTCTGACCGTGCGGCTCAACCCGGACGCGAAAGTCACTTCGGCGAGCGTCGGCGGCGCGACGGCGCAGGTTAACTTAGGCCGGGACGCGAAGCTCAAGCTTCAGACCGCGCAGCTACAACTTCCTTCGAGCGTGCCGCCGGGCGGGACGGTCACGGCGACTCTCGACTACCAACTGACCGTGGGCGAGAACTCAGGACTCGCGTCGCTCTCGCCCGAAGGCGCGCAGTTCCTCCCGCTGTCGGGTTGGTATCCGACGCCGAACACGCCCGTCGCCCCGCGCGGCGCGGACTACGCGCCCGTCCGCATCAGCGCGGGCGGACTCGCCGCTGGCGACACGTTCGTCTCGACGGGCAAGGCGGCGGGCGGAGGCTTCGAGCAGGCGCTCAACGCGCAGCCGTTCTT
>DASRCS010000266.1:0-15574 GCA_035652995.1 Pyrinomonadaceae bacterium
GCTGTACTCCGGCTTCGTCGAGTGGTTGAGGTGGTTGAAGGTGACGGCGAGCGCCTTGCCCTTGTCCACCTTCGGGTCGGTCGAGAGCTTGTAAACGTCCTGCGGGGTCTTTGCGTCGGCGACGAGAGCGCCCGCGCTCGACTTGAGCGCCTTCGAGTTGCAGCCGATGACGAGACAGAGGAAACACGCGAGCGCGGCGGATACGAAAAGAAGTTTCATGGTCGCTTGTCCTTGAAAGCCGTCCTTGTCCGAATTTCAAAATAGCTTCTGCGGGGAAACGAACGCGAGTCTGCGGCGAGGCGTCGAACCGACGAAAGCTGACTGCGTCCGGGGAGTGCGGGAATGATAGACGCGCCGCCGGAGGCTGTCAAACTTTTTCCCGCGCCGCCGGGTCAGAGCTTAAACGTCTGGCCCGTGTGACACTTCTTGCAGTCGGCGAAGTTGTCGCCGCCGAACGTGCGCCTGCCGTTGTGGCAGGTCATGCAGCTCGCGCCGCGCGCCGAGCCGAAGTGCTGCGTCGGCTGCGGCGACGAGACCTGCCTCGTCTGCGGCGCGCCCGCGTGAACCTGGTGACACTCTTCGCAGCTCAGGCCCTGGCGCGCGCCGTGCTGCGCGTGGCTGAACCCGACCGTGTAAGCCTTCGCGCCGACGCCCGGTCGCGAGTAGCTGCCGAGCGCGTGGCAGAGGCTGCACGTCGCGATGCTGCGCCCGCCCGCCGAGGCGGTCGGCGAGTGGCACTGGTAGCAGGACTGGTGCGCCGTGAACCCGCCGATGATGTTCAGGGCCGCGCCGCGGCGGATGGGGACGTGGCATGACGAGCAGCCGCGCTCGGGCTTCGCGCCGCCCTTCATGTGCGTCGCGTGGTCGAAGCGCATCCCGAAGTCGATCAGACCGGGGAAGGCTTTGAGCGGCGGGTTGTTCGACTCGACGTTCGTGTGGCAGTCGGCGCAGAGCGGACTCCCCGGCGTCGTGAAGTCCGTCGCGTGACACTCGATGCAGGCTTTGTGTCCGGGCAGGTGCGGGTGCGGGTCTGCCGAGCGCACGTGGCACGAGTCGCAGCCGACAGAGGCGTGTTGTCGAATCGCGTGCGAGAACCTCCGCGCGCCTTGCGCGACCGCCGCCGCGGTGCTCGCGTCATTCAAACCCGCGGGAGGCGCTGACACGGCGTCGGCCTTCGCGACGAGTCCGCGCACCGCAACCGAGACGAAGACGGCGGCGAACGCGACGACGAGCGCGAGCGCGGCGGCGCGTCGTTTCGAGCGCGAGTCGGCGGTGCCGCCGGCGGCGATGCCTCTCGCGACGGCGACGGCTTGCGCCTCGGCTTTTTGATTTTGCGCTTCCCTCTCCATTCTCAAAACTCTGTCGGCTTCTGGCCGCGTGGACCGAGCCACGTCATTTCACGAACAGGTCGCTGTGCGACTTCGGCGTCGGCTGCTTGCCGTAGTTCATGTGGCACTTGGCGCACACGTAGCTCGCGCCGTCGGGCTTCTTCCGCTGCTCGACCTCTTGAAAGATGATGTTCTTCGGCGCTTTCGTCCCCGTGTGACAGGGCGCGCAAGTCTGAATCGGCACGTAGAGCGTGTCGGCGTTTATCTTGCTGGCCGCGGTGATCGTGATGTGGCAGGAGGTGCAGCCGACCTTCGTCATGTGGTCGTGGACTTCGTGCCGGAAGCGTGCGACGCGGCGCTGCGCGAAGTCGGCGAGTACGTCCGGGTCGGTGACACCTTTCACCGAAGGATTGCTCAGGTCGGCATCGCGCGGGGGCGTGTTCGGAACGGGGGCCGCGCCTCTCGAAGCGCGCGGCGCTGAAGGCGTTAGCTGGTGACAGCCCGCGCAGTCCGACGAGTAAGGCTTCTCGCCGCCGTCCTGATAGTGACAGTTGAAGCAAGAGGCGTGACCGCTCGGCGTCGTCTTCAGCATCCCCTTCTTCAGCCAGAAGGCCTCGATGTGGAGGTCGTTCTCGGGGAGCGCGGCGGCGGGCTTCGAGACGTACTCGTCGGGCGAGTCGCCCTCCGGCTCGTAGGTCTTGTGGCAGAGCGAGCAGTTGTCAATCGGCGTCGCCTGCGCCTGCGTTATCGTCTGCGCCTGGGTCGTCGTCTGGGCCTGCGGCTCGAACGAAGAGCGGACGAAGCCGAACCCGCCCGCGTTCGCGAAGGGCGGCATGAGGCGGGCCATCACGTCCTGATGGCGGTCGTGCGGGAAGATGATCGCGAACTCTGTGTGTCTCGCGGCCTTCGGCGACTTCGCGAAAGCTTCAATCGGATTCTCGAACGGGAAGCGCTCGCCCGAACGCGGCGAGACGACCGTGTGACAGACCGCGCAGATCGCGGGCCGCGCGCCGCTGAAGAACTGGCGGCGGTGGCATTCGAGACACGACACGTGTTCGGGGTAGTCGGTGATGTCGGGGTATGCGTCGTCCTTCGCGCGCGCCTGCTGCCAGTTGGCGCTCGGCGTTTTGTGGCACGAGCCGCAGTCTTTCTGGTGTTGCGGGACATCGTGCGCGAACTTCGAATAGTCAACGCCGGGCGCGCGTCGCTGTGCGGGTTCCGCCTTCCCGCCCGCCGCGGAGGCGGCGAAGCGCGGGCAGACGAACGCCGCCGTGGCTACGAGGAGCAGCGTCGCGAGCTTCAGTGTTCGGTGCTTCATCCAGACCTGCGGGGCAAACTCGGCCCAAGTTTCGCCGTTCGGGTTCGCGGTCAAACTTCAAACCTAAACTTGCGTGGCGGCCTGACGGCAGTGCTCAGACAAGAAACTTTGAAATGCCTGAAGCGGGTTGTAGCACAGTTGGCTTTTGTCTGACAACAAATTTCTCCGCACGCGTGCGCGCCCGCTCCGGCGCTTGCAAAAAAGTTTTCGAGCGCGCGCTCAAGGCCGCGCGAGCGAGGCCGTCTGCTTCGCGGCGCTCAAGACGACGGTCACGGAATTGAGCTGGTTCGGTATCGGCGGTATCGCCGTCACCTGACAGTCCCAGAGGACACCGCCCGCGTCGAGCGGCAGGAGGTTCGAGACGTAATAGCTCCCGACCTTGACGTTCAGGAAATAGCCGTTGCCTTTCTCGTCCGTCATCACAGAGGAGAGGGGTCCGGCCTTCTGCGCGGCCTGTTCGAGCCAAGCCTTCTTGCGCTTGTAGTAGTCGGTTCTGACGCTCTTGAGCGGGAAGTTGTCCATCACCCACGCGAGCGCGAGCCGGTCGCTGTGGTACTTCTTCTGCCCCTCTTCGTAAGCCTGCTTGAATTCGGGCACGGTCTTGACGGCCTCGGCGTAGTCGTTCTCGTAGTCGGGGCAGTAGAGCGTGTCGCAGTCGTGCTTGGCGACCCAGTCGCGTAGCTGCTGGCTCGGCGGCGGGGTCGCGCCCGCGAGGAAGTCCGCGTGCTTCGGGGCCGAGGCGTAGTCGAGTCCGCTCGCCGCTGCGCTGCGCGAAAGGAGGAAGAAGCGCTGGCGCTGGACGGGCTTCCCGTCCGCGCCGGTGACGGTGATCTTGATGCCGGTCGTCACGTCGGGCGACGCCTGCGCTTCGACCTTCACGCCCGCGGGCGTGTTCACCTTGCAAGTGCCGTTCGGCGTCTGCGCGCCGGCGACCGCGAAGGCGAGCGGGATGATGAAGGCGAGCGCGAAGGTCTGCGAAAACATAAGCCTGTCGGGTCTCATATTTTCCTCACGTCCGGGATTTCCGTCCGAAGCCTTCTACCACGACTTCGAGCCTGAGAGAAGATTTTTCTTCAGTCGCCCTGCGTTTTTTTCGGCGACTTGTCGTCGGAGTCCGGCGAAGCGCCGCGCTTCGCCTTGTCCAACTCTTCGCGCAACTGCGGCAGTTGCTCGTAGCCGGGTTCGGCCTTCTCAAGTCTGGCGAGCATCGCCTCGGCCTCGGGGAACTGCCTCTGCTCGATGAGCATGAGCGAGAGGTTGTGGAGGCTCGGCACGTGGTTCGGATTTATTTCGAGGCTGTGTTTGAGTTCGGCAATCGCCTTGTCGGTCTGCTTCGGCGTGCGCAGGTAGTACGTGAGCGCAAGCTCGGAGCGCGTGTCGCAGTCGTCGGGCTTCTTCGCGAGCGCGGCCTTGTACCACTTCTCCGCGTCGTCAAACTTCTCGGCGGAGGAATAGACGTTGCCGAGGCGCACCATCGTGTCGTAGTCGTCGGGCTTTAGTTTGTTCGCGCGCGTCAGAAACTCGATGGCCTGATCGAAGGCCTCAGCCTGGAAGTAAGCGTTGGCCGCGGCCATCTGCGCGTCGAAGTTCTGCGGGTCTTGTCGAGCCGTCTGCGCCGCGCGCTCGGCAGCCGACTGCAAGCGCTGCCTGTCCTTCACGTCGTTCGACGGCACGGCGGGGTGATCAGGCGGGAGGTCGCCCGAAGAGTCAGCCGCCGACGCCGACGCGACGCGCGCGGGCTGGTTCTGGTTCACATAGACGACGAGGTGGAAGGCGACGAGGTATCCGAAGAGCAGGCCGATGATGGCGAAAAGGACGTTCTCTCTGGTCATTTTCTAAGTAAAGATGAGTGATGAGTCAAAGGCGAGAAGCTTTCGACTCATCACTCATTACTCATCACTCATCACTTTCTCAAGCGTAAGAGTGCATCCCCGGCAGGAGGTAGCTGACGCCGAGGTAGGTGAAGACGATGAGCAGGAACGCGACGATGGCGAAGTAGGCCGACGAGCGACCCTTCCAGCCGCGCGAGATGCGTATGTGGAGGAAGCCGCCGTATGTCAGGAACGCGACGAACGCGCCGGTCTCCTTCGAGTCCCACTGCCAGTAATGACCCCAAGACTCGTTCGCCCACACCGCCCCCGTCATCAAAAGGAGCGCGAGTCCGGCGAAAGTGATGCCGCCGGTCTTGTACATCAGGCTATCAATCTTCTCCTTGTCGGGCAGCGCCGCGCGGAGCTTCTCCGTGTCGAAGCTGAAGATGATGACGAAGAGCGTGCCCGCGAGCGCCGTGATGAGCGCCGCGAGTTCGACCGGGTTCGCGTTCAGGCTCAGGAACATCTCGCCCTGATTCTGGCTGACGTAATCCGCCGCGCGCTTCTCGGCCTCTTCGTGCGGGACTGCGGCGACCTGCGCGGGACTCCCGCCCTCGCGCAGGGCCATCTCCTTCCAGAAGCCGTAGAACTTGTCCGTGCCGATGCACGCCGTCTCCGCGGGCCGCGGCCCTTCGCAGACCTGAACCTGCTTGATCGTCTTCACCTGCCACACCAGCACGACGATTGCGAGAGCCTGCGCGACGAGCGCGGCCTTCAGCACGTGATGGCCCAGACGCTTCGCGCGCTCGTCTCCTTTAAAGAGGTACATGCAGAAGAGCGCGACGACTCCGGCGAGCAGAATCGCGGCGGCGATGAGAAGCCATCCGACGTATGGCAAGTCCCCGCGGAGCGGGAGCGGCGCGCGCGGCGGCAGGAACGTCAGGACAGAATAAGTCCCGGTCGTGATGACCGGGAACGAGCCGAGCGGGCCGCCGATGGTCGCGATGACGGCGACGGCGAAGATGCTCGACCAGACGGCCATCGCCTCGGTCTTCACGCCGTCTTTCAGAAGGAAGACGACCGCCGACGCGAAGCAGACCATCGCGATGCCGTAAGAGAGCGACGCGATGCCGACGTGAATCGGTCGCCAGTAGGAGTCGAGCACGGGCTGAAGGCCGAGGATGTCGTCGCCGATGAAGCGCGCGAGCGTTAGCACGAGCGCCGCGAGCGGCAGCGAGACCGCGCCGAGGAAGCGGAAGTTTTTGCGGTGCGCTATCAGCAGCGTCGTCGCGCCCGCGCCGAACGCGAACGCGAGCGAGAGGTCGTAGAGGTTCGAGAACGGGATGTTTCTGAACAGCCACGGCCAATCCGACTGCGGCTTGCCCTGCTGCATCCAGATGGCAACGTCGTGCTCGCGGTAGGCGATCCAGCGCGTGAGCCAGCTCGCCAGATTCATCATCACGCCGACGGTCGCCGTACTTACACCGATCTTCTCGAAGAGCGGCGACGGCGCGTACAGGCTCATCAGGTAGAACGTGGCCGCGATGAGGTAGGCCGCGAGCGCCAGCATCATCAGCGCGCCGTCGGAGCTGAAATGCTCCGGCCCGACTTTCCAGCGCAGAACCGTCAGCAGCCCAGCGCCCGCGAAGGCGATCATCGCGGGCAGGTAGGACGAGAGCTTCGCGCTCTTCAGATTGATGTCCGGCGCTTCGATGACCGCCGGCTGCTTCATGACTTCGCTCATGCCTTTTTCACCTCAAAAGGTTCACCGCCGATGTCGGCGACCAGCTTTTTGAAACGGTCGCCGAAGCCAAGATGATTGCGATTCGTGTTTCCGCCGACGACGACTTCAAACGCGCCCGCCTTCTCTTCGACGAGCGCCCAGACGCGGTCGTGCGAGAAGAAGAAGACCGCGAACAACGTCAGCCCCAGCAGCGCGAACCCGAGATATACGATGGCCGAGCCGGGGTCTTTCTGAATCGAGAGGACGTGCGCCTTCGGCGCTTTCTCAAAATCAACGAGCCGCCACGTGTAGCCCGCCACGGGCTGCTTCGCAAACGGCGCGCGCTCGGCCATCTCCGGCGTGAAGGCGAACGCTTTGGTCGCCGCCCCGCCCGGAGGCGTGACCGAGAGCGTCGCCGCCGGGTTCGTGTAAACGCCCTCCTCGGCGTTCGCGTTGTTGCCGCCGACGGTGAAGTTCGCGCTGAAGTCTTTGAACTCGACGAGCGTTCCGTCGGCAAGTCGCGTCTTGCCGTTGCGCGGGATGGTTATGTCCTGGGACGCGCCGCCCTGCTGCGGCGTGACGCGGAGCCTGATGCTGCGCGCTTTGCCGTCGGCGATGAAGCTCGCCTGAAAGAGACGGTAGCCGCGGTAGTCATACGGCGCGTTGAGGTGGACGAGCGCCTCGCGTTCACCGTAGTCGGGGTCTTTGATCTTGATGCGCGTGAGCCAGTCGAGCGTGTTGTCGGAGGTGATCGCGCCCTCCTTGCGTATCAGCTTCTGCTCGATGTCCGTGCATTCGATCTTGAAGGGGAGTTGGAACGACTCCTGCGAGACCTGATCCACGTTGAAGACGGTCTCGCTCATCTCGTCGGAAGTCTGGCCGGGTTCTAGTCCCATGCTGCCCGTGTGGCCGAACTCCGAGGTCAGGAACGCGCCGAAGAAGATCGTGAGGAGCGCGACGTGGACGGCGTATGCTCCGAGCCGGTTCCACACGCCTTTCTCGCCGAAGACGAACGTCTTGCCGTTCTTCTCCGTCACCTTCGCCTTCAGACGGTTCGCGGCGAAGGCCGACGAGACTCGCTCGACGACCGTCTCGCGGCCCGCGTCCTCAAGCTTGAGACTCGCGCTCTGCTCCTGACCGCGGAGCCAGTGCGCCGAGGCGTCGAGCTTCTTCTTTTTGATGTAGCTCCACGCCGACGGGAAGCGGTCAATCGAGGCCAGAACGATGTTGAGCGAGAGGACGAGCAGAATGAGGTTGAAGTACCACGCGTGGTAGATGTCGAAGAAGCCGAGCTTGCCGTAGAGGAACTTCTGCGCGGGCGTCAGGTCTGTGAAATACTTGTCGAAGCCCTCGACGTTCTGCTGCACGATGAGCATCCCGATCATGCAGGCGACGGCGAGCAGTACGAGCAGCGTGACGCCGAAGCGGACGGAGCTGAGCAGGTTCAGGCCGCGCGTGACGAGCGAGGGCGCGGCGGCAGCCGGGGGAGCTTTCGGCACAGCGACTTGGGGTTTAGTCTCTTCGATTGCTGACATTGTTCTGTGTTGCGTATTTCAAAAAGGCCACGGCAGAAAGGTTCGGGGCGACTTGCGTCGTGACGCAGAACAGGTTTCGCCACGAATAATAACCAAAGCCGCCTTTGACGGCAACTCGAATTCGGCCCGACCAAAGCGCCGCTTTTCGTTTCGATTTATTATACACCCTTCACGCGTTACAGCTTGCTCACACGTCCGCAAGCCGCGCCGCGCCCCCGGTCGCACGACTACGCGACCGCCCGCTGAGATGCCGCCTGAGTCGTAAGGCCGGCTTCTCGATCAGGTAGTAGGAACCGAGGGCAGCCGCGAACACGAGTATGAGCTTCGCGACGAGCGGCAGGCTCGACGTCGGACTGAGAAAAGGCTGCTGCCAGAGGTAGAGCGAATAACTGATGACGCCCACAAAAACGAGCGGGCGCGAGTTCAAAATCCGCCCGGCCCGACCCATATAGTTTGCCACGCACCAGTCGAGGCAGAAGGCTATACAAACGTTCTGAACGGTGATGCCGATTCCGACGAAGAGAAGCGAAGGTAGCAGCACGGGAAATTTTCCGAGCAGATGGATCAGAAGCGCGGCAGTCGGGGCCGACAGCCCGACGGCGCTCGATTGCAGCGCCCGCTGATACCAACTCCGCTCGTGAAGCCACGCGCGGCTCACCGCCAACAGGCATCCGCTCGCCAGCGAATCGGCCACCGTCTCGAAGGTGTAGAAGTCTGTCGGGAGTGAAGGGTCATGCAACTTGTAGATCAGTCGAATCAACGGGCAGGCTGCCAGCACGAAGCCAATCGCCCACAGCGCCCGACGGCGGCCAAGCAATAAAAGCGTGGCGGGCCAGAGCAGGTAAAACTGCTCCTCCACGGCGAGCGACCATCCGTGGGCGACGTACCAATAATCCTTCGCCGCGAGGTATATGAAGTAGTTCGTCGTGTAGGTGAAGGCCGCGAGCAGGCTCGCGCCGGATATTTGTAAATATCCGGCCAGCGTCAGCGCGAGGATTACCAACAGGTAGAAATAATATGGGGGAAATATCCTGAGCGTCCGCCGGAAATAGAATTCCGACAGGTTGATGCGCTCTTCGCGCAGCAGGAGTGACGTTATCAGAAACCCGGAGATCACGAAGAAGACCGTGACGCCCAGGTGCCCCAACTCCAACAGGCTTAAAGTCGCGGCGGGCAGGCCGCGCGGCGGGAGCAGCGGCACGAACGCGATGACGACGTGGCTGAGAATGACCAGCGAGATGGAGACTGCGCGTAGCCCGTCGAGTGATGGTATATTGCGCTGCAATGACATATCCGGGTGACAGCGGCCTCGCAAATATTGTCCGAGCGGGATCGTTATCCGGCTGGAAGAAACATACCCTCCCGCCTCCCTTTTTCGCAAGCTAGTCGTCAGAGGGTTCGGGAGGGCTATAATGTAGTGACAATCACGTATGGTGCGGGAATGAATGACGCTGGTCGGGCGGATGAAGGGCGGGCGGACGAGGTCGCGGCTGTGGCGCAGGGGATTCGCCGCAAGGCGGAAGAAGTCTGGGGGCGGGAAGGTCTCCGCGATGTGTGCGACCTATGTTCACTCGCCCTCGCGCAATCGCTGACCGACCGCGGCACCCCGGCGAGGGTAGTGCAGGGGAAGCGTCTAGGCAGGCCGCATATGTGGGTCGTCTGTCGCAACTTCATCATAGACGTGACGTACTCGGAGTTCGGCCCCGAGGGAGTGCAGGCGCTCGTCACAAGGGAGGGAGATTCACGGTACGAACCGCGCCTGATTTGGCATGACCTCGCCTTTGTTTACAGCCTGCCGCAATTGCAAGACAGGCAAAAGGAGTTGGCGCTGCTCATATGCTAACCCTTGCTTGCGCGTTGTGAGGTTCTGTCCGAAGACTCTGAAATCCGCCTCCGTGTGCTATCATTCCGCCTCGATTTTTGTTTGAAGGTTTCCGCTTCCCGTCATGTCAAAGAACATTCTCTACTGCGTCCTCGGCGTCGTGCTCGGCTTCGCCGTCGGCTTCTTCGTCGCGAACTCGGTCACGCGACCGGGCGCGACGGTCGCGTCCGCGCCGCGCGCTTCGAGCGTCGCCGCCGGCCCGCTCAACTCCGAACAGCAGGCGAGCGGCAAACTCCCGCCCGGCCACCCGAACGTCGCGGGCGTTGACGTGGACGCGGGCGACTCCGCCCCGGCGCAGCCGTCCGCCGCCTCGACCTCGGCGGACGCGCAGTCGGCGATGGACAAGGCCGACCGCAACCCGAAGGACTTTCAGGCGCAGGCGGACGCCGCCAGCGTCTTCTACAACCTTCACGACTTCGACAAGGCCGCGCTCTACTACAACCGCGCGCTCGCCATCAAGCCCAACGACTTCGACGCGCTCTCGCAGATGGGCAACGTAAAATATGACGCCAACGACCTGACGGCAGCCGCGACCTTTTACGAGCGCGCGCTCGCCGTCAAGCCCGACTCGCCCGACGTTCGCACAGACCTCGGCAACACGTACTTCATGCGCGGCGACTACGACCGCGCCATCGCCGAGTACCGCAAGTCGGTCGCCGTTGACCCGAACCACGTTAACAGTTGGAAGAACATTGCCGCCGCCGCTTTGAAGAAGGGCGACAAGGCGACGGCGAGCGACGCGGTCGAGCATCTGGCGAAGCTCGCGCCGCAGAGTCCTGAGCTTGAGTCTTTCCGGCAGCAACTCGGCGGGACGCCGTGACGGCACGGCCACCGAAACCCAGACTCTTTCCGTCACTTGCGCCTTGCCAATTTCCGGGCCGATGTTAAAATTGCGCCGCCTGTTTTAATTTTGTCGGACACGCGGCGGGGTCGCCCACTTAGCTTGTAAACCCCGCCCGCCCTGCTTAAACCGGCGGCCCGATATTCGACTTGAGATCACCGAGAGAGGCGCAGACTCAACTCTTATGGCTTCCCCTTTGATCGTTCTCGCCGCCTCCAACTCCGAGGCGAGCGAATGGCACCACAGCATCTGGCAGCAGATGCTCTCGGCGACCATCCCGCAGAAGTACAGCCGGCAATTCATCCCGCCCGAGTCGCTCGTCAACGAGTCTTGGCCCGACGGGCGCGCCAAGTACGTCCCGAACGGACTACGCATGGTCGAGACGCTGCTGCTGCGCGAGTACGCCGAGGAAGATGTCGTCACCTGCTACGTCGAGAACCTCGAAAAATTCGTCGGCCCGGAGACGCGCGTCCTCGCGATTCACGCGCACAACCCGCTCGGCATCTCCTACGCCACGGACGTTTACTCGAAGCTCGCGGGCGCGAGCCTGATGCCCCTGAACGCGCACGAGTTCATACGCATCGTCACGCACCCGGTCATCGAGAAGTACAGGCCGAAGATCGTCGTCGGCGGCCCCGGCGCGTGGCAGTTGGAGCAGGCCGGAAGGCTCGACGAGTTCAGGATCGACTACCTGATTGACGGCGAGATCGAGCGCGTCTTCGGCGAACTCTTCCGGCGCATCATCGCTGGCGACCCGACCTTAGAACGCATCGTTAAAATCCCGAAGACGATGCAGCCTTCGGTCGAAGAGATTCCGGTCGTGCGCCACCGCTCGACCTTCGGCGTCGTCGAGATCACGCGCGGCTGCGGTCGCGGCTGCCAGTTCTGCTCGCCCGCGACGAAGGTCGGGCGCTCGTTCCCCCTGGAGCACATCATCGCCTCGACGGAAGTCAACGCGCGCGAGGGCGCGAACGAGATCATGATCTCGTCGGAGGACATGTTCCTCTACGAGCAACTGCCGAACTTCACGCCGAACGTGCCCGCGCTCGAAACACTCTTCCGCGGCATCAAGGCCGTGCCCGGTGTGGAGACCATCCAGACCTCGCACATCACGATGGCCCCGGTGGTCAAAGACCCCTCGATCATCGAGCGCCTGACGCCGCTCTTAGTCCCCTACTCGCACGTCAAGCACGCCGAGTCAACCGACCCCGACAAGCGCTGTATTGACCCGATCATCGGGCTTGAGACGGGAAGCCCGCGCCTCTTCAACACCTTCATGAAGGGCAAAGCCTACCCGTACAAGGCGCACCAGTGGCGCGACGTTGTTGTGAAGGGCATGGAGATTCTGAACCGTCACAACTGGTTCCCCTTCTGCACTTTCATCATCGGCCTGCCGGGCGAGACGGACGACGACACGAAGCAGTCGCTCGACCTGCTCTCCGACCTGCGCGACATGAAGGGCACGATTGTGCCGACCTTCTTCGTCCCGCTCGAAGACACGCGCATGGCCTCGAAGAAGAGCGCGAAGCTGATCGAGATGACCGACCTCCAGTGGGAGTTCTTCTTCACCTGCTGGAAGTACAACCTCGAATTCTGGTACACGCGCACGCGCGCCGCGACGAAGTTCTCGCTCGGCGTGCCCCTTTACTACTACATGCTCGGACGCAAACTCTTCGGCGACGGCATCAAGTACCCGCTCTACCGCTTCGCCGGTGTCCCCGACCGACTGCTCCGACGCAAGCTCTACCTCGACTTCACGGGCCGCAGGCGCGACCGCACCGGCATGAAGCCGCTTGAGAAGGAGATCGTCCCCGGCTTCGAGACGACCAAGGGCTTGAACATGATTGACGCCAGCGTCCTTCAAATCAGCCGCACGCACGGCGGCGAGCAGGCTTCGGCCTACGGCGACTGAAGGTATATCTGCCTAGCGGACTAACTTCATCCACTCGACGCATCGCACAAGATGCCGACGCATTTCTTCGGCTGTGTCGTGGTGTATTCGACCGTGGCCGGGCAAGACCCACTCGAAGCTGTAATCCAGAAGCCTCTCCATCGAACGAGTCTGCACGGCCCACGAGTACCAGCACACGCTGCGGAAGGCGGTTAGCGTGTTGCGGGTCGGCGACCATGCAAGGTGGTCGCCGGTGAAGAGGTACTTGTCTTTGTAGAGCAGGGCGGCGTGGCCGCGCGTGTGGCCGGGCGTGGGGATGACGACGAGGTCTGTGTCGAGCCGCACGGCGTCGTCGCCTTCGACGACTCGCTCGACGCCGAAGCGCGCGGCGTTGTCGTCCGCGTGCATAACGCGCGTCGCTCCGAAGTGGCTCGCGAATTTCGCGTGATCCGCAACGTCGTCGCGGTGCGTGAGGAAGATTGTGCGGACGCCGCCCATCGCTTCGATCTTCCGCACGAGCGGGCGCGTGAACCGCGGTGAGTCAACGAGGACGTTGCCGCCGTCCTCTTCCGAACGCACGACGAGGTAGCTCCACGCGCCGAAGCTCGACTCGGAGTTGAAGCCGCAGTAGTAAACGTTCCCGTCGAGTAATTCGGGGAACGCCTCGACGCCGGCGCGCGCGTCGTACTTCCGTGTCGTGCCGATGGAAGAGGTCGGGCAGGCGACGATTGACATCAACGCGCGGCGGACTTCTTCGTCGGTCTCCGGCTGGTGGAAGACGCTCGACTGCTCGCCGTGGTCGCGGAAGACCGCGGGCGCGATCTGCCGGCACGCGTCGCAGTCAATGCAACTGTCGTCAACGTAGAAGTCGCCCGCGACGTTCTCCGCCAGTCGTCTTGAAGGATTTGCCATTCATTTAATTTTACGTCCCGAAGGCGAAAGACCCAAGCCGGCGCTCTCGCGGCAAAATCCCTCGCCCTAATGAAAAAAGTGTCCCTCTTAAACACTCGCCCGGATGCTTTGCTCGTAAACATGGACACCTATCCTTTGAGCGCGCAATCTTATCTTATAGACGGGCCATCTTACGTCATATGCTCTTGCGCTTATGTCATAAGATGATGCGCGTATGACTTGAGCGCATCATCTTACGTTATAAGCCGTCATGCCTATAAAGTAATTTCGCCAGATAATGTTTTGAGATGGTGAGATTATGGCAAAAGCACGTCGTCTCAAGGCATAGGCCGTCGAGCTTATGCCGTAAAGCCGCGAATCAATGACACGAGTTATTTGCCGAGTCCGTCAATGATGATCTCGGAGAGGCGCGACATCAGGAGGAGCGCGGGGTTGTCGGCAGTCCAGTTCTGCTGCGGCATGTCGTCGCAGGTGACGGCGAGGGCGATGCGGCCACGCGGGTGATAGACGATGCCGACGTTGCTCCGCAGCGCGTCGAGCGCGCCCGCCTTCGTCGCCGTCGGGACGTTCCAAAGCTCGCGCCAGATGCCGTCCTTCGTCTGCTCGCGCTTCATCAGCTCGATCATCTCCTTCGACGCGGCGGGGCTGACGACCTCGCCGCGCTCAAGCTTTTCCACGAGCGTCGCCATCTCGTGCGGACTCGAGCGACCGAGGCCGAAGCGCCGATTCTCTTCCTTCTTCCCCTCCTCGCTGTCGCCGCCGCCGCCGACCTTGCGCATGATGCGCGTCTCGGCGAAGCCGAGCGACTCCATGCGGCGGTTCACGGCGTCGGTCGTCAGGTAGTCGAGAACCATGTTGGTCGCGGTGTTGTCGCTCACCGTCATCATCAGCGTCACGGCGTCGCGCAGAGTCAGACGCAGTCCGTCGCCCAAGTCCTGAAGGACGCCGGAGCCTGCGTACCTCACCGACTTGTCGAGCACGAGTTCGTCCGTCCACTTCGCTTTGCCTTCGGCCACGCGCGCGAAGGCTTCGACCATCACGGCGAGTTTGATCGTGCTCGCCGTCCGCACCGGGCGGTCTGCGTCCAACTCGTAAACCGCGCCCGTGTCGAGGTTCTTCGCGTAGAGGCTGACCGTGCCCTCGAACTTCGAGACTTCATCTCGAATGCGGCGGTCGAGCCACGCGGGCGGTGTCGGCGCGGGCGTTGCCGTCTTCGTTTGATTCGCGCCGGGCGAGATGGTTTGAGTCTGTGCCTTCGCTTGATTGAAGAATCCGCCGATGGTTAAAGCGATGATAAGCAGAAATATTTTCTTCATCAGTCCGTCGTTCTCCTTCAGATAGCTACGCTTCACCCGTCTTCAGTCCGTCTGCGAAAGGAAGTCGCGTGTGCGCGGGTCGCGCGGCTCTCGCACGACCTGCTCCTTCGGGCCGAACTCGACGGCCTCGCCCGCTTCCATGTAGAGCAAATAATCCGAGACGCCTTCGAGGAACTTTATCGAGTGCGAGACGATGACCATCGTCTGCCCCTGCTCGACGAAGCGGCGCAGCACGGCGATCAGCTCGAAGCTGCGGCGCGGGTCGAGCGCGCTCGTCGGCTCGTCGAAGAGGAGAACGTCGGGCCGCATGGCGAGCGCGCGGACGATTGCGACGCGTTGCTGCTCGCCGCCGGAGAGCGATTCGGGGTAGCGCCCGGATTTGCCCTTGAGTCCGACGGCTTCGAGGAGTCCGACCGCCGTCGCCTCGGCTTCCGCGCGCGGCCTCTTCAAAACCTGCACGGGCGCTTCCGTGATGTTGCCGAGGACGCTCAGGTGCGGGAAGAGGTAAAGATGCTGGAAGACCATGCCGACGCGCCGCCGGAGTTGGCGGACGCGTCGCTCGTACTCCTTCGCGCCGAGACCGGCTTCGAGCCGAACGCCGCCGCACTCGACCGCGCCCTCGCTCACGCGCTCAAGCCCGTTGAGGCAGCGCAGCAGAGTCGTCTTGCCCCCGCCCGACGCGCCCATGACGCCGAGCACCGTGCGCGGCTCGACCTCGAAACTCACGCCGCGAAGGATGCGCGTCTCGCCCGCGGTCTTGCCTAAGTCTTCGACTCGAATCATGCCGACACCTCCGACTCGACGGCGCGAATCGCCTGTCGGTCGCTCATCCTCTTCTCCAGCCTGCGCGCGAAGTGCGCGAGCGGGAGGCTCATCAGGAGGTAGAAGGCCGAGACGATGAGGCCGAGCAGGAGGAACTCGCCCGAAGCGTTCGCGAGTTCGCGGTAGGCCGTCGCGAGTTCCCAGACCGAGATGGCGAAGGCGACCGAAGTGTCTTTGAAGAGCGAGACGAAGTCG
>DASRCS010000267.1:0-15814 GCA_035652995.1 Pyrinomonadaceae bacterium
CGACCAGTTTCTCGTTAAGGCTTTGGAGACGCTCGGCGAGACGGATGTCGTGCAGAAGCTGAAGTCGGCGTGGGACAGAGGTGAGCGTCTCGCGGAACTCGTCGCCGCAGAGCCGACCGTGCTTGTGCTCGACGGCCTTGAGCCTTTGCAGCACGGGCCGGGACCGCACGACCTCGAAGGACGTCTGAAAGACCCCGGCGTGCACGCCCTTCTGGCACGACTCGCGACGCGGCCCGGTAAATCCCTCTGCATCGTCTCGACCCGCGTCGGGCTTAAAGACGAAGACCTTCAGACGCCGTCCTTCGTGCAGGAGTCGGTCGAGGTTCTCTCGTCCGAGGCCGCGCGCGAACTGCTGCGTTCGCGCGGCGTGCGCGGCGACGAGGAGAATATTTGTGAAGCCGTCGAGTACCTGGGCTATCACCCGCTCGCGCTCGTGCTGGCGGCGGAGTACCTGCATACCTTCGCCGACTGTGACGTTGGCCGCCTGCACGAGATAAGTCTCCTGTCAGAGAAGACGAAGGAGGGCCGCCACGCGAAGTCCGTCATGGCCGCCTACGAGACTGCACTGCGGCGTGACGGCGACCCGCTCGACCTCGAACTGCTCGGCGTCATCGGCCTCTTCGACCGCCCCACGCGCTGGGAGTGGCTCAAGGCTCTCGCCGCGCTGCCCGCCATCGAAGGCGTCACTGAACACCTCGCCAAAGCGAGCGACCGCGAACTCTGGGAATCAATCAACCGCCTCCGACAGTGGGGCATGCTCGCCGACCCCGGCTCTCTCGGAACACCCAACCTCGACGCACACCCGCTCGTCCGCGAATACTTCGGCGAAAAACTCCGCTGCACCAACGAGTCCGGCTGGCGCGAAGCACACAGCAGGATGTTCGACTACTTGACAACCAACACAAAAGAACTTCCCGATACTCTCGAAGAGATGGAGCCACTCTACCAAGCTGTGGCCCACGGCTGCACAGCAAAAAGACACCAAGAGACGCTGGGTGATGTGTACTGGCTGCGGATTCAAAGAGAACAAGAGGCTTTCAATACAAAAAAACTTGGTGCGATTGGCGCGGAGTTGGCTGCTCTGACCGGCTTTTTTAACCCGCCGTGGGAACGTCCCGTCTCGGCACTCAATGAAAATTTTAAAGGTTATGTTCTGAACGAGGCTGGTTTTGACCTTCGAGCGCTAGGCCGTTTGGTGGAAGCAACTCAGCCGATGCGAGTTGGCTTGGAGTTCGCCATTCTGCAAGAAAGCTGGGCAAACGCTGCTATAAGCGCTGGCAATCTAAGCGAACTCCATCTCACTATCGGCAACTTGTCGCAAGCTCTGGGCTACGCCCGACAGGGCGTCGAATTGGCTGACCGAAGTGACAACAGTTTTCAGCGAATGGCTGTGCGGACGACATTGGCAGATGCCATTTATCAAGCGGGCGACTTATCGGAATCAGAAACCACTATGCTCGAAGCAGAGAAGATGCAGGAAGCCTTGCAACCTGTATTTCCTCTTCTTTACTCACTTCGGGGCTTCAAGTACTGCACCCTGCTGCTGCGCCAGGGGAAGTATCAGGAAGTACAAACCCGCGCTATCGAAACAATTAAGATTGCGGTGCGAAACTATTGGCTTCTCGATATTGCACTAGATCACCTCTCTCTGGGAAGGGCTTACCTCCTCCAAGCTCAACATGAAGACACCGGCGATTTCCTTCAGGCCACAGATTACCTGAATCAAGCGGTGAATGGCCTGCGGCAAGCAGGAGTCTTGGAGTATTTAGCTCTTGGCCTGCTGGCGCGCGCCGAATTGCGCCGCGTCAAGGGTGAGTTTGGACGGGCGCGGGCCGACTTAGACGAAGCAATATCTATTGCCACACGCGGCAGCATGGGGCTGTATCAGGCGGATTGCCATCTTGAATATGCGCGGCTGTATCTGGCGGAGGGCGAGAGGGAGAAGGCGCGGGAGCATTTGCGGACGGCGAAGGGGATGATTGAGCGCATGGGGTATCACCTGCGCGATGAGGAGGTGCGGGAGTTGGAGCGGGAGTTAGGGGAGGCGGCGGACGGGTGAGGCGGCGCGTCCGCGGGTTCCAGTTGGCGTCTGCGGTTTCGTGTCAGCGTTTGTAGAGACCCATGAGTTGGCCTTGCGCGACGACGTGGCCTTCGGTCGCTTTGAGGAGTTGGTCTTTGGTCGCGCCGGGCGCGAGATTCACGTCCGTGTCGAGCGCGTAGAGTTTGAAAAAGTAGCGGTGCGCGCCCGAAGGCGGGCAGGGGCCGCCGTAGCCGGTCTTCTTGAAATCGTTCTTGCCCTGCCGCGCGCCGCCGTCGAGCGTGTCGCGGGCGGGGACATGCTCGGCGAGGCCCTTTTCGGTCGCGGGGATTTGGTAGATGACCCAGTGAGTCCAGGTGCCGCCCGGCGCGTCCGGGTCGTCGGCGACGAGCGCGAGCGACTTCGCCGCTTCGGGCACGCCCGACCACGCGAGCGGCGGCGAGACGTTCTCTCCGTCGCAGGTGTACTTCGCCGGAATCATGCCGCCTTCGTCGAAGGCCGTGCTTGTGATTTTGAGCGTCATCTTCTCTTCACCTTTCGTGTTGGCGACGGGAGTCGGCGCGGCGACGTTTGCGTTCGGCGGCGCTGCCTCGCGGCGGCAAGCGGACGCGAGAAGGGCGGTTGAGAGCAGGGCTGTTAAGAATGTCCGTCGCATGGCTCAATGTATGTTATACGCGAAACAAAATAAGCTTGAAAGGTGAACGCGGCGGGGGCTGGGCCACCCTTCCCGACCTGTCAACTTCAGAGCGTCGCGCGGTTTCAGCCCGACGCCCTCATGTTCGCAAGTCAGGAAGGGCGGGCTTGCCCCGTTCTCTTTCGCAAGTTGTCAGAACGCCCAGTACCCCTGCACGAAGCGCGTGACGAAGAGCGCGAGGAACAGGAGCGACCAGACGGTGATGATTGCGCCGACGAGCGGCCTCGCCCTTGAAGCGCGCGCGAACAGGATGAACGCGGGAAACATGACGAGCGTGTAGCGCGGCACGCTCAGGACGAAATGCGTGCTCGTCCAGAGCAGCCAGTTCAAAGTCATCCATACGGCATAGGACGCGCGAAGACGCAGCCACGCCCAGACCGTCAGCGCGAGACCCAGGATGACGAAGAAGAACTCCTGCCATCCGACCATCTGCGCCTCCGACGGCGCGCGCGCCCAGACCGAACTCCAAGCGCCGCCGATGCCGACCCAGGGCCACGTCAGGGACTTCTGCCAGAACTGATCCTGCGCGCGCAGGAACGCCAGCGCGTCGCCCTGCGCCTTCAGGTTGATGAGCAGATAGACGCCGAACCCCGCCGCCGGCAGCAGCAGCCACAACCACTCGGTGCTGAGGCGACGCCCGCCGCGCCTGTACTCTTCAAACGCCTCGAACGCGAGCGCCGGGATGAGCGCGAGTCCGTTGACGCGCGTCATGCAGGCGAGAGCGCCGACCGTGCCGGCCAGCCACCAGCGCCGCAGCCGCGCGGCTAGAAAAGCGCCGACCGAGAGCGCGATGAAAAGGCTCTCGGTGTAGCCGATGTGCAGGAAGTAGCTCGTCGGGAAGATGAACAGGAAGAAGACCGACGCGCGCGCGACCGACTCCTCCTCGTCGAGTTCCGCGAGTTTGTGCAGCAGAAGTCCCGCGGCGAGCGACGCGACGGTCGAGACGAAGAAGGCGCTCAGGAGTTCGTCCCGCGTGACGAACGCGAACGCGCGGACGAGCCAAGGATAGAGCGGATAAAAAACAATCCAACGCGCCTCGACGCCTTCGCGGACGTAACCCATCCGCGCGATGTCGAGGTAGTGCGGCGCGTCCCAGCGGTTCCAGATCGCGAGCCAGCCGCCCGGACTCTGGTTCGACGAGACCGCGAACGCCTGCACGCCGAACAGCAGCACGAGCGCCTTGACCGCGAGCATCAGGACGACGAGCCGCGCGTCGAACAACTCCGCGAGCGACGAACCGCCCGCGCGCGAAGCCTTCGCCAGAGGCTCTTTGTGTTGGACGCCCTTCGCCGCGTGATGCTCTTTGTGTTGTGCGCCCTTCTTCTTCATCGCGGCCTCGATGAATCCTCTCCGCCGCCGCCGGGCGTGATTTAGCGCCGCGGCATTATGAAACTCTCCAACTCCTTTGCCAGATCGCCCATCACCTGGTCGGTCGCGTGCTCGTTCAGGTGCGGGTTCTCGGGGCCGACATTCGACGGGTGGAGCGTGACGGGGATGACGCGGAAGTCGAAGCCCTCGTTCCAATACGCCAGGTTCTCGCGATACTGCGCGAGCGAAGTCCGGTAGAGTTTGCCGTTGAGCAGGTGCACGCCCTCGTCGTGCCGCTCCTCCTCGGTCTCCGCGTTGCTGACGGCGAAGGCCGTGAAGCGCGCGCCGTGCGAGGAGGCCAGCTCGCTCATCTCACGCATGAGCGCGCGCGTCAGGTCGAGTCCGTACTGCATCCGCGGGCTGCGCGGCGTCAGGAACATTGCGAGGTGCGTCTTCTCCGTGGCGAGGTTCTCGTCGCGCATCCCGCGCCCGTTCGTGTCCCACCACGCCTGCCAGTCATTCTTTATCGGCCCGTCGAACGACGCGAGCGGCTGGTAGGCGGGCGGGTAGTGCAGCTCCCACCCGCGATCCCTCGACCAGTAGCGGAGGTTCTTCCGCAGCATCAGCGTCAGCTTGAGCCGCGGCGTCTCGGCAATCGGCTCGCCCACCTTTTCGCTCGGGCCTCGCAGCGCGCCGCCTTCGAGCCGGAAGGTCGGCTTGGGCGTCCCGTCCGCCGGCCAACTCGTCGGGAAGAGGTTGTTCCAGATGTCGTTCAGCGGCGTCTCCCAGAGGACGACGAGGTCGGCCCTGTACCTCACGAAATACTCGCGCAGCGCGAGCAGTTCCTGATCCTGCCCGTAGCCGCTCGCACCGACGGAGAAGACTTTGACGCGCCGGCCCGACGCGCCCAGATAGAACTGCAAGCGTCGCTCCGGCATCCACTCGTATGCGCAGGCCCTCGCCTCGACCTGCGAGTCGCCGACGAGGACGACCACGAAATCGTCGCCCGCGTACTCGACCGGCTGCCCGCGGAAGCCCAACTGATTCTTCTCCGCCGCGCTCACGTCAACCGCGCGCCAGCCGCTCAACTGCGCGCGCGGCACGTTTATCAAGCGGGCGACCGCCTCGCCGATGGCGAGCGCGACGAGGACGCTGAGCGCGACG
Source organism: Pyrinomonadaceae bacterium (assembly GCA_035652995.1). Lineage (GTDB taxonomy): Bacteria > Acidobacteriota > Blastocatellia > Pyrinomonadales > Pyrinomonadaceae > QHXN01. The sequence goes on from DASRCS010000267.1 coordinate 5,205, forward strand.
ACCTGGACGCGGGGGAGAAGCCTGTGCATTCTTCGTAAGCGAGACGTTAACCGAATTAAGACGCCGCAGCCTTCACGCGACCGACGGCCCACGGCAGACTACCTCTTGTCGTCCAGGAACTCGCGCTGCCACATCTCAAGCGTGAGCAGTTGCAGCACGTGCAGCGCGTAGTCCTCGCGCCCCGACTGGTTCAGCTCGACGATGCGTCGGACTTCCTCCGCGCGAAAGAGTCCGCGGCGCTTGACCGTCTCGCCGGAAAGCATCTCTTCGACGAGCGGTCGCAAAGGGCCGCGAAGCCACGCGCGAATCGGCGCGCCGAAGCCGGCCTTCTTGCGCCACACGACATCGCGCGGAAGTAAAGTTTCGGCGGCGCGCTTGAGGATGTACTTGCGCCGAAGACCTTTGAGCTTCAGTCGCGGCGGCATCCGCGCAACGAGTTCGACAAGCTCGTGGTTGATGAGCGGCACGCGCACTTCGAGCGTCGCGGCCATCGAAGTCCTGTCCGTGTAGTCGAGATTGAGGCACGGCAGAAACGTCTTCATGTCAACGTAGAGGAGCCGGTTGAGCGGCGCTGCCTTCGCGCAGCGAGCGAAGTAGCGCCGGTGAAGATAGTACGCGTCCACACCGCGCGTCGCTTCGCGCATCCCGTCGCTGTAAAGACGCTGCTTCGCCTCGTCGGTGAAGTAAGTCCCGAAGCCGAGGTAGCGCGACTCGAAGTCGAGCGCGGCGCTGCGCGCGAACTTCTTGGCGTTGCGAAGCGGCGCGGTCAGACGCCCCGGCATCCCTCCGGGCAGAGCGCCCGCGACCGCGCGCATCGCGGGCCGTCGAAGGCCCGAAGGCACTGGGTCGAGCGCGCCCGCGAGACTCATCGCGACCTGACGCGGGTAGCCCGCGAACACCTCGTCGCCGCCCATGCCTGAGAGCATCACCGTTAAAGTCTTGCGCGCCTCGCGCGAGACGAGGTAACTCGAAATCGCCATGTCAATGACCGGCATTTCGAGGTGACGGACGAGCATCGGCAGCAGCGCCGCAACGTCCGGCTTGAGCATCGTCTCGTGGTAGTCGGCGTCGAGAAGTTTCCCGACCTTGCGCGCCCAGGGCACGTCGCTCGGAATGATGTCGTAGCGCAGGTCGCCCTCTTCGATGCCGACCGTGTAGGTCGAGACGCGGCGGCCACGCCCGTGCCGGCTCATCAAAGCCGTGACGACCGACGAGTCAACGCCGCCCGAAAGGAACGACCCCAACGGCACGTCCGCGACCATCTCCGCGTGGACGACGCGGTCGAGAGTTTCCAGCACGCGCTCGCGCCACCACTCTTCGCCCTTCCCCTCCTCGACCTCGTCGAACGAAACGTCCCACCACTCGCGCACGCTCACCTCGCCGTCGCGCCAAGTGAGCACGTGCGCGGGCGGAAGACGATAGACGTTTCGGAAGAGCGTGTGTGGGTCTGGAGTCCAGAGGAAGGTCAACTGCTGGTTGAGCGCTTCGGCGTCCAACTCGGCGCGGACGAGTCCCGAAGCGAGAATCGCCTTCGCCTCCGAAGCGAAGACGAAAGACTCGACGCCTGATTGCCCCGCTTCGCCAACCGCACCAGACGACTCGACGCCCGCGCCCTTCGCAGTCGCATAAAAAAGAGGCTTGATGCCGAGCCGGTCGCGCGCGAGCGTCAGAGTCCTCTCGCGCTCGTCCCACACGGCGAACGCGAACATCCCGTTCAGAAACGGAAGACAGTCCGCTCCCCACTCCGCGAACGCTTCGAGCAGGACTTCCGTGTCCGTGTCGGTTCTAAACTCGTGGCCGAGCGATTCGAGCCGTCGGCGCAGCTCTCGGTAGTTGTAAATCTCCCCGTTGAAGGTGACGACGAAACGCCCGCCCGCCGACAGCATCGGCTGATGACCCGCGCTGCTCGTGTCAATGATCGCCAGCCTTCGATGACCGAAGCAGACCCGCCTGCCGTCACCGTCAACCGCCTCAGAAGTCCACACGCCCTCGTCGTCGCGCCCCCGATGCTCAACCGCCTTCAGCATCGCGCCGACGCGACGTTCAGGGTTTACGGAGATCAGTCCGGCGATTCCACACATGGCTAACAGCAAGTGATGAGTGATGAGTTGAAAGCCGCTTGCCTTTTACTCATCACTCATCACCCATCACTCATCACTTTCATAGGTTCTCCCGTCCGCAGCGATTCGATGATGCGGAAGGTTGCGCGCGTTGTTGAAGCGAGTTCGTCGAGCGGTATCGGCGGCGGCGTGCCCGCGAGGACGGCGGCGCAGACGGCGCGCACCTCTTCGCGCTGGCCTTTGTCCTGCGCGCGCAGACGCGTCGCCTTCTCGCGACCGTTGCGGTAGGCGACGGAGCTGCGGAAGTCCTCGATGACGAAGCTGCGGCCCGCGCCGAAAATCTCGACGCGCTCTTTCTGAAGCGCGCGGTCGCCTTCGGCGAGATAGGCAATCGTCCCGTTCGAGCCGTCGGCGAACTTGAGCGAGACGAAGACCGAATCGTCGTCCACAGCCTGCTCGTCGTTTGAAGAGACCGACTCGGCGAAGACGCGCTCCGCGGGCGCGCCCGTGACGAACTGCATGAAGTCAACGAAGTGGCAGACCTCTCCGACGATTCGGCCTCCGCCCTCGCGCGGGTCTTGCGTCCAGTGCGCGCGCGGGACGCGGCCCGCGTTGACGCGGTAGAGGATCGAGAGCGGCGCGCGAGCGTCGGCGAAAAACTCCTTCGCCTCGCGCGCGTGCGGCGAGAAGCGGCGGTTGAGGCCGACCGTCAACGACCCGCGCGACGCGGCTGCCGCTTCGAGCACGGAGTCGAGTTCTTCGTCATTCAGCGCGAGCGGTTTTTCGACGAAGACGCTCAGGCCGCGCGCGAGCGCGCGCCGCGCGAGTTCCGCGTGCGTGTCGTGGCGCGTGGCGACGACGACGAGGTTCACCGCTTCGTCGTTTAAAACCTCGTCCGCGCCGGAGACGAAGCGCGCGAACCCGTAGCGCCCGCCCACGTCGCGCGCCGACACGCCCGACGCCGTCGCAATCGCGCGGAACTCGACGCCCTCCGCCTTGAAGTGCGGCAGCAGCATCCGCCGCGCGTAGTCGCCCGCGCCGATGAGTCCCAGGCACACGCGTTCGGGCTTCGCGAGCGGCACTTCCGCACTCGTGCCTCCCCACACGGACTCGTGAATCTCGGCTCTGTAATTTGAAATTTCGGGTCTGAACTTTGAAGTCCGGTTCTCGACGTTGCGCTCGACCTCGCGCTCTGTGTCGTAGCCGATGACGACGGCGAGGTACGGCTCGTTCGTGTCGCCCGAAATCAACTCGTGCGCGCGCGCGGCCTCTTCTATCGGGAAGCGGTGCGTGACGAGCGGCGCGGTCTCGACGCGACGCGCGGCGACGAGGTCGAGGAAGGCTTCGAGGTTGCGCCCCTCAGTCCAGCGGACGTATGCAAGCGGGTAGTCGTGCCCGCGCTCCTCGTATTCGGGGTCGTAGCGCCCCGGCCCGTAAGACATCGAGACGCGCAGCGTCAGCTCGCGCTCGAAGTAAATCTGGCGGGGGACGTTCATGCCGACCAAGCCGACGGCGACGACGCGACCACGCAGCCGCGAGATTTCTCCCGCGAGTTCGACGGGTTCGGACGAAGATGTCGCGGCGGTAATCAGAACCGCGTCCGCGCCGCGCCCGCGCGTCCACTTCGCGACCGCGTCTTTCACTTCGCTGGTCGCCAAGCATCCGTCGTCCATGCCGAGCCGCTTCGCGAGTTCTACCTTCGACGCGTCGAGGTCAACGCCGAAGACGCGGCATCCGTTCGCCTTCAAGAGTTGCGTTGTGAGTTGTCCGACGAGACCCAATCCGATGACGACGACCGATTCGCCGAGCGTCGGCTCCGCGAGCCGCACGCCCTGGAGCGCGATTGCGCCGACGGTCGCGAACGCCGCGGACTCGAAATCAACCCCGTCGGGCAGGCGCACGCAAAGGTTCTTCGGCACGGACAAAACTTCGGCGTGCGCCGCGTAGCCCGTGCCCGCGCACGCGACGCGGTCGCCCGCGCGAAACTCCGTCACGCCGTCGCCCACTTCCGAGACGATGCCGGCGGCGCTGTATCCGAGCGCGTGCGACTCGTCCAACTTCTCGCGCACCGTCTGAAGCGTGCCGAGCAGTCCCTCGCTTCTGACTTTATCAATGACCTTGCGGACGAGGTCTGGCCGCTCCTTCGCCTTGCCGACGAGACTCTTGCGCCCAAGCTCGACGAACGCGCGCTCCGTGCCCGCGCTCACGAGCGACGCCGCGGCGCGCACGATCACGCGACCGCGCTGCGCCAACGGCGCGGGCACGTCCGCCACGACGCCCTCGCCCGTTTTCAAATTTTGCAGAAGCTGCTTCATCAAGTGAAATACCCTTTGTGTCCTTCGTGAATAACTCTGTGACCTCTGTGGTTAAGACAGACTCACTTAACGACAGAGGTCACAAAGGATTTCGCAGAGATCACTAAGGCATATCATTTTTTGCCTTCGCCGCACGCCGCGCCAGTGCTTCTTCGATCAGGCCGCTCACCCACTCGGCGCGTGCGTCCCACGTGCCGGTCGCGACGGAAGCCTGTCGAGCGAGCGCGGCCTCCGGGTCGTTCTCGTTCAGAGCGTCTTCGACGAGGCGGAAGAAGTCTTCGCGGCTGCGCGCGATGCGCAGCACGCCCCGCATCGGCTCGTATTCGGGGAGCGGCGAGATGACGACGGGCTTGCCCGTGGCGAGGTACTCGCGCACCTTGATCGCCGACCCGTAGCTCGTGAACGCGCGCTCAGTTTCCCACGGCAGCACGCACACATCAAAGCCTGCGGCGTAGCGCGGCAACTCGTCGTATGCGACCGGCGGGAGGAAGTGCGTGTTCGGCAGCCGCTCGACCTCGACGCCGCGCGACTTGTTGCCGATAAAAACCCAATGCCACTCCGGGCGCTCGCTCGCGGCCCGGCGGATCAACTCCTGGTCAATCAGCCAAGGCTCAATCGCGCCGAAGTATCCGAGGCGCGGGCGCGGGACGCGCGCGACCTCTTCGGCGACTTCCAGCCCGCCGCTCCCGACACGCGACCAGTGCTCGAAGTCAACAGCCTGCTCCAAAAGGTGCGAGCGCTCGCGCCCGCGCCCGGCCTCGTCGAAGAGTTTGCGCCCCGAATAGAGAATAATGTCCGCGCTGTCAATCGCGCGCTCGTGCAGGCGGCGGATCGTCGCCGGGTCGGTCGCGTGATCCATCGAGTTCTCGTCGTACTTGTCCGAGACCTGATAGACGACGAGCGACTCGTCGAGGCGACCGACCATGTCGGCGGCGGTCGGAATCGCAATCCACAGAATCGGTCGCGTCAGTCCGCGGCTACGCGCCAGTGCCCCGACCTGCGCGGCGAGCAGTCGGCGGTTCGCCGCGCGCGCCGCTCGGCTCCCGTAGAAAGGAAGCGCCGCGGGCGAGACGACCGTGATTCCCTCTTCGGTCGTGCGCGCGAGCTTCGCGTATGAGCGGAGCTTCCTCGCGACGCGCGGCAGGAGGTCTTTGCTCGCCAGCCCCGGCAGACCCATCGAGATGGAGTTCACGAACACGACGCGATTGCCCGCGCGCGCGAACCTCTTCATCAAGTGGTTCTTCGAGTGCGGGTGGTGGTACCACCAGTCTTCGCCGCCAAAGCAAACAAGCGATTTTCCGGTTAAAATCGGCAACTTTTCGAGCTTTTTCAGGCCGTTGTACGCGCCGGCTGAATACCTTCGGTCGGACAGAGGTACGCTTCAGGCACGCGGATTTTGAATGGAAGATGGTAACACGCGCGGGCTGCGGCGCGCATGAGTGCGCGGCGCGAAGGGTGTGAAGCGAGCGGCGAGGCCGGAACGCCTCGCCGCGTCAGAGACTGTTATTCGGCGTCGCTCACCAGCCGAGCGAGAAGGCGCACGAGGTTATCACCCAGCGCCCGTCGCGCTTCTCAAAGTGACGTGTGTAGCCGTACTGCGGCGTCGTAAAGTCGCGACCGCGGAAGGTTCCCGAAAGGCGCGCGCTGCCGCTCACCCAGGCCTTGTCGCCGCGGACGGTGACGCTCACGTCGTCCGTGTCGAGCGACGTGACGGAGAAGAGCGGGTTCGCGATCATCGCGAGCTTGCCCTCCTTCGTCATGCGTCCGCGGAAGGAGGTGAAGTCGTCGGCGAGTATGCGGTCGAGCGCCGCGAGGTCGCGCTCCTCGTGCGCGCGGACGTACTCGCGCTCGACCGCGAGGACTGCGCGCTCGTCCTCCGTGTGCGGCGTGGCCGTCGAAGGCCAGACGCGCGCGGTCAGACTCGATACCGTGATGCCGACGACGAAGGTGACGATGGCGACCGGAAGGCGTGTTGCGATGTTGCGCATGACCCGTACTCCTTGCTTTTCTCTTTTGTGATACGTTAGCACGCGCGACGGGCCGCGACAAGAGTTTCGCCCGTCCGCCGCGCGCGATTTTACAACTGCGCCCGTCGGTCGAAGCATCACTCCAAGAATCGAGATGAAATCTCCCCGAACGTACCGCGAGAGCAACGCGGAAACTTCTCCCGGCGGCGAGGCGGGAGGCGCAGCCGCCGGGCCGAAGAGTGCGCGGCGCAAGGCCGTCGCGTTCGCGCTCGTCTTCGCGGCGGCGCTCGGCGTGAGGCTCCTGTGTTGGAACGACGCGCGCGTCGAAGCGCCATCGGTGCAGAGCGCCGTCGCGCAGAACTACAAGAGCCTTGCGCGCTACTTGCGCGAGAACGGCGCGGCGTCTTTCTTCGACCCCGGCTCGACGACGTGCGACCCGGACTTGCTCGGACACCCGCCGGGTTATCCGATTCTTCTCGCGCTCGTCCACGGACTCTTCGGCGAGTCGGACGCGGCGGCGCAAATCTTTCAGACCGTGTGCGACTCGCTCGCGGCGGCGCTCGTACTTTTAATCGCGGCGGAGCTTCTGCCCTTCGGCGCGGCTGTCGCGGCGGGCGCGCTCGTCGCGCTCGCGCCGCAGTTCTGCTGGAACTCAGTCCTGCTCCTGCCCGACACGCTCGCCGTTTTTCCATTGCTGCTCGCGGTCTATCTCGTCGCGCGCGCTGGCAGTGGTCGCGCGCTTCTCAAGACCTTCGCCGCGGGCGCGCTCGTCGGCGTCTCGTGCTGGCTGCGTGCGAACGCGCTGCTGCTCGCGCCGTTCATGCTTCTAAGTTTTCCGTTTCTGTTCGCGCGCGGCGCGAGGCTTCGGCCCGCGCTCGCGCTCGTCGGCGGTGCGGTCTTCGCCGTCGCGCCGCTGACCGTCCGCAACGCCGTCGTCTTCGGCCACTTCATCCCGGTCTCGCTCGGCGCGGGTCAGACGCTCGTCGAAGGCGTCGGCGACTACGACCCGCAGCGCCGCTTCGGCCTGCCCGACACGGACGTTGAACTCATGCGGATGGAGGCCGAGGAGCACGACCGGCCCGAATACACTTCGTCGCTCTTCAAGCCCGACGGCATCGCGCGCGACCGCGAGCGGACGGCGCGAGCGCTCGCCGTCGTCCGCGCTCATCCGTTCTGGTTCGCTTCCGTCATGCTGCGACGAGCGGCCTCGATGCTCCGGCTTGAGCGGACGCCGCTCACTTCGACTCTGGAAGTCAAAACCGGATGGATGCGCGTGCCGCGGCTCGTCGTCCGCGCCGCGCAAAAGCTCTTCGTCACGGCGGTTGACCTTCCGCTCGTCCTGCTCGGCCTCTTCATCCTCTACAAAAAGAAGCAGGCGCGCACGCTCGCGCTGCTTCTTGTCGTGCCGCTCTACTTTCTTTGCGTGCAGTCGGCGCTGCACACCGAATATCGCTACGTCCTCGCCGTCCAATACTTTCTTTTCGTCGTCGCGGCGTTCGGGATTTATCAAGTCGGGCTGGCGGCGCGGCGCGCGTGGCATTCACTCTTCAACCAGCGAACAGCTTCTCCGTGATGGCCTTCAAATTCTCTTCGGCCTCGCGCCGGTAAACTTCGGCCCACTCGGCGGTCGCGCGCGCGCGCTCGCCGGCGAGGGCGCGGCGGAGTTGCGCGGTCAACACGTCAACGTCGCCGAAGTCGTAGAGGAGCATCCCGCGCGTCTCGCCCGCGCGCGTGGCGACGACGGGCAGCCCCGCCCAGATCGCCTCGACGCGCGACAGCCCGTAGCTGTCCAGCCCGAAGGCGCGCACGAAGGCGTCCGAGCGCCGCATGATTTCAAAGACCTGCGCGTGCGGCACGTTCTTCAAGACCGTGATCCACTCGCGCCCGGCGAGCACCTGCCTCTGGTAATCTTCTTCGCGCGCGAAGTCGCCGTCGAGCAGGACGAGGCCGATGTCTCTGCCCGTCTCGTGCCGCAGACGCTCGACAGCCTCGGCGGCGTGCAGGAAGCCGTAGTCGCGTATGAAGACTCCGACCGAGCAGACCCTCTGCGCGCGTCTCGCGTAAGGCTCAAGCGCTTTCTCAATCTCAGGCGGGAGCGCGGCCTTCTCTTCGCGCTCGGAGATCGGGAAAAGACTTTTGACGAGCGAGACCTTCTGCGTGACGCCGACCTCTTCGCGCAGCCAGCGTCCCATCTCTTCGTTGAGGACGACGAACTCCGTGACCGCGCCCGCGGCGAGACGGAAAAGGATGCGACGCGACGACGAGAATTTCGAGTGGCGCGGGGGGAGCGACCCGTCGTGGACGATCTTCAACCACTCGAAGCCGAGCAGACGCTTCAGCAACACCCAGACGGGCACGAGCGCGCTCGGATACTCGAAGAGGAAGTGTGTGCAGTCGGCGACGCGTGCGCCGCGCCCTTCGCGCAGGACGAGCGGCACTAACCCTACGCGCTTGTCGCGCATGAAGTGGACACGCTCGCCCCGAACTTCTTCGTCGCCGTAAGTCCAGAGGTGCAGCCCGCGCCCTTTGAGAAACTCGAAGAGCGTGCTGATATAAACCGAGACCCCGCCGAACGGCGGCGGGTACGGGCCTAAGAGGACGACCTTTTTGCTCATGCCGGGCGGAAGTCTGGAGTCTAACGTCTGGAGTCAGAAGTTCTGAGTCCAGAGTCGAACGATGTCGCAACAGCTCCCCTTTCAAGATTCGTCGGCTCGGACCAGCGCGCCGCGCGTCTCGGTCGTCGTGCCGTCGTACAATCACGCGGCGTTCGTCGCGGCGGCGCTGCGCTCGATCTTCAGGCAGACGCACGCGCCCGCCCGCCTGCTAGTCATTGACGACGGCTCGACCGACGGCTCGCCGCGGGTCATCGAGAAGGCTCTTGACGAATGCCCGTTCCCCTGCGAACTCGTCGCGCGCGAGAACCGCGGGCTGTGCGCGACGCTCAACGAGGGGCTTGCAAAAACCGTCGGCGAATACTTCGCCTACCTCGGCTCGGACGACCTCTGGCTGCCCGACTTCCTCGCCGCGCGCGTCTCATTACTCGAAACTCGCCAGCGCGCCGTGCTCGCCTACGGCCACGCGTACATCGTTGACGAGGCGGGCCTGGTCGTTGACTGCACGCTCGACTGGGCGCGCTACACCGACGGCGACGCGCGCCGGATGCTCTTGGAAGAGACTTACGCGCCGATGAGTCCGACGGTCGTCTATCGCCGCCCCGCGCTCGAACGCCACGGGTGGAACGAGCGCGCGCGGCTCGAAGACTACGAGCTTTACCTGCGCCTCAGCGCCGAGGGCGAGTTCGCCTTCGACCCGCGCGTGCTGTCCGCGTGGCGTAGGCACGGCACGAACACCAGCCGCGACTTCGTCTGGATGATCGAGGCGCGACTCGCAGCCCAGCGCGAAGTCGCCGACCGACTGAAACTCACAGGCGACGAACTCCGGCGCTACCAGCGCGCGCTCAACTTCGCGGGCGCGGAAGACCTCCTGCGCCTCGGCGACAAAATGGGCGCGCTCAAATTCCTGCGCCGCGGACTCGGCGGCGCTCCATCGGCGAAGGCGCTCGCGCGCGTCGCCCTCCGATTCGTCACGCCCTACTCGCTCGTCCGCCGACGCAGGCGGCGAACTGCCGCGCGCGCAGAGCGACGTTACGGAACACTCAACATCTAAACTGTCGGGCGCTCGATCCAACGCTCGTACCACAGACTCAAATTCAGAAGCGCCCAGAGGTGAAAGCCCCAGTCGCGCGCGCCGCGGCGGTGCTCGTCGAGTAGGCGCGTGACGAAACGGTAGTCGAAGAAGTCGCGCCGACGCATCGTCGAGTTCAACAGAAGCGCGCCGAGTTCCGCGCCCGTTCGCCCGCGAAACCAGCTCGTGACCGGTGCGCCGAAGCCGCGCTTGCGCCGGTAGAGCACGTCGCGCGGCAAGACCTCTTCGAGCGCGCGCTTGAGGACGTGCTTGCCGCTCGTGCCCTCGACTTTTAGCGCGCGCGCGACGCCCGACGCGTACTCGACGAGCCGGTGGTCGAGGAACGGCACGCGCGCCTCGACCGAGGCCGCCATCGTGATCTTGTCAACGCGCATCAGCAGAAGCTCCGGCAGCCGCAGCTTCAATTCGAGGTAAGTCATGCGCGCGAGGAAGTCGGACGACGGGCGCTCGCGCCCGATGCGTTCGAGGTCTTCGCGCACGACATCGAAGGACGTGAGCGCGGCGAACCGCTCGCGCATTCGCGGCGAAAGGAGTCGGCCTTTCAGCGTCTCGTCGAAGACGAC
>DASRCS010000268.1:0-11489 GCA_035652995.1 Pyrinomonadaceae bacterium
GTCGTGTTCGCCCGGCAGCTCTACAACATGCTGCAGCTGGCGCGCGTGATCGCGCAGGGAGCGGCCCTGCGGAATGAATCACGCGGCGCGCACTACAAGCCCGACTTCCCCGACCGCGACGACGAGAATTTCCTGAAGACGACCATCGCGGAGTTCAGCGGCGAAGGGCCGGTCTTCTCCTGGGAGCCGGTGGACATCGGCCTCATCCCGCCGCGCAAGCGCGACTACTCGAAGGGCAGCAAGCAGGAGACGAAGCAGGCCGCGGTCGTCGCCGAAGCGAGCGCGGCGGGGCTGCCGCCGAAGGAAAGCGCGAAGCAGGTTCCCGAAGAGGGCTGGGATCAGAAGCCGACCACCGGCCCGGCCATCTGGGGTCAGGACAAGGAGAAGGTTGACCGCGGCGTCTCCGGCGATGTCGAGACGCGCACCGAGCGCGGCGATTCGATTAAGGACGCAGGGGGCAAAACGGACAAGCTATGAGCGCACAGACGAGCAACGGAGCAGAACAGCATCACCACGGCCTGAAGAACCCGCCGAAGGAAGTCATCCTGCGCATACGCCGCCGGGAGCGGCAGGACGCCGAGGCCCGGTGGGAGGAGTTCGCGATCCCCTACCGCCCGAATCTCAACATTATCTCGTGCCTGATGGAGATCAGAAAAAATCCCGTCACGCGCGACGGACGTGCCACGACGCCGCCCGTCTGGGAGATGAACTGTCTCGAACAGGTCTGCGGCATCTGCACGATGGTCATCAACGGTCGCGCGCGGCAGTCGTGCTCGGCGCTCGTTGACAACCTCGAACCGCACAAGCCGATCACGCTCGAACCGATGTCGAAATTCCCGAACGTCCGCGACCTCGTCGTTGACCGCTCGCAGATGTTCAACCACCTGAAGCGCGTCCACGCCTGGATCGAGATTGACGGCTCATACGACCTCGGCCCCGGCCCGCGCATGTCGCAGTCGGACGTTGCCGAGCGCTACGCCTACTCGCGCTGCATGACCTGCGGCTGCTGCCTCGAAGCGTGCCCGCAGTACGGCGGCGACAACTACATCGGCCCGCAGGCCATCGGTCAGGTGCGCCTGATGAACATGCACCCTTCGGGGAAGATGACGCGCGACGAAAGACTTTCGGCCATCATGGGCGACGACGGCATCACCAACTGCGGCAACGCGCAGAACTGCGTCAAGGCGTGCCCGATGTCCATCCCCTTGACGAAGGCTATTTACGAGGAGAACCGCGAGACGATTCTTTACGGCCTGTTCGGCTGGCTGAGGAAGTGACGCGGCAAGAGGCGGTAACACAATCAACGGCGGCCCGCTCCGCAGAGGTGCGAAGAGATGAACATTCTCTTTTCGATACTGCTCGCCGTCGGGCTTCTGCTCGTCGTCGCCTCCGTCGCCGTGGGATTTAACGAATATTGGTTCATCAGCCACGGCACAATCACGGACGGGACGGTCGTCGAGAACGTGCGACAGGGGCGCGGGTACGCGCCGAGAATCGGTTTCAGGACTAGCGAGGGTAAGGAGGGATTCCTCACGCCGAGCTACTCATCGAACCCGCCCTTTTACAGCCCCGGCGACAAGGTGACGGTCGTTTACCGCGGGCAGGGCGAAGGCGCGCGCATACTCACCTTCGCGTCGCGCTTCGGCCTCGCGTGGCCGCTGATGTGCGCCGGCCTCGCGCTCGTCCTCCTCGCGGTCGGCTTCAAGTACGGCGACGCCTTCATCGTCTCACACTACGCGCGCTCCGCCGCGACCCACGGGTGCTAAGAACCACGCGCCGGGCGAGGGCCAAAGCTCCTGCACGCAGGCCGCGCCGTTCAACCATCGGCATTCTTTCTCTCCCCTAATACTTTCAGGAACGCAACGGTCGCGCCCCAGCCGCCCGCCTCCGCAGGCGCGTCCGCGAAGCGCTCGACGAACGGCGTGCGCGCGAGCACCGAGCGGACGATCTCGCGCTGAACGCCGACGCCCTTGCCGTGGATGATGCGGACGACGCGGAAGCCTCTGCGCCTCGCTTCACTCAGGTACTCTTCGACGACCAGTCGCACCTCTCGCGGCGGGATCGAGTGAAGGTCGAACACGTCCGTGATCTCAAGCTCGACGGATTCAGGGAAAGGGTTGAACGGGTCAACGTCTTGTTCCGCATCGAACGGCTCGCCCGCGTTGTCTGAAGGCTCGGCTTTGCCACTCGTTGATTCGGCGTTGCCGAATGAACTGGCGCTATTCTCTTCTCCGGTGCGAGCCTCGCGCCGTCGAGCGCCGAATGGATTTTTGAGTAGTTCGGAGAGCTTCATCAGTGACGGCCTTCGACCGCGGCGCGAGTCTGGAGGCGAAGGAAGCATACCTTGACACCCGCCGAAGGCGCACCTTACACTCGCGCTCTTCCAAATACGCAATCTTTCGGGACGGCGCGGGCGCGACGCGTGTCGCGCGGGAAGATATTTACCGCCTCGGCGAAACCGAAATCATATAACGCGAAAGGAAAAAAAAGATGGGCAAGCGAAACAAAATCACAGTCGTCGGCGCGGGCAACGTCGGCGCGACCGCCGCGCACTGGCTGGCGAGCAAGGAACTCGGCGACGTGGTGCTGGTTGACATCGTCGAGGGGATGCCGCAGGGCAAGGCGCTCGACCTCGCGCAGGCCGCGCCGATTGAGGGCTTCGACTCCGCGCTCGTCGGCTCGACGAACGACTACTCGCAGACGGCGAACTCCGACGTAGTGATCATCACTTCGGGCCTGCCGCGCAAGCCCGGCATGAGCCGCGACGACCTCCTGAAGACCAACGCCGGCATCGTCTCGTCGGTCGTTGACGAGGTCGTGAAATACTCGCCCGACTCCGTCCTCATCATCGTCTCGAACCCGCTCGACGCGATGTGCCAAGTCGCCTTGAAGCGCTCCGGCTTCCCGAAGCACCGCGTCATCGGCATGGCGGGCGTGCTCGACTCCGCGCGGATGCGCTGCTTCCTCGCCGAAGCCTTGGACGTGTCGGTCGAGAACGTGACGGCCTTCGTCCTCGGCGGGCACGGCGACACGATGGTTCCCCTGCCGCGCTACTCGACCTGCGCGGGCATCCCCGTCACCGAGCTTCTGCCGAAAGAGCAGCTCGACGCCATCGTCAAACGCACGGCGAACGGCGGCGCGGAGATCGTCGGGCTTTTGAAGACCGGCTCGGCCTACTACGCGCCTTCGGCTGCGGCTGTGGAGATGACCGAGTCAATCCTCAAGGACAAGAAGAAGATTCTGCCGTGCGCCGCGTACCTCGAAGGCGAGTACGGCGTACAGAACCTCTACGTCGGCGTGCCCTGCAAGCTCGGCGCGCGTGGCCTCGAGCAGATCATCGAGATCAACCTGACGACCGAGGAGCGCATCGCGCTTCAGAAGAGCGCGGCGGCGGTGCAGGAACTGGTCAACGTGCTCGGCATTTAGGTCAGTTCAAAGTTTTAAGTTCAAGGTTCAAAGTCCGGGGCGCGACTCCGTCACCGAGCTTTGAACCTTTCATTTGCCACGGGGAACGGAGTGCGAACCATCAGGCTGAAGCTTTCAGCCGCGCTCATTCTTTCTCTGCTCTTCACGCTCGCGGCGGCAGGCGCAAGCGCGCAACAGGCCGCGCCCGCGCAACTCGTCCCGAAATTCCCGCTCGCAAAAAGTGGCCTCGAGCTTGAGCGCCGGACGCACGCGGGCGCGTTCCTCGACGTGCTCGGAAGGAAGTCCGCCGTCCTCGGCTACGAGCACAAACAACTCGAAGCCTGGGCGTACCCGCTGCAAATCCTCGACGGCTTCGAGGTCTCTTTCAAGCTCGAAGGCTATCCGTTGGAGCTAAGCGGCGCGGACACCTCCGCGACGATCAACGTCCGCCCCGAAGCGACGACAATCACCTACTCGCACGCCGCCTTCACCATCCGGCAAATCATCTTCGCGCCTCTGGACGAGCCGGGCGTCGTCATGCTCTTCGACGTTGACTCGGTTCTGCCGCTCACCTTAAACGTCCGCTTCCACCCGCGCCTGAAACTGATGTGGCCCGCGGGTCTGATGACCGGCAGTCTCTCGTGGGACGAGCGCGCGCGCGCATACTTCATTACGGAAGCGACGGGCCGCTACATCGGCATGATCGGCAGCCCCGCCGCGCGCGACGTGTCGGAAATGCCCGATGTGGAAGAACCGCGCGCCGTGCCCGCGCAGTTCAGCGTTACGGTCTCGCCCGCCGAGTCGAAGTCGAGTTTCATTCCTGTCGTCATCGCCGGAAGCATCAAAGGAAGCGACGACGCGCGCGCGGCATACGCTCGAATGCTCGGCTCCGCGCGCGAACTTTACGAGAAGAACGTCGAGCATTACCGGCGTCTTCGGGAGGAGACGACTTCGGTCGTCACGCCCGACGAGCGCGTCAACGAAGCGTTGGAGTGGGCGAAGGTCGGGATTGACAAGGGCGTCGTCGAAAGCCCCCTGCTCGGCACAGGACTCGTCGCGGGCTTCCGCACGGCGGGCGAGTCGGAGCGCCCCGGCTTCGCGTGGTTCTTCGGTCGCGATTCGATGTGGACTGCGCTCGCGCTCGACTCATACGGCGACTTCGCGGCGGTGCGTGACGCGCTCTCCTTCCTCAAGAAATTCCAACGCGCCGACGGCAAGATACCGCACGAGATTTCGCAGTCGGCGTCGCTCGTCCCCTGGTTCACTGACTACTCTTACGCATGGGCGAGCGCCGATGCGACGCCACTTTACGTCATCGCGCAGGCGGACTACCTTCGTGCGAGCGGCGACCTCGAATTCACGCGCGCGAACTGGGACTCGATACTCAAAGCCTACCGCTTCACCGCCGCGACCGACGCCGACGGCAACGGCCTCGTCGAGAACACCGGCGTCGGCCACGGCTGGGTCGAAGGCGGCGCGCTCTACCCGCCGCACGAAGAGGTTTACATGCAGGGCCTTTGGGTCGAGGCTTCGCGCGACGTGGAAGAGATGTCGAAGCTCCTGAAGGACGAGAAGACGGCAGCCGAAGCGCACGCCGCGGCGGAGCGGACGCGCGAGGCAACGGAGAAAACTTACTGGCTTCCCGAACGCGGCTTCTACGCCTTCGCCACGAACCAGCCGCGCACGTCGCCGCGCGAGGCAGACCCCGGCCCCAACCGCGAGCGTCGGCAGCAGCGCATGAACGAGTTGGACGAGTCGAAGATAGTTGACGAGGACACGGTTCTGCCCGCCGTCCCGCTCTGGTGGCACACGCTCGACGACGAGCGCGCGCAGGAAGAGATTGACCACCTCGGCGGCGGACAGATCGCGACCGACTGGGGCGCGCGAATCATCTCGGACGAGAGCAAACTGTACGACCCTCTCTCGTACCACAACGGCTCGGTCTGGCCCCTCTTCGCCGGCTGGGCGAGCATGGCCGCGTACAGCTATGGCAGGTCGCACGTCGGCTTTCAGGCCCTGATGTCAAACGTTCTACTCAACCGCCAGAACGCGCTCGGCTACGTGACCGAACTCCTCTCCGGCGACTTCAACTCGCCCTTCGGTCGCTCGTCGCATCATCAGGTCTGGTCAGAAGCGATGACCGCCGCGCCCGTCATTCGCGGGCTGCTCGGCATCGAAGTCGCAGACCTCGGCAAGTCAGTCCGCTTCGCACCGCAACTCCCCGCCGACTGGCAAAAGATTGACGTGTACCGCGTCCACGCCGGCGCGAGGACGTTCGACTTTCATCTGACGCGAGCCGACGGAAAGATGAGTATCTTTTTGGAGACGCCGGTTGCCGCCGACGGGCGGACACCTGTGCCGACGACGATCACCTTCGCGCCCGCCTTCCCGCTCGACGCGCGCATCAAGTCTGTCGTCGTCGGTGGCCGCCCGTTGCGCTACGAGATAAAGCGCGAGGGCGACGTGCAGCGAGTCGTGTTCACTGTCCGGGCCGACGAAGTCGGCGACATACTCAAATTGTATTTAAGCCCGTCTTCGCCTTCCGTTCCCAACAGCCGCGCGGCCCTATTTGTCATCACCTACGATGAAGGCACGGACGTTTACGTCGAGCGCGAAGCGCCGTCGCCGGGCGATTCAAACGTCGGCCTGCGGGTGCTGCGTTCGCGCGCGGAAGAGGGTCGGTTGCGGCTACTCCTCGAAGGTCTCCCCGGACGTGAATACTCTTTGCGCGTCCGCAGCCCCAGGCAGGTCGGGCTGACGAGCGTTTACAACTCGTCTGAGACTGCCGGATATGATCTGAGTTTGACCGTCGGGGCTGGTGACGACCCGCTTCTGGGCGTGAAGTTCTACGGCGAGCCGGGGCACTATGTCCGGCGCGAGATTGCCATTCCCCTTTCCGCTCCTCGCGCGCCGACGCGCCGCACTAAAAAGTAGCGCGTGAACTCTTCTCAACGCGTTCGGCGCGAACTCTATTTCGCGCCCGCGGCTGCAACGCGCGCGGCGTTCGTGCGATAATGCGCGGCGCAGGAGATGGAAGAACAGTCGCAGGCAAGTGAAGTTTTGAAGTCGCTCGCCGAGGAAGTCGCGGAGGCCGCCGCGTACCTTCGCGAGCTTGGCGTTGACGGACTCGAATGCTCAGGCGCTCAACCCGCGGAGACGCGGACGCACGCCGAGCCGGTCGCGGCAAAACAGCCCGCGCACTCGCCCGCTTTGACTCGGCACGCGAACGTCGAGCGGCCCGCCCCGCCGCCGAAGCCAACGCCGCCGCCAGCGCAGCCGTCGAGGCCCTCTTCGCCAGCGACGCCACCCGCGCGTCCGACGCAGCAGGTGAGCAAAACGAACGAGCCGCCCAACGTTCTTTACCAAACCGATATGCCAAAGACACCCGTCCGCAAACCTTCGCCCGACCCGCCCGCTCCGCGCGAGACGCTCTTCGGCGACATCACGCCCGCCGACGAACTGAGCCTCGGCCATCCCGGCGAGACCTTCGAGGACATACGCGCAGACATCGGCGACTGCGTCCGCTGCCCGCTCCATCAGGGCCGCACGAACATCGTCAACACCGAGGGCGACCAGCAGGCCCGTCTGATGTTCGTCGGCGAAGCTCCGGGCGCGGACGAGGACGCGACGGGACGACCCTTCGTCGGACGCGCCGGGCAGTTGCTGAATAAAATCATCGAGGCCATCGGCATGAAGCGCGAGGAGGTCTTGATCGGCAACGTCAACCGCTGCCGCCCGCCCGGCAACCGCCAGCCGACGACCGAAGAGGCGCGCACCTGCAAGCCCTTCCTCCTGCGCGAAATCAACATCGTCCGCCCCGACGTGATCGTCGTCCTCGGCAACACCGCGATGAAAAATTTGCTGGACACGAAGGAGGGCATCACGCGACTGCGCGGCGAGTTCCAGGACTACAAAGGCATCAAGGTCATGCCCACCTTCCACCCGGCCTACTTGTTGCGCGACCCGTCGAAGAAGCGAGAGGTCTGGGCCGACATGAAGAAGGTGCGCGATTACCTCAACACGACCAAGGAGAAGAAGGCCGAATAAATCTGTAGGGGCAGGGCTTGTCCCTGCCCGCTTACTTCGATAACAGTCGAGTTACAAAAGCGCGCACGGGCCGCGGACTTGCCCTGCCCCTACAGTTCTAAAGGTGATGCAGGATTCACTCTTCAGCGCACAGCCGAACGAATCGAGCGAGACGCTCGAAGAGATCAACGACGAGCTTCTGCGCCGCGCGAAGAGTCTGCCGCAGTTCAGGGATCACATCTTCATCTTCGGCGAGGGGCCGCTCGGCGCGAAGGCCGCGGTCGTCGGCGAGTCGCCCGGCCCGCCCGACATCGAGTCGGGCCGCCCGTTCATGGGGCCTGCGGGCCAGATGCTCGAACGCATACTCGGCAGCATCGGCCTCGCGCGCGGCGAGTGCTACCTGACGAACACGATCAAAGTCATCAGCAACGGCGACGAGATCACGCCCGAATGGCTCTCGTTCTTCACGCCGTACCTCCACCGCGAACTCACCGTCGCGCGCCCGCGCGTCGTCATCTCGTTCGGCAACACACCGACGCGCGCCCTGCTGCGGACGAAGAAGCCGATCTCACAGTTGCGCGGCGAGTTCCACGACTACGAAGGCACGCCGCTCATGCCGACCTTCAACCCCGCCTACCTCCTCCGCGACCCGACGAAGAAACGTGAGGTCTGGGAGGACATGAAGAAGATTCGCGCCCTGCTCGCAAGTCTTTAAATTCTCGTCGCCGAATAAACGAATGGTCTCACGTCTAATTCCCGCCGGCTTGGTAAGCCAAGTGCGATATTTTTCTTGAAAAATATCCAGCTTTAGCTCATTATGCACCGCACAGCTCATCGCGGTAGCGTTCTTTGGTTAATCCGCCCGTATCACAGTCCTCTTACGCGTACACAGCTATCGCAATTTTTTCCGCCTGAAACTCAACTTAAAGGAGAAAACCCATGGCCTGCGGATACACGAGGGATGACATTGAGGAAATTGTCGTTAACGTTTACAGCGGAATTCTCAAAGACCCGAGTCTCACCAAAGACAGCCGCTTCGGCATGGGTAACGAGATTCCGATTGACGATAATGCGAAGCGCCTCTTTTTCTTTCCCATAGAGAAGAGCGTCGACAGGGTGCCAGACTGTATCCTGAAGAAATTTTCGCCGGATGTATGCCAGAAGGCAAAGACCATCGGCGATGTGATAGACGCCATCTGCAAGGAGTTTAAGATCAAGTAGGAGGCTTTTATCCCCTGCTCCGCCGATGTTGTCGCAAACAGCGGCCACACCGGCGACTTATCCTGCCCAGCCCTGTTTTCAAGGGCCTCTATTTCCGTGAGGAGACTAACAATGAAGCCAGCCGTCTTGTTTCTCGCCACATTCTGTTTACTCTTACCTTTCCTGGCCTGGTCGGTCGCCGCCCGGCAAGAGGTCGCGTCAACGACCCATGCGCCGTCGCGTGCCGCGAAAGCCAGCGGCGCTTCAACGTCCTCTGTCGAGGAGTTGCGTCTCCAAGTCAACGCCCTGAAGAAACGGCGTACGGCACTCAGGGCTTACCTTGCGACCGTCCCGCCGGATTCGGCAGACTCGTCGGTGACGCGGCGCGCGATTTCGGAGTTGGACGCGAGAATACAAGACATTTCTTCACGGCTGGACGAAGCGCTCGCCCCTGACTCCGCTGGTGTAACCGCACCTGACACGAGCCAGCACCCGTCGTCGGCAGCCACAGTCGGTTTCACTTCAGGGAACCTATGGTCGGAAGTCAGAGGCACCTCAGCGTCCGGCACTCAAGCGAACAGTATTCCTGATTTTTTCCTGAGCCGTCCCGTTGACGGGAAACCCGACGAGTCGGTGATGCCGACCTTTAGCTGGACAAGAGATGCTAATGGCAAAGCCGCGAAATTTATCATCGAAATCGCGACTGATCCGGCAACGAATCCGGACGGAAGATTCGTCCACGCTATCTTTAGTAAAGAGCTTGATCCCAAACCCGTCTCTCAGAACATCACGCTTGACGAGAACAATAAATTGTCACCGGACACCAAATATTACTGGCATGTACTCGCGCGCTACACGCCGGCTGGAGGTACTTCCGAACTCCTTCAATCCGGATGGAGGGACATAAAGCGTAAGAGTACGGAACCGAGAGTATTTAGAACGATGCGGGTCATCTTCTCAAGACTGTCGGACAAAGGCTTTACCCTTCAAAAGACCGTCGCCGGCACGGACGCGACCGACGGGGCGCAGTTTTCATTCCTTCACACCTTCAACAAGGACACCGTCTATACCGCAAATTTCGCCCTCATCTACAAACACAATCTCACCAATGATGGGAACGGGGATCATAATGCATTCTGGTCCACGCAATTTTCGGTCGAAGGCGCTCTCACCAGCGATGAATCTCAGGCCGAGGATGCCTGGATATTCCGCGGCGGATTTATTTACGATCACGGAGGGACTTCAATCCACCAGAGACTTCGCGGCTACTATCTTTCGCTGGATGCGAAAATGGAGTCTGACCAGGACTTCAAGACCAAGAAGCTCACATTCGAAGGGCAATTCATCCCGACCCTTCAGGCACTGAACATAGGCGCTCCGAGAAATCCCGATTATTTAAAGCCTGTCCAGTTCCGCTGGCGTCCCTACTTCGGACTCGATGTGGGTCACACTTTTAAACGCGGAGGCTCAAGCGAAACCGGCGACACGATCCTTAGATTCGTGCCTCGCGTCCGCCCCGCGCTTTACCTGAATTTTCTGAGTATTCCGCTCGGCTTTACGGACACTTACGTCTATGCCGATGACACTTTCTATTTCCTGCCGCTCGAAGACGTTAAGCGGCGGCACAACTTTTTCACCTCGGGCTTCAACATAGACGTTACTCCGAACTTCGGTCTCGGTCTGACCTACAAGAACGGAGAAACCGCTCCGAAATTCACCCGCGTTAACACGTTGGGAGGGGTACTCACGGTTCGGTTCGGCCAGCAATGAGATTAACGCCGAGAGGATTCCGATCCACGCGCATCGGCGTTTTTATAGTACACGCGAAAATACAGGAGGCGGTGCTACCCATCAGCACCGCCTCCTGTATTCAGCGCACGGCGCAGGCGGGTATAGCGACCGCGAGAATCTACTGACCTTACTTCTTCACGAGTGGAGTTCTTCCGAATACGTCCACGCCTTTTATGCCGCATAATAAAGTCATTGAACGACCTCCGCGACCGTTTACTGATCGCGGCATTGATAGCTAAACTCTTTCGAGCAAAATATGCCTATGGCGGTTTGCAGTTAAATGCGACCGTGGTGAAAGCTGTAGGGGCAGGGCAAGTCCGCGGCCCGCTCTCCCTAAAGCTCAACGTTGCGTGTTGTGCAGCACGGGCAGGGACGATCCCTTGCCACTACGGACACTCAGGCGTGGTCGCATGCAGATGAAAGCCGCTGTAGTATGCGCGTTCTAAAGGACCGAAGCTTTAACTATCAATTCATCACTCTGTAAGAGTGTGGGACATTGATTACAGACTTGGATAGTCAGTTGAATTCAAGAAGGGTGACCCTCTCGCCTTCTCCTCTTTACGCGGAGGTCGCGCTGCCGTTGCGCCTCGCACAGACGTTCACGTACCGGCTGCCGGCGGCGCTCCGCGAAGACGCGCGCGTCGGCTCGCGCGTGCTCGTGCCGTTCGGTCGGACGCTGACGACCGGCTACGTCGTCGCGCTCCACGACGCGCTCGACCCGGCGCTTGAGTGGTGCGAGGGCGACATCAAAGAGGCCGAGGAGCTTTTAGACGCCGGGCCGCTGCTGACGCCGGAGGTGGTCGAGATCACGCGCTGGATCAGCGAATACTACGCCGCGCCGTGGGGCGAGGTGTTGAAGGCCGCGCTGCCCGCGGGCCTGAACTCGACCATAGAGCAGCACATCACGATCACGCCGGACGGGCGCGACGAACTCTCGCGACTGCCGCCGCGCCGCGCCGTGACGGCGAAGGCGCAGTTGCTCCGGCTCGCCGCGCTCGAAGGCTCGACGACGATGCGTGAGGCCGCGCGCGAGATCGGGCAGGCGCGCGCGTCGAAGGCGGCGCGGG
>DASRCS010000269.1:0-41449 GCA_035652995.1 Pyrinomonadaceae bacterium
CAGCCGATGCGCCGGTTGAGGCTGCGTCGGAGCAGGAGGAACTCGACCCAGCCCGCGAGTCCGGCAGAGGCGGTCAGCCCGACCGCGCCCCACTGCTGCTTGACGCCGAGCGCCTGCGGGAGCGGCAGCGCGAAGAGGTAGCCGAGCGCCGTCGTCAGAAAGACGCGGACGACGGCGAACCGCAAAGGCGTGCGCGTGTCGTGAAGCGCGTAGTAGGTCGAGGCGTAGAGCCTGCCCAGAGTCGAGGCGAGAAGCCCGACCGCCGAGCCTGCGAGAATCGCCCAGACGTACACGGTGTCGCTGCGCCCGAACTTTCCGTTCTGGTAGAGCGCGCCCGCCATCACGTCGCCGAGCGCGAGGAATCCCATCGAAGAAGGGACGATGAAGAGCGCGATCTGTCGCAGCCCCGCGTCGAGTCGCGCGCGGAGCTTCTCGGCCACGTCCGACTGCTCGCCGAGCGCGCTCGACATCTCAGGCAGTTCGGCGGCGGAGACCGAGATGCCGAAGAGGCTGACGGGCAGAGTGTAGAGGCTCTGCGCGTAGCCGAGCGCGGCGACCGCGCCGGTGCCGAGCCAGCTCGCGAGCCACGCGTCAACGAAGGCGCTGATCTGCACGACGCCGCGGCTGAAGAAGACCGGCAGGAAGTTTCTGATCACCGTCCGCACGTTCACGTTCTTCGCGCCGAGCGCGAGCCGCACGCGACGAAGCAGCATCATCACCGTCGGCAACTGCACGCAGAACTGCAACGCACTCCCCACCACCGAACCCCACGCGGCGAACGCGGCGACGCGCCCCCAGACGCCGAGGTCTGCGAGCGGGACTTGCCGCACGGGACGGCCCGCCCACGCGAGCGCGGCGATGAGCGTGATGTTCCAGACGACGGGCGCGGTGTAGGAGAGAAAAAATCTGCGGTGGCTGTTGAGAACGCCGAGACACCAGGCCGAGAGCACGAGCAGCCCCGCGCCGGGGAAAAATATTCGGACGAGTTGAATCGTCAGCGCGCGCTTCTCGCCCGCGAAGCCCGGCGCGATGGCCTCGATGAGGAGCGGCGTGGCGAGCACGCCGACGAGCACTAGCAAAGAGACGATGAGCGCGAGCAGGGAGAAGACTGACCACGCGACGCGGTCGGCCTCGTCCTCGTCGTCCTGCGCGAGCAGCTTCGCATAGACGGGAATGAACGAGGCCGAGAGCGCGCCCTCGCCGAAGACGTTCTGCAAAAAGTTCGGGATGCGGAACGCCGCGTTGAAGGCGTCCATCGCGTCGGAGTTGCCGAGGAAGTAGGCGAAGACTCTCTGGCGGATGACGCCGACGATGCGGGAGAGAAGTATCCCCGCGCCGACGAGGAAAGCGCCCTTGCCCGTGCTCAGTTTTTTCGGCTCGCGCCGCGCCTGAATTTTTGCGGCGGGGAATTCGCCCGTCGCCTCGCCCACCTGCTCGAAGGTCTCGCCCGCAATCGAATCGGCCTTGCCGCGCCCGCCGCGTCTGCCGTCGGACTCTTCGTCCGGCTCTTGCTCGCCCTCTGTTGCTCGTCTCATTCGGAATTAACCTTTGCGCCCTTTGTGAAATCCTTTGTGTGCTTTGTGGTTAAGAACGTCTGATTTAACCGCAGAGGTCACAAAGGATTTCACAAAGGGCACAAAGAAATCTCAACTCGTTCAGCTTCCGACTTAAAGTTCGTACTCCTTGATCTTCGTCAGGAGCGTTTTGTAGCTGACGCCGAGTTCTTCCGCGGCGCGCGTCTTGTTGCCGTCGCAGGCGCGCAAAGCTCCGGCGACCTTGCGCCGCTCGACGGCGCGCACGGCGCGCTCGGTCGCCTCGGCGAGCGTGCCGGAAGTGTCGAAGGCCGCGAGGCCCTCGTCCGCCCTCGCCGCGCCCGGCGCGAGGCCGAGGTCTGCGGGCGTGAGCACGGAAGAGTCGGCGAGGATGCAGGCGCGCTCGATTGCGTTCTCAAGCTCGCGGACGTTGCCGGGCCAAGAGTGCGAGCGGAGCGCCGCGAGAGCTTCGTCGTTCAGCGTCGCCTCGCGCTTGCGTAGCTCCTTGCCGAGCTGCGCGGCGAAGTGGCGCGCGAGCAGCACAACGTCGTCGCCGCGCTCGCGCAAGGGCGGGACGCGGACGGGGAAGACCGCGAGCCGGAAATATAAGTCGCGCCGGAACTCGCCGCTCTCCGAGGCCGACTGTAAATCCCTGTTCGTCGCCGCGACGACGCGCACGTCCACGGCGACGGGCGCGCGCCCGCCGATGCGGTCAACCGTCTTCTCCTCAATCGCGCGCAGAAGTTTTCCCTGAACGCCGAGCGGGAGTTCTCCTATCTCGTCGAGGAAGATCGTGCCGCCCGCGGCCAGCTCGAACTTGCCGGGCCGGCGCTCGGTCGCGCCGGTGAAGGAGCCGCGCTCGTGGCCGAAGAGTTCGGACTCGATGAGCGTTTCGGGGATGGCCGCGCAGTTGATCGCGACGAAAGGTTTTTCGCGTCGCGGCGAGAGGTGATGGACGGCGCGCGCGAATAGCTCCTTGCCCGTGCCCGACTCGCCGAGCAGCAGCACGGTCGTGTCGGTCGTCGCCACGCGCTGCGTCTCGGCGACGGCGCGCTTGATGGCTTCCGATTCGCCGACGATGCGCGGGAAGCCGTAGCGCCGCGACCACTCTTCGCGAAGCAAAATGTTTTCGGTTCGCAGACGCGCCTGTTCGAGCGCGCGCCCGACCAGAAGTAGAAGGTGGTTCGAGTCAACCGGCTTCTGTAGGAAGTCGTGCGCGCCGTCCTTCATCGCCTGCACGGCCTCGTCAATCGAGCCGTATGCGGTCATCAGCACGACGGGAACTTCCGCGTCCGCCGCCTTCGACGCGCGCAGAACGTCGAGGCCGGAGCCGTGCGGCATACGCAGGTCTGTGAGGACGAGCCGGAAAGGCTCGCGCGCGAGGAGTTGCGCCGCGACGCGCGCGTCCTCGGCCTCGGCGACCGTGTAGCCCGCGCTCTCCAGCGTCAGGCGCAGCACGCGCCGCAGGCTCTCCTTGTCTTCGACGAGCAGAACATCGGGCATAAAAGTTAAGTGATGAGTGATGAGTGATGAGTGATGAGTCGAAAGCAATTGGCCTTTAACTCATCACTCATCACTCATCACTCATCACTTTTATCGTGGCGGATGGTAGCGACGGGCGCGCGGGCGTGTCAAGCGCGAGGCGGGCGGTAGATGAGGGTGGGCGGCTGCTCGCGTGTGAGCAGCCGCCCGCCCCGTCGTAGTCGTCCGCGTGGCGGCGGGAGTTTAGAACTCGCGCATCCCGAGCAGCCGGTTGCCGAGCGAGTTCATCGCCCGGTTGACCTCGGTGGAGTCGTACTGCACGGTCGAGTTGCCGCCGCCGTTGGTGTCGAAGGTGGGCGCGAGGAAGGGGTGCGGCTGGCCGTTCTCCGTGGCCGGCCAAGTGCGCGCGAACTTGGCGACGACGACGGCCCCGAGGATGTCGCCGTTGCCGCCGCCGTTGCGGGTCATCGTGCCCCCGCCGAGGACGAGGATGATGCCGTTGAAATTGGCGTTGCCGCTCATGGTGAGCGTGCCGGTGACGACGAGCAGGCCGGCCCCGCTGCCCAGCGAGCAGTCGCCGTCAACGAAGGTGAACTCCGGGTTCGACGAGCTGCCCACGTCGGCGGGCGTGCTGGTGAAGTAACGTCCCGTCGAGACGGCCTTGGCCTGGAGGTCGTTGAGCAGGCTGCGCGCGCCGTCGGCGGTCTGGAGCCACGAGGCGAGGTCACTGTTCGAGAGCTGCGCCACCTTGCCCTGCGGGTTGTTGGTGACGGTGTTCGGCTTGCTGTTGTCAACGGTGTTCTGCGCCTGCGATTTGTTGCCCGCGCAGGTCGTGCCGATGACGGGCAGCGACGACTTCGGCGGAGTGCCCGCGTCGTTGCCGCTGTAGGTCTTGGCGTTGCTCTGGCCGATGTCGAACGTTGACATGTCCGAGCAGTCGTCGGCCCCGCGCATGAGCAGCGTCGAGCGCGGCGTGAAGTCGAAGTAGGAGTGGTTGACGAGCAGCTCCATCCGCTTGACCGCGCCCTTCGGGCCGTAGCCGGTCGCGGTGATGCGCAGCGTCTGCGGCGTGTAGGTGGGGTCGGCTGTTATCAGCGTGCGCCCCGGGTCGTTGGGGTCGTCAATGGCGACCGAGTAGGAGAGGCCGTTGTTCGGGTTGCTCGAGTCGAGCGGGACGCGCGTGCCGCCCGCGACGGAGTAATTGAGCCAGCCCGACAGCCGCGAGTAGTTGGCCGTGTCCGAGGAGGCGTTCGCCGTCGCGAGCAGGTAGGCCGTGTTGAAGTTGTTCGCGATGACCGTCCCCGGCGGGAGGTTCAGCCCCGACCGCGGGGCGACGTTTCCGCGCAGCACGCTCAGGGTCGAGTTGATGCCCGCCTCGGCGCAATAGTATGCCTGCGCCTCGGCGGTCGAATCCACGGAGTTGGTCGCCGTCA
This sequence comes from Pyrinomonadaceae bacterium, assembly GCA_035652995.1. GTDB lineage: Bacteria > Acidobacteriota > Blastocatellia > Pyrinomonadales > Pyrinomonadaceae > QHXN01. The sequence goes on from DASRCS010000269.1 coordinate 4,448, forward strand.
TGCCGGACGTGACGAGCAGCGCGCCGCCCGCCGCGAGCAGAAGCATCGAGACGAGCAGCGCCGTGATGAGTGCCGCGCCGCGCTCGTCACGGCGCGCGTCCCGCAGGTTTTCAGCCTTCATCATCATCATCTTCGACACACCCCTAATCATTCGTCAAACTCCGGTGGCCGCGCCACGCGCCGGCCTTCCTTCGTGCCGCGACCACGCCTTTTACTGCGTCAGCACGCTGTTGCGCAAAGCGGCCTGAGAACTGAGGCGCATCCGCGACGGCGGCTGGTAGCCGTAACTGCCCGCCGTGCCGACGGCGGGTAGCGAGACCCAGACCGTGATCCTCACCTTCGCCGCCGAGGCGACCGACGCGGCAGCCGTGTCGTCGGCGTTGAGGAAGTCGAAGTGGAGGCCGTCAATCCGGTTGGCGAGTTGCGAAATCTTCCCCGTGTTCACGTCCTGGCGCGTAACCAGGCGCTGCGGCGGGGTGACGGTCGCGTCGGTAATGAGCGAGTACACCAAGTCCTCGTCCGCGTCGGCGGTGTCGGGCACGGCCTCGCTGAAGGCGTTGAGGTTCGAGCGGATGCGCAGTTCGCCGAAGGTCGGCTCGGAGGGGTCGTCGCAGTAGAGGCCGTTGTCGCTCAGGCCGAGGCCGGCGTTGCTGATGTCGCGGGTCATGGCCTGGAGCGCGCGTTGCGCGTCGGCGATGGCCTCGGTGCGCTGGTTCTCGCGCGTGCGGACTTTCATCGCCATCTCCAGCACATGGCCCGCGATGCCCATGATCATCAGCGTGACCGCCATCGCGATCATCAACTCCATGAGCGAGAAGCCCGCCTCGCGCCCCGACCCTTTTCCAAGTGCCTTCATAATCTTTAACTCCGCGCCCCGCGCGCCGTCTTCAGTTACCCCCGACCGTGTTCTCCGAGCGGTAGCAGACCAGCGTCACCGCCCCGCCCGACCAGCGCCCAGCGCTGGCCGGCGTCGCGGTCACGGTGATCACCTTCTGGTGGGAGTTCTGGACGTTGGGGTCGTAGGCGACCGTGGTCGTGACGTTGAAAGTGCGCTGGTCGTTGTCGGGCGTGTTGGGGCTGCCGACGTTCTCCGATGCGTTGGTGGTCCCGATGGGGAGAGAGCCGTAGGCGGTGGCGCGCAGGATTTCCATATGCTGCTGCGCCAGCGCCAGCCCGCGCGCGCGGTCGGCGGCCCCCGAGTTGTAGTTCGTCGAGAAGACGAAGAGGGAGATCGCGCCGAGGCCGGCGATCATCATGATGAGCAGCGCGACGACCGTCTCGGTGATGGTGAACCCCTGCTGGCGCGCTCCGCCGCTCGCCCGCATTTTGTTGTTCGTCCGCGAATCTTTCATGGCTCCTCCCGGCTCATTTGGCGACGCTGACGGCGATGCTCTGCGCCGATGCCGAGCCGCAGTTCTGCGGCGTCACCGTCACCGTGTAGTTGCCGCGGTTGTTGCCGCCGCTCTGCGACGTGATGGTGATGTTGTTGCCCGACTTGGAGATGGTCAGCCCGCTGACCTGCGACACCGTGAAGGTCGCGCCAGCGCCGTTCGTGAAACTGACCGTCACCGTGCCGCTCTGCGGCGTGTTGCTGCCGAAGTTGTGCAGCGACAGCGAGGCCGGGCTGAGCGACATCGAGCACTGCGACTGTCCGCCGCCGCTGCCCCCGCCGGGCGTAGGCGAAGGCGATGGCGTCGGGGTGGGTGAAGGTGTCGGCGTGGGGCTTGGCGTCGGCGTCGGCGAGGGAGTCGCCGTCGGGCTTGGCGTCGGCGTCGAGCTGCTGCCGTCGCCCCCGGCGAGGGGAACGAGGTCGCCGCCCACGGCGGAGTAGCTTCCCGCGAGGATGTTGAGCGAGTCGCGGTCGAGCGAGACCTCGCCGGACTGCGAGATTTCGACGGTGCTCGTCTGCTGGCGCGAGTTGGTGAAGGTGACGCGGACGGCGGTGGCGCTGCGACCGCGCCAGTCGAACGAGAAGGTGACGGGGAGCGAAGCGCTGTTGACGACCGTGCCGTCGGCCTGCGTCACTTGGACGCTGGCGACCTGTACGCTGTCGGGCAGCGTGAAAGTGCGCGAGGCGGGCGAGCCGTTGTAGGCGTAATCCATGAATATCTGGTAGCTGGTCGCGGAGTTGACGACGACGCTGGAGTCCCCGCCGCCGACACTCCCGTGTCGCCGCACCGAGTCTATGCGCGCCTTCTCGACGTAGCCCGCGAACTGGCGCGCGGCGTTGACCAACTGCATCTGGTCGCGCGCCACGGCGATGCGCATGAAGGCGAAGCCCAGCACGACGGCCATCACGGCCAGCGTGATGACGATCTGCGTCAACGTAAAGCCCGCCTCGCCACGACTCGTCTCCGCCCGCCTCTTCTTTGTCGCCTCACTGGTCGGCACGGCCATTCCCGCCTCCTGAAAAATTCTTACTCGGTTGCGGACGCCCGAACGAGATTTGAGCGCCGCACGCCGCCAGTCTTCGGCAATGCGGGTGCCACAGCCGGTTCTTTAGGAAAACTCGCGCCGCCGCGGCTCACGAGACGGCGCGGCGCGGCGTGAACGTCACCTTCCGTGACAAGGGTAAGAAGCGCGCTTCACATAGAGAGGGCGGCGCGTCGTTTCTGGAACTGGAGGTCGAGTCTTTCAGGAAGTCGCGCAGACGATTCCCATCGAATAGGCGGGAGACGAACCTCGTTTACACACCTTGTTACCGACGGACACAGCGCACAGCCGGACTTCGACCGCGAGCATCGAGACGCATCTGACGCGCGCGCGGGCGCAAGTCGCGCACGGCAAAGAGGGTTAAAGGAAGTAGGCGCGGCCCGGCGCGGCGGCGGCGTGTGGGTTGCCTGTGCTGAGTTGGCCGCGCGTTGTGTGCGCGCGCACTGCACAAGCCTTTCGTGTGGCGTGCGCGCGACTGCGGCTCTTCCCGACGGCGCTCTGACAGGTGAGGTGCGGACAAGTTCAGGACCCTCCGGAGCGACTCTTCAACACAACGAGAATCGCCTCGCGCGCGCAGTCCGCACATTGCGCGTAAGGGGCGAGGAGCGCCCCGGCTGGCCGACGTGTCCGCCGGGGCGCGCTTACTTTGACGCGGAACGCGGCATGAGGAGTGATGAATTTGAAAGCCCGACCTTCGCAACATTCATCACTCCTCATGCCGCGTTCGGCATTTACCGTTACGGAGTGGGTTCGTACTCGTCGAGGTTCGAGGCGCGGGCGCTGTCGAACTCGGAGGTCGAGATGCGGATGGCGAGGGTCTGCGGCGTGTAGGTGAAAGGCTCCGGGCCGCCGCGCGCGTTCTGCACCTCGGAGACGAGCGCGTCCTGCATCTGCCGGAAGCGGACGACGCTGCCGCGCTGGTCGAAGATGACGAAGAGGAGCGTCTGGCCCTGCCGCGTCTTCATCTGCCCGACGAGCGCGCTCGCGCCGCCGTCTGTGCGCGGCAGAGTCCCCGTCTTCGCGATGACGCTGCCGCGGCCCGCGCTCGCCGCGTAGCGCTTTTGCAGCGTGCCGGGGTCAACGCCCGCGACCGAGAGAATGTCCGCCGCCTTCAGGTCGCCCTTGTGCAGTTCGTCCAAGAGCGCGCGGTAGAGCTTCATCATCTGGCGCGGCGTGACGCGGTTGACGCCGAGGCCGCTCGTCGTCGAAAGCCGGAACTCGCCGGGCCTGAACCCGAGCGCGGACGAGACGGTCTGCATCACGCCGCCCGCGCCGCCGAGTTGGTCGCCGATGCGCTCGGCCATGAAGTTGTTCGAGTAGCAGAGCAGCACCTTGAGGATGTCAACGAGCGGCGGCGAGTAGTGCGTCGAGATGGCGCGCGCCTCCTTCGGCACGGAGTCAACATAGACCGCGCCCATGACGGCGACGCTCGGAGTCGTTTGGAGCGCGTCCGAGTCGTGCAGCGCGGCGCGCGTCTCGGCCCAGGCGCGCGCGGCCTCGGCGGGCCTGCGCGTCGCGTCGAGCGTGTCGTAAAGCCGCTCGCCGGAGCGCTGCGAGGAGGGGCTGAAGTTCATCGAGAAGCGCGGCGCGATGACGAGGTCGCCCGTCACGGTCTTGATGCCGAGGTTGTTCAACTCGCGCGCGACCGCGACCGCGTGCTCGTCGTGGAACGAAGGGTCGCGGCCTGAGACGACGAGGTTGCCGTTGACCGTGCCCGTGGTTTTGTCGAACGTGCCTGTGACCCAGAAGGTCGTCGCGAAGCGGTGCTTCGGGCCGAACGTCCTGAGCGCGGCGAAGGCCGTCGCCAGCTTCACCGCCGACGCCGGATTGAAAGCCTCGTCCGCGAACTGCTCGCGCACGACCTGCCCGTCGAGCGTCTCGACCAGCACGCCCTGTCGCGAGAGCGATGACGCATTGAACTTCGAGACGGCCTCTTCGCCGGTCGCGATGCCCGCCGCGCCCGGAATGGGCGTCGGCGTCGGCGTCGGGATTTGACTCGGAGTCTGCGCCTGCGTCGCGGTCGCGCCCTGCGTGGCGGGCGTCTGCCGCGCGCTCTGCCCCCTCGCGCCTGCGAAGGGCGTGATGAGAATCGCGAGAGTTAGAAAGTAACGAATCGTCTTCAACGAAACTGCTCCTCCGGCCACCGTCCGCGTCGTCAGCAAGACGCAAACAATCATAGCACGAGGCCGCTGGCCCTCGACCGCACAAATTTTCGGGAGAGACGGGAGGCAAACACTTAGATGCGAAAGGGCATCACAGGCGATGTAAGAACGACAGTAAGCTGTGAGCGGTGAGCAGTCGCTCGGCGACTCGCCCGACCTTCAACATATGAATGCTCACAAGAGGCTCAATGCAGAACTGCTCGCTGCTCGCTGCTCACTGCCAACTTTCCTTTGACAAGGCGGAAAGCGCGCTCATAGAATTTCGACTCGTCCGAAGCGTCCCGCCTTTTGAAATTTGTCGAAACAGTGCGGCGAGAAAGAGAGCCTGTCACAGTCGAACGGATTCGCGCCGCGCACCGAGCGCGCAGGCGCGAGATCGAGTCGCGCCTCGCGGAGTTCGCCGAAGTCCGCCGCGCGGCCACGGACGAGCGCCTCTGGGAAGAGCTGGTCTTCTGCATCTTCACGGCGGGCGCGTCGGCGCGCATGGGCCTCGGCTCGGTCGAAGCCGTCCGGCACCTGCTCGCGCGCGGCACGCAGTCGGAGCTGGCCGCGGCGTTGCAGAGCAAGCACCGCTACCCGAACTCGCGCTCCGGCTACATCGTAGTGACACGCGAGTTCCTTGAAAGCGACTGCGGGTTGCGGCTGCGCGAGCGGCTTGAAGGTTTTGCAGACCCGGTCGAGCGGCGCGACTGGCTCGCGCGCGAGAAGGGGATCAAGGGACTCGGCTACAAGGAGTCGAGCCACTTCCTCCGCAACGTCGGCTACCGCGGCTACGCGATACTCGACAAGCACATCCTCCGTTGCCTCGCCGAAGTCGGCGTCATCGCTTCGCCGCAGCCGCCCTCGACGCGCGCGCGCTACCTCGCGACGGAAGAACGCCTGCGCGACTTCGCGCGCGACCTCGGCGTTGACTTCGAGGAACTCGACCTCGTGCTGTGGTCAATGAAGACCGGGGAGATTCTGAAGTGATGAGTAATGAGTGATAAGTGATGAGTGAAAGGCAAGCGGCTTCCAACTCATCACTCATCACTTATCACTCATTACTCACTTGGGGGTTGTTCAAATGAGAAAGATGTCACGCCCGGCGGTCGGCGTTCTGGCCGCCTTCGTTGTTCTGGCGTCGCTGGGCGCGGCCCCCGTGCGCGCACGCGGCGACAACGCGCGCAGCCGCGCCGAGCGGGCGATCCGCGACGGCGACTTCGAGGCCGCGGAGAAAATCTACCGCGAGCTTCTGTCGAAGGACGCGCACGACAACGAGTCGCGGCTCGGCCTGAGCCACGCTCTGCTGAAGCAGCGCAAGAATCAGGACGCCTACGACCAGGCCGCGCGCGTCGTCGCCGTTGACCCCACGTCGGCGCGCGCTCACGCGCTGCTCGGCTCGGCCCTTCTCGGCTCCGGCGACTTCCGGCTCTCGGTCGAAGAGTTCCGCACCGCGCTCAGCTTCAAGGACAACGAGGCGCTCGCCATCGCCGGACTCGCGATGATTGACTTCTACGAGAACCGTCTCGAAGAGAGTCTGTCGGGACTGCGCCGCGCCGCGAGCATTGACCCGAACGAGCCTGACTTCATCTACAACCTCGGACAGGTCGCCGCGCGCTACGAGCGCTACGCCGAGGCCGCCAACGCCTACGAGACGTTCCTCCGCATCGCGCCGAAGACCGACGCCGACCGCCGCGCGCGCATCCGCGGCCTGATTGATTTTCTGCGCTACCTCGGCACGCAGACGAACCTCCTCGCCGCCGCCGGCCCCGACGACGTGACCGTCCCGTTTGAACTCGTCAACAACCGACCGATCATCAGCGTCCGCGTCAACGGCACGAAAGAGACACTGCGCTTCGTGATAGACACGGGCGCGGGGATGTGCGTCATCTCGACGAAGGCCGCGGACAAGCTCGGACTCAAGCCCGTCGCGCGCGGCGGACTCGCGCGCGCGGTCGGCGGCGTCGGGCGGTTCGAGATCGTTTACGGCTTCCTCCAATCGCTCCACGTCGGCGACGCGCGCGTCGAGCGCGTGCCCGTTTACATCCGCCAGTTCTTCAACGAGCAGGAGCCTGTGGACGGCTACATCGGACTCTCGGTGCTGGGCAAGTACCTCGCGACGATTGACTACGGCGCGCACACGATGACGCTCCGGCGCGGCAACGCGGCCTCGAAGACCGACGCGCCGGCAGGCCCGGCGGGCACGGCTTCGAGCGGGATGTGGAACACGGCGGTTGACAAGGCCGCGCAGTCGCAGAGCGGGCAGGGCGCGGCGTCGGAGGCGCTTGAAATCCCGATCCGCACGACTTCGAGCGGCTTCTGGAGCGGCGAGGTGAGCTTCGACGGACTCGACAAGCCGGCGAACTTCATCATCGACACGGGCGCGAGCGTCTCGGTCGTCTCGCAGGCGCTCGCCGCGCGCGCCGGACTCGAACGCTTCGCGCGCGCCGAGAAGATCAGCGTGTACGGCGCGGCGGGACTCGCCGAGAACATCCAGACCCTGATGCTCCCGCGCGTCTCGCTCGGCCCCGTCACGCGCCGCAACGTTTACGCCGCGGTGCTCGACATGGAGCCGATCAACGAGACCGCAGGCTTCGAGCAGACCGGCATCATCGGCGGCAACGTGCTGCGCTACTACCGCGTCACGTTCGACTTCGACCGCGGCATCATCCGACTCGAACCGCTCCCCGGCCAAGCGCCCGCCGAGACGAACGCGAAGCCGGACATCTCAAGCTGATGAAGCAGAGCATCTACATTGAAACCTCGGTCGTCGGCGCGTACCTCGACAACGGCGAGCCGTTCCGGCGCGACCTGACGATACGCTGGTGGGAGCACGAGATGGGCGAGTACCGAACGGTCGTCTCGCCGCTCGTCGTGCGCGAGCTTGAGCGCGTGCCGGAGCCGCACCGCACGGGCTACCTGAAACTCGTCGCGCCGCTCGAACAGGTCGAGTTGAGCGAGGAGGCCGCGATACTCGCCGAAGGCTACATCGCGCGCGGCATCTTCCACCGCAAGTACATCGGCGACGCCGTCCACGTCGCGCTTGCCTCGTTCCACAAAATTGATTATCTAGTGACGTGGAACTTCGGCCACATGGCGAACGTCCGGCGGCAGGCGCGCATCCGTCTCTTCAACACCGGCGCGGGCTTCTTCGTCCCGCAGATCGTCACGCCGGAGTTTTTAGTTTCGGAGATGACAGAGAAGGGGTGAAAGTGATAAGTGATAAGTGATGAGTGATAAGGAAAGCCGAAAGCAGTTTCTTATCACTCATCACTTATCACTTCTGCTATCATGTATCGAAAGCCCAGATTCCTCGAAGAGCTGCACGCGATCCGCGAAGAGATGTCGCGCGAGGCGGACTACGACGTTGAGTTGTTCGCCGAGATGATTCGCTCCGGCGCGCGACCGCGCCGCGGCCCCGCGCGCAACATCCGCGGCTTCCGCACACACGCGCCGCGCGCCGACGAGCAGGGCGCGAAGCCCGCGCCGAAGAAGCGCGCGGCGAGGTGAAAAGGCTTTCGGCATTCAACGGTCAGCACTCGACCTCGCTCAACATTCATTTCAGTGTTGACCATTTGCCGAAGAAGGTTGCAAACTCTACACCGTCCAAACGAAGAACGAAGGAAAGCTAATAGCTAAAAGCTAACAGCCAATAGCTGAATGCTGAGTGCTGACCGCTGACAGCTTTTATGGAAGAGACGTTCGAAGCAATCGGCCTCGAAGTTCCGAGCGAGAAGGACTTCAACCACCTCGCCGAGCGCGCGGGCGACCAGGGCGAGGCGACGCAGCTCTGCCGCCGCGGCGCGGTGCTGCACGGTCGCTGCTGGAAGCTCGGCGAGGGCCTCGAAGTCTGGACCGTTCTCTACGAGTCGGGCACGGGCGAGATTTTCTACGCCGACTGCCGCCCCGGCTTCCGCGCGCGCTACACGCAGCGCGTCAGCCCATGGGCGCTCACCGAGTACGACGAGGACGGCGAAGCCATCGTCCACGGCTACTTCGACGGCTACGAGACGGAAGTCCTCTTCGAGCTTCAGAACCTGACCGAGGTCGGCCCCGAAGGGTTCCGCGCGCAGGAGTTGTACGTCGGCCTCTGCGGGTTGGCCTACCGCGCACGCGTCTCCTCGCGCGCCGAGCAGACACGCTGGCAGCCGCTCGAAGAGGCCGCGCCGTCGCGCGCCGCGCACGAGAACGACTGGTCGCTCGCGGGCCGCGTCCTCTCCTTCAAGACGCTCCGCAACCCCGTGTCGGGCAGCGAGCTTTGCTGGGTCTATGTTGACCTCGAACGCCTCAAGCTCGAAGTGCTGGTCAACAGCCGCGCGCTCCGCGGCGACGCGCTCGCCGTCGGCGCACACTTCTCCGCCGAAGTCTGGCTGCAAGGCCACGTCCTCGACCGCCGCGCGCTGCAATCGCGCTACGAGGGCCGCGATGCCAACGTGCCGAAGTCGGAGCTTTGGTCACATCTCAGAAGGAGAAACTGAGTCGCTGTCGTCGTCATCATCTTTTGTCAAACGCCCGCCGCCGACCGCAGAACGTTCTGAACCTGATGGCCGCCTTGAAAAGATTCTCCCTCGCCGCGCTCCTCATCATCGCCGCCTGCGCCGTCGGCCTCTACTTCTTCAACAGCTACTGGATTCATCGCTACGACGCGCTCATCGCGCGGCAGGCCGCGGTCTATCGCCTCGACCCCGCGTTCGTGTGGAGCATCATCTACGAGGAGACTTACTTCCGCCCCTGGAAGAAGGGCGACGCGGGCGAGGTCGGCTTGATGCAGGTGACTCCGGCGGTCGCGCGCCAGTGGGCTTCGGAGACGGGGATGCGCGACCTCTCCGAGCAGATGCGCCGCGACCCCGAAGCGGCGCTGCGCGACCCGGAGCGCAACATACAAATCGGCTGCTGGTATCTTGAGAAGATCGCGAACGACTACCGCGACACGCCCGGCTGGGAGGCGCGCGCCCTCGCGGCCTACAACGCCGGGCCGAGTCGCGCCGCCGACTGGAATCGCGTCGCGCCGGGCCAGCGTCCGCTGACAGCCGACGAGTTCGTCGCGCGCATTGACATTCCTTCGACGCGCGCCTACGTCTCGAACATACTCGACCGCTACCGCAGGAAGAAAGCGAGCGCCGCGCGTTGACGTACCGCCGGCTGCTCGCGGAGAACGCCGACTTCCGCCGGCTGTGGACGGGTCAGGTCGTCTCGGAGATAGGCGACTGGCTCAACAACATCGCGGTGCTTGCGCTCGCCATCCAGCTCGCGGGCGAGGGAAGGGTCGGACTGGCGATTGCCGTCTATGCCATCGCGCGGCATTTGCCGCTCTTCGTCTTCGGCCCAATCGCGGGCGTCGTCGTGGACCGCCTCAATCGCCGACGAGTGATGATCGCCGCAGACCTCACGCGCGCGGCACTCGCGCTCGGCTTCATGCTCGCCTCGCGGCTCTCTTCGCTCGCGGTCATCTACGTCGTCGGAGCCGCGCTCTTCTCCATCTCTTCCTTCTTCAACGCCGCGAAGCGCGCCTCGATCCCGAACCTCACGCGCGACACCGAAGAACTCCTCGCGGCGAACTCGATCTCGGCTTCGACGACCGCCGCGACAATCGCCGTCGGCTCCGCGCTCGGCGGGGCGATCTCGACCGCGCTCGGTCGCGACGCCGTCTTCGTCCTCAACTCGCTGACGTTCCTCGTCTCCGCGGAGATGATCCGGCGCATACGGAAATTGCGGAATGCGGACGCCGCCCGATTGCAGAATGCGGATTTCGGATTGCGGATTGGAAAAGCTGCGACTGAGGTTCAAGACGTTCACGGATTGACGACTGATGAGAACGGGGCCGTCTTTCAATCCGCATTCCGCAATCCGAAATCCGCAATCGAGAAGAGGTCACAGTCAGTAGTCACACTCGCCACCGCCGTGCCGCGTCGCGTGGCCTTCGACTTCCGCGAGGGGCTTCGTTACGTCGGGCGCGACTCGATGCTCGCCGCCGCGTTCGTCGTCGCCGCGGGCTGGGGCTTGGGCAACGGCGCGGCGCGCGCTCTCTACAGCATCTTCGGCGCGCAGCTCGGCGTGCAGGCGGCGGGCGGTTGGGGCGCCGGATTTCGTTTCGTCTTAGAGCGACCGACCGACTTCGGCATCTCGGTTCTGTTCGTCGCGATGGGCTTGGGCGGCGTGCTGGGCGCTCCGCTCGCGCGTCGTTTCAATCGCGGCTCGGTCGAAGAGATGGGCACGCGCATGGGAAGGTCGCTGACGCTCGACGGCTGCGGCCTGCTGCTCTTCAGCTTCATGCCCAACCTCTTCGGCGCGGCGGCGGTGCTGGTCGCGCGCGAGATGAACTTCGCCATCTGGTGGACGGCGCAGCAGACGCTTTTGATGAAGCGCACCGAAGACGCTTTCGCGGGCCGCGTCTTCGCGTCCTACGAGACGCTGACGACTCTGACGATGGTCGGCTCGATACTCGTCTGCGGCGAGGTCGCCGACCGCGTCGGCATCCGTCCCGTTGCGGCGGGCGGCGGGAGTGTGGTTATTCTTTCGGGGCTGCTCTGGTTCGTCCTGCGGCGGCGCGGGCGTGAAAAGCGATGACGAAAATTTACAGCGCGCGTTGGGTTCTGCCGATAGCTTCATCGCCGATTCGTGACGGCGCGGTCGCCGTCGAGGGCACGCGCATCGTCGGCGTCGGCGCGCGCGACGAACTCGAAAAAAGATTTCCGCCCGTCTCGGTCGAAGATTTCGGCGAGGCCGCGATCACGCCCGGCTTCGTCAACTGCCACAGCCATCTCGAACTGACCGCGATGCGCGGCTTCCTCGAAGCCGAGGAGGGCGACTTCTTCGCGTGGCTGCGGAAGCTTACCGTAGCGCGCGCCCTTCGCATGACGCCGGAAGACACGCAAGCGTCCGCCGCGTGGGGCGCGGTCGAGGCGGCGCGCGCGGGCGTGACGTGCGTGGGCGACGCGAGCGACGCGGGCGCTTCGGCGGTGAAAGCCCTGCGCGATGTGGGGCTGCGCGGCGTGGTCTTTCAGGAGGCGTTCGGGCCGGACGAAGCGAACGCGCAGGAGCAGTTCGACAAGGCGCGCGAGAAGGTCGAGCGCTTGCGCGACGCGCAGACGCCTCTCGTCAAACTCGGACTCTCGCCGCACGCGCCGTACACGGTCAGCGCGCCTTTGCTTTCGATGCTCGCGCGCTACGCGTCGGACGAAGGTCTGCCGGTGATGATGCACGCGGCTGAGTCGGAGGCCGAGCGTCAACTGTTGACCGAAGGCGCGGGCGCGTTCGCCGAGGGTTTCAAAGCGCGCGGCATAAACTTCCGCGCACCCGGCGTCCCGACCGTCCGCCACCTCGCCGGGACGGGCGTGCTCGACACACGCCCGCTGCTCGCGCACTGCATCCGCGTTGACGAAGACGACTTGAGACTCATCGCCGAGCGCGGCGCGTCGGTCGCGCACTGCCCGAAGTCGAACGCGAAGCTCGGCCACGGTCGCGCGCCTCTCGCGGCGATGCTGCGCGCGGGCGTCGCGGTCGGCCTGGGCAGCGACTCGGTCGCGAGCAACAACCTTTGCGACCTGCTCGAAGAGTCGCGCTTCGCGGCTCTCGCGTCGCGCGCGGCGGGCGAAGCGCTCGAAGGCGGGCGCATGGTCGGCGCGGGCGACGCGCTCGAACTTCTGACGCGCGGCGGCGCACGCGCGCTCCGGCTCGAAGACGTGACGGGCGCGCTCGCCGAAGGACTCGAAGCAGACCTCGTCGCCGTCCGTCTCGACGCCGCGCACGAGCTTCCGGTTTACGACCCCGTCTCGACGCTCGTCTTCTCCTCGTCGGGACGCGACGTGTTGCTGACGGTCGTCGCTGGCCGCGAGGTCTTCCGCGATGGGCGCGTGACGACCGTTGACGAAGACGAGTTGAGCGCGCGCGTGCGCGACATCGCGCGTCGCCTGAGTGAATAAGGCGCGTGCGTCGGTGAAAGCAAAAACGCGTTTCTGCGTCGCCGAAGTGAGGCGTTGACTTCCGTCTCAGCTTGGAATAGAAACGCAGGCGCGTCCGGTCGGTAATTTCTCACGCGGGGAGAGCCATGATGAAAAGAACGCTCCTTCTCAACTTCGCCTTCGTTCTGGTCGCCGCACTCGCGCCGCTCGGCGTCGCGGCGCAAGAGCCTGCGAGTCACCCGCAGACAAAGCTCGTCCTTCAGGTCGAATACTTCAAAGGCCGGCCACCCGCATTCAACGGCGTGCCGGGAAGCGTCTGGTTCGGGCGCTTCATGACGACAGCGGCGGCGAAACAGCGGAGCCTGGCGGACACCGTTCAAGCGGTGGACGTGAAGACGCGACTGGTCGGCGAGCGCGTGGAGATAAAGGTCGGGGTGCACGTCGGCGAGAAACAGTTTGACCGGCTCGACCCGGTCGGCACCTACTACGCCGCGGAGGGCGAGACGGTGACGGCGAGCGACCTCGAACGTTTCGGCGTCGTGCCGTTCGTCTTCAAAGTCATGCGCGTGAACGAGACCTCAGCCGCTCCGCCGGTCGTCGTCAACAAGACGCAGTCGGTCGGGGCCGAGATAACCGACTTCACGTCTTCGCCCGTCCCGCGCGCCAAACTCACGCTGAGGAATCTTTCGTCGAAGGGCGTGCGCGCGGTGAACATTGACGTGTTCGTCGGCAACAGGGATCGGCTCACGAGGCTCGTCGCCGAAAGAGACGGGAAGATTCTGATGGGGCCGGGCGAGACGTACTCGATCACTCTAAGCCCGACGGTCGGTCAGTCGGCTCTCGACAACTTCACGCCGGACTCCGCCGAGAGCGTGGTGGTCGTCACCGCGGTCTTCGACGACTACACCTACGAGGGCGCTGCCGGGCCAGCCGTCAGGAAGAAGTCTTTTGACGAGGGAGAGCGCGCGCAACTCTCGCGCATCATGCCGCTCGTCCGCGAGGCGCACGTCGCCGCCGATGTCGAGAGCGCCGGGGCGATTGAGAAATTCAGGGCCGCGGTCTCGGCCCTGGACGACGAAGTCCCGCAGTCCGTCGTTGACGCAATCTCGAAAAGGTATCCTGCGCTCGGCGCCGCGGGGCAGCAGGAGATCAGGGTCGCGACGGAAGCCTCGATGCACAGGGTGAGGCGCGAACTGCTCGACGACCTCGCCGCGTTCGAGAAGAAATTTCAGAGCGCGCCGACCGAGAACAGCTTCAAGGAGTGGCTCAAGGCCAAGCAGGAGCGGTTCGAGGCCTGGTCGGCGCGTCTTTGATTCCGCTTTAACTACTGCCCGAACCTCTGGCGGTACTCGTTCGCCGTGATGAAAGCCTTGACCATCTCGGCCTGGATGAAGTCGCCGCCAAACTGGTTGAGCTTCGTCAACCAGAAGTCGTAGCCGGTGTAATCGAGTGTCGGCTCCGGCGCATCGTTCGGGTTTCTCCGCAGGTAGCCGAAGAACTGCATCAGCACGAACGCCTTGTTGAACTCGGCCTGCGAGAACGAGGCGTTCTCGGCAACGTCGCGCAAGGCCCGCGCGCGCGCCGTGTTGTTCGACGTGTCGGTCGCGCCCGTGCCGAACTCGGCTATCGCTGCGTCGCGCTCGGTCGCCGAAGGGGTGACGCCCGCGTTCTGGAAGAGCGCGCCGACGAACTGCGCCGGCGAGAGCGTCGTCGGGAAGGCCGTCTCGAACCGCTGCCTTTGGACGAAGTCGAGCGCGAAGGCGTTCTTGTTGTCTTCGAGTTGCTGCTGCCAGTTGCCCTGCCCGACGACGACGCCCTGCCCAATCTCCTGCGTGTCGCGCAGGAACTCGTCCAGTCGCACGACGGGCACGCCCAACTGGTGCGGGCCGCCGAGGGTCGAGTTGCCGACGGCGTCGCCGAACGAGGACTTGTAGATTCGCTCGACGAGGTAGCCGGTCTGCTGGAACTCAATCGAGAGGAAGAACGCGGCGCTCGTGTTGATGCGCCTGACATCGCGGCACTGAGAGTCCGCGCCGCACGACTCGATGTTATTCGTCCAGAACTGAAGGCCCGAAGCGTCAGGCTCGCGGTTGAGGAAATCGTGGTAGTGCTGGCGCACGAACACCGTCGAGTCGTCAATCGGGTTCGCGGAGGACGACGACGTGGTGTCGTCGTTTTTGATCGTGACCGTCGCGGTGTCGCCGCCTCTGAACGAAGCGCCGCCAGAAGGGTTCGAGAGCGTGAGGTTGATCGTCTCGTCCGGCTCCGCGTAGCCGTCGTCGGTGATGAGCACGACGAAACTCTGCGACGTGTCGCCCGCGGCGAAGTGCAGCGTGCCGAGCGCGGTCGTGTAGTCGCTGTGCGCCGTGGCCGTGCCGTCCGAGGTCGCGTAGTCAACCGTCTGAGCGGTGGTCGTGTCGCCGGTGCGCGTGACCGTCACCGTGACGAAGTTCGCGCTCTCGCCGACGTTGTAAGTCGCCTGCGAGAAGCCGAAGACGCCGCCGACGGTCTGCACTGTCTGGACGGTGGAAGGGTTGAAGTTCGCGTCGCCGGAGTAGTTCGCCGTGACGCCGTGGTCGCCGGCGGTCAGGGCCGAAGTCGAGACCACCCCGGTCGTGCAGTTATTCCCGCCGCCCGGCGCACAGTTGACCGGGCCGCCCACGTTGACGCCGTCCACCTGGAACTGCACCGTCCCCGTCGGCACGGCGGTCGGGGATGAGGGCAACAAGCTGTCGAGTTGGACGGTCGCCGAGAAGCTCACCGTCTGGCCGACGGAGGAAGGGTTCGGGGAGGAGTGCGGGAAAATGAATGTGCCGACCCGCTTGATCTGGAAAGACTGCGACACGTCAGCCGCCGCGTTGTAGTTTGCGTTGCCGGCCTGCGAGGCCGTGATGGTGCAACTGCCCGCGGCGGTGATGTGCACGGTGTTGCCGCTGACGATAGTGCAGTTGCCCGCCGCGCTGAAGGTCACGGGGTTGCCGGACGCCCCGCCGGTCGCGCTCAGGGGGAAGTCAAGGCTTCCGTACCTCCTGTCACCGAGCGCGCCGAAGGTGATGCCCTGATCGGCCTTCCCGATCTGGAAGGACTGCGACACGTCAGCCGCCGCGTTGAAGTTTGCGTTGCCGGCCTGTGAGGCCGTGACCGTACAACTGCCCGCGCCGGTGATGTTGATCGTGCCCCCGTTCGTGCCGCCGGAGGTGCAATTCCCCGACGCGGCGAACGTCACCGGATTACCCGACGCGCCGCCCGACGCGCTGACGGCAAACGGCGCGTCCCCGAAGCTCTTAGCCGGGAGTGCGTTGAAGTTGATCGTCTGGCTCGCCTTCGTGATCTGGAAGTCTTTGCTGCCGGTGCTGCCGTTGTGATTCGCGTCTCCGCCGAAGTTCGCCGAGGCCGTGTAGTCTCCGGCGTTCGTCGGCGGGGTCGCCGAGTTGTAGCTCGTGGCGTTACGTCCGGCGTAGGTGATCGTCAGACTCTGATTGAGTCCTCCATCTCCCGTCGCCGTCGCCGTGCCGCCGTGCGGCTGCCCGTCGAAGCCGACGCTCGCGACGTTGACGGTCGTCGTCGAGCCGGCCTTGCCGATGACAAGCGTGCCGGTCGCGTTATTCGCCTGGTAGTTGGAATTGGTCAGCGTCGCCGTTACGCCGTAGCTGCCCGCGCCGGTCGGCGACGCGACCGGAGTACCGTTCTGGCTGTAACTGAGCGAGACGCCGCTCAAGCCTTGAGGGTTGGTCGTGGCCGTGGCGCTCTTCGGGGTGCCGTCAAACGTCTGACTTAAACCGCCGAGAGTGATCGTGGCCGTAGCCTTGCCGATGACGAGCGTGCCGCTGGTTGAGCCTTGGTAGTTGCTGTCGTTGACGTTCGCCGTCACGGCGTAGCTGCCCGCGTTCGTTGGGGACTGCACGGCCTGTCCGTTCTGGGAGTAGCTGATTGAGACGCTCAAACCCTGCGGCGTGGTCGTGGCGGTGGCGGCCTTCGCGGTGCCGTCGTAGGTTTGCGCGAGGCTGCCGAGCGTGACGGTGGCCGCGGCCTTGCTGACCGTGAGTGGCCCTGTGCCGCTGCTGCCCGAATAGCCCGCGCCACCGGCGAAGGCCGCGCCGACGGCGTTCGGGTAAGTCCCCGCGTTGATGCCCGAAAGGCCGACGTTCGCGAGCGTCGCCACGCCGTTGGAATCCGTCGCGACGGAGCCTGCGGGCGAGCCGTTGAGCGTGAAGCTGACGGTCTTTCCGCTCAGTGCCGAGCCGCCGGAGGTCAGCGTCGCCGTCAGCGTCGCCTTGCCGTTGAAGACGCCGCTGCCTGAGACGCTCGAAATTAATGTGGGCGAAGGCGTCGGAGTCGGTGAGGGAGTGGGCGTCGGTGTAGGCGTGGGTGTAGGCGTGGGACTTGGTGTCGGCGTAGGCGTCGGAGTGGGGGTCGGCGTCGGAGTCGGCGTCGGAGTTGGCGTAGGACTCGGCGTCGGAGACGGCGTCGGCGTAGGTGTCGGCGTTGGTGTGGGCGTTGGCGAAGGGCTTGGGGTCGGCGTCGGCGTCGGCGAGCAGGGCGAGGGGCCGACGTTGTCGGGCGTGAGGAGGAAGGCTTCGACCTGTCCCGAAGGGGCGATGCCGGTGCCCGCGATCTGGCCGCGGTCGTTGACGGCGCGCGCCTCCTGAAGTGTCCAGCCCGAACCGGGGGCGAGGTCGTTGAGGTCTTGCATGCCCGTCGCGTCGCTCCAGACGAAGGCGTGCCTTGCGAAGCTGCCCGCGACGGTCTCGGAGTATCCGACGACCTGACCGCTGCTGTTGATGCTGTAAGCCTTGCTGTTCCTGCCCGTGCCGAGCGCGCCGAGGTCTCTCAACTCGCCGGGGTCGGCAGAGCCGTTGCCGTTCGCGTCGTGCCAGAGGAAGGCGTGGATGGGCGTGCTCGCGTCGTTCGTCGGGAGGCCGGAGTAGCCCACGACATCGCCGGCGGTGTTGACGCCGAAGGCGATGCTCGTCGAGCCGCCGAGGGTCCCGAGGTCGTTCATCACGCCTCCGTTCAGAATGTACGCGTGGCTCCCGCCCGTGGCGATTCCCGCAGTCCCGACGACAGCGCCCGCGCTGTTGACGGCGTAAGCCTCGCTCGTCACGCCGCCGGGGAAGCCCGGCACCTTCTGCAAGCCCGTTGACTGCTGCCAGACGAAGCCGACATCCACGAGCGAGGTCGTGTTGATGACGCCCACCACGACGCCCGAATCGTTGATGCCGTAGGCCCAGCCCGAAGAGAACGGGCCGCCGAGAGAGCTGATGTCAATGCCGGTCTTGCCTGAGTCCTTCGTCCAGACGAACGGGAGCGACGTGCCGTTCGACTGGTCTGCCGCGCCGCAGGCTTCGCCGCCCGCGTTGACGCCGTATGCGGTGCCGGTGCTGCCGCCGAGGGTGCCCAGGTCAACGAGTTGTGTGCCGTCGTAGAAGTACGGGCGGTTCAGGATGGAGTTCGAGGGGAAGGAGTCGCCGGCGACGACGCCGCAGTTGTTCAGAGCGTAGCCCCTGCTCTGCAAGCCGCCGAGCGTGCCGATCTCCGTGACCGTGTAGGTCGGGCCTTGCGCGCGACCGCGGCGGACGGCGACGGCGGGGAGCAGTGAGGCGGCGAGCAGGCACACGAACGCCAACTGCCATTTCCGGGGGTAACGCATTAAAGGTTTCTTCACTTCCGACTAAAAGGGATTCCGAACTGACGGGCACGAAACTGATCGGACGACCGCGGATGAAAGTTGACCCCGCGCGACGCCGCGCGCGGAGGACATGAGACGCCAAAAACTTTAAAGGCGGCGGCGGCGCAAGTCAAACGCAGGACTGTTCGATTGCGGATTGCGGAATTCGGATTGCGGATTTTTCTTTGCGGGCTTTGCGCCTTGGCGTGAAACCGAATCTCACGTCAGGGCGCAAAGCCCGCAAAGGCAAGCCGTGACTCCCCTCTTCCTTGAGTCCGCAATCCGAATTCCGAAATCCGCAATGCCCATCAGCCGCGGGCGGCGCTGACGGCGTCGTCAAAGATTTCGAGGGCCACGTCAACGTTCTCGCGCGTGAGGATGAGCGGCGGCGACCAGCGTATCGTGTTGTAGCCCGCGCCGAGGACGATGAGTCCGCGCCGGTAGCACTCCATCTCGACGCGGTCGCGGAGTTCGGGCGCGGGCGCGTTCGTCGCCCTGTCCGTGACGAACTCGACGCCGATCATCATGCCGAGTCCGCGCACGTCGCCGATGCAGTCGTGTTTGCCGGCGAGCCTGCGGAGTCCGTCTTGCAGGTACGCGCCGACCGACGCCGAGTTGGCGACGAGTCCGCGCTCCAACAACTCGATGGTCTTGAGCGACGCGGCGAGCGCGACGGGGTTGCCGCCGAAGGTCGAGGCGTGCGCGCCCGGCTTCCAGTTCATCAAATCCGCGCGCGCCACGCACGCGCCCATCGGCACGCCCGAAGCGATGCCCTTCGCGAGCGTGATGATGTCGGGCTTCAAATCGTAGTGCTCGCACGCGAACATCCTGCCCGTGCGGCCCATGCCCGACTGCACCTCGTCAACGATGAGCAGGATGCCGTTGTCGTCGCAGATGCGACGCAGCCCGTGCAGGAATTCGCGCGGCGCGGGCACGTAGCCGCCCTCGCCCTGAACGGCCTCGACGACGACGGCGGCGACCTCTTCCGCCGGGGTCGTCGTCTTGAACAGCCGCTCGGTGATCCAGTCGAGGCACTCGCGTGTGACGGTCGCCTCGTCGGTCTGTTTTCCGGTGAACGGGTCGCGGAAGGCGTTGGGGTAGGGGACGTGGACAACGTCGAGCGCCTGACGTTTGAAGCCGCGGCGCTGCGCGACCTTCGACGACGTGAGCGAAAGGCTCCCAAGCGTGCGACCGTGGAAGCTGTTGAAGAAGGCGATGAACTTCTCGCGGCCCGTGGCGTGGACGGCGAGCTTGAGCGCGGTCTCGACGGCCTCAGTCCCGCTGTTCGCGAAGTGGGTCTTCGTCGGCGAAGGCACGGGCACGATCTCGTCGAGCTTCTGCGCGAGCTGCGGCATGAGCTTGTAGAAAAAGTCTGTGCCGCACATGTGAATCAGGCGCGCGGCCTGCTCGGAGATCGCGCGGACGACTTCCGGGTGGCAGTGACCCGTCGAGCAGACGGCGACGCCCGCGTTGCAGTCGAGGAAGACGTTGCCGTCAACGTCTGTGACCCAGACTCCTTCGCCGCGGTCGGCGACGAGCTTGTAGTCGGGGCGCGGGTACGAGGGCGTGACGTACTTCGCGTCCGCCTCGATGATCTGCTTCGCAACGGGGCCGGGCAGTTCGGTCACAATCTCCGGCCTCTTCGTCTGGGTGGCTACGGACATGACACTTCTCCTTGGTCTGTGGCGAGGGTGTTTGAATTTTAGGATGAAGGGGCGGTGTGTTGAAGATTCGGACGGGCGGCTAGTCCGCGAAGAGGTCGGCGCGGGTGTCGAGCGGTCGCGTGTGTTGTTCGAGCCGTGGCATCATTTCTAAAATATACTCAAACCGCCGGCGGCGGGCAACGCGCCCGCGCCCTTCGGGAGAGAAGGCGCGGGCCGCGTCTGTTCAGAGAAAGTTAAGACGCGCGCGTGCCCGTGTAGCGTATGGGCGGCGCGATGGGAAGCTTGACTTTGATCGTGCCGTTGATCGAGTCGTCTTCGACCTGACCGTTGATCGTCGCCTCGTAGGGCTTGCCCTGAAACTCCATCTGCACGCGCGCGTCGAAGCCGTCGTGCGTGACCGTGAGACCTTCGAGCGGCGCGACGCCGAGGCGCGAGTCAATCTTCCCGCTCAGAGCGCCGCCCGTGCCCTCGAACGTGAGCGTCGCCGGGTGCTTGCCGAAAGGCGTGGCGACTTCCAGGTTCCATTTTCCGACCAGATTCATCTGACATTTCCCCCTGTTGGTTTCGATTAAAATTTTCGCGCGAGCGTTCGGCTAACCCTGCGCCGCCGCGTCGAAGTCTTCCACGCCGTCGGCGTAGGGCGCGACCTGCTCGCGAATCTGCTCGGCGTCGCCGACGACGACGATGCCGGCGCGGTCGGGCGTGACGTAAGAGTTCGCGACGCGTCGCACGTCCTCTTTGGTGACGCGCTGGATTTGCTCGCGATAAGTTTGCAGGTAGTCGGGCGCGAGGTCGTGCACCTTCATCTGAACGAGCTGTTCGATCAGTCCTTCCTGCGTCTCAAGCCGTATCGGGAAGACGCCGGTCAGGTAAGTTATCGCGTCGGTCAGCTCCTTGTCGGACACGTCCTCGGTGCGGATGCGCTCAAGCTCGTAGAAAATCTCTTTGAGCGACGCGCCGGTGACGGGCGTTCGCACTTCGGTCGTCGCGCGGAACGAGCCGGCGTAGCGGCGCGCGTCGAGCTGCGTGTAAGCGCCGTAGGTGTAACCCTTCTCCTCGCGGAGGTTCATGAAGAGGCGCGCGGAGGCCGTCCCGCCGAGGATCGTGTGCATGACCAGCACGGGGAAGTAGTCGGGGTCTGTGCGCTTGATGGCGCGGTTGGCGACGACGATGTTGGTCTGCGCCGAGCCGGGGCGGTTGACGACGTGCGCGGTGCGCTTCGTCAGTTCGGGCGGGGCGGGGAAGTGCGGCTCGGCGACTTCGCCGCGCGCCCAGCCGCCGAAGAGTTCTTCGACGCGCGCGAGCAGTTGGCCGCGCCGCACGTCGCCCGCGACGACGAGGTACGCGTCGTTCGGGATGAACTTGGCCCGGTGCTGCCCGATGATCGTCTCGCGCGTCAGCGCCTCGATTGATTCGGGCGTCGGCGAGACGACCGAGTACGGGTGCTCGCCGAAGATGATGCGCGAGATGGCCTCGCTGGCGAGGAAGGCCGGCTGCGCCCGCTGCGCGATCAGGTTCTGCTGCGCGTTGTCCTTCGCGAGCGCGAGTTCGTTTTCGGGGAACGAGGGCCGGAGCGTCACGTCCGCGAGCAGCTCTAAAATTTCGTCGGCGTAGGACGAGAGCGAAGAGGCGGCGACGGTCGTGTAGTCGGACGCAGCGCCCGCCGTGAGCGTCGCGCCGTAACGCGCGACCTCTTCGGCTATCTGGCGGCTCGTGCGCGACTCGGTGCCCTCGACGAGCAGGTTCGTCAGAAGGTCTGCGAGGCCGGGAAGCTCCGGCGGGTCGAAGGCGTCGCCCGTGCGGAACGCGAGGCGGAAGCTGACGAGCGGCAAACGCTCCTGCTCGACGACGACGACGCGCAGGCCGTTCGCGAGCGTCACCTCTTCGGGCGCGGGCAGGTTGAGCGCGCGCGGGGGCAGCGGCGCGGGCGGTTGTCTGCGGAAGTCTTCAGTCTGTGTTGACATAAAATCAAAAGTGATAAGTGACAAGTGATGAGTGATGAGATGAAGGTTGTTTCTTATCACTCATCACTCGTCACCTGTCGCTCGATTGTTCAGTCGTCGGCAGATGGGGCTTGCTCGTGCTTGAGCGTCGAGTCGTCCGCGACGGGCGGCGGCGGCTCGGTCGGGGGCGCGGGGTCTGCGGGCGGCGGCTGCGGGACTTGCGGCGGCGGCGCTCCGCGTTGCGCCTGCTCGCCGGCCTCTTCCGTCTGCGCGGGCGCGGGCTTGTCTTCGGCGGCGGCGCGCTGCGCGGGCACAACGTCCATGACCGAGTGGTTGTCGGTCAGGAGGTAGCGGCTGACCGCGGCCTTTATCTCTTCGGGCGTGACGGCGAGGTAGCGTTCGAGTTCGTTGTTGAAGATTTCGGGGTCGCCGTCGTAGAGCGCGTACTCGGCGAGTCGCTGCGCGCGGTAGAGCGTTGACTGGCGGCTGCGCACGGCGTCGTTGAGGAGCGTGTTGTGGAGCTTCTCCATCTCGTCGGGCGTCGGGCCTTCCGCGGCGAGGCGTTCGACCTCGTGCTGAATCGTCGCGCGAATCTCGTCGGTCGGGTGGCCGGGCTTCGGGATGGCGAAGACGTACAAAGTCGAGGGGCCGCGGCGCTCGCCGATGCCGCCCTGTATGCCGACGACCGACTCCTCGTCCTTGACGAGCCGCTGGTAGAGCCGCGAGCTGTCGCCGTCGAGCAGCAGGTCGCTCGCGAGCGCGAGCGCGTAGTAGTCCGGCGTCCGACGCGTCGGGACTTTCCAGCCGAGCATGACGGCGGGCAGTTGCGCGAACGGGTCGAGGTAGAGTTCGCTGCGCGTCGAGACTTCGACGGGTTCGCTCACGTCAACCGGAGGCGGCGCGGGCTGCGAAGGGATCGAGGCGAAATACTTTTCGACGAGCGCGCGCGCTTCCGCGGAGTCGAAGTCGCCGACGATTGCCAGCACGGCGTTGTTCGGCGCGTAGTAGATGCGGAAGAACTCGCGCACGTCGTCAATGGTCGCGGCGTCGAGGTCTTCCATCGAGCCGATGGTCGAGTGCGCGTTGCGCGGGTTGCGGTAGATGAGTTCGTTGAGGCGGAGAAAGGCGTTCGAGTACGGGCGGTTGTCGTAGTTGAGCCGCTTCTCCTCTTTGACCGCGTCGCGCTGGTTGTCGAGATTCTCCTGCGTCACTTTCAGCGAGCGCATGCGGTCGCTCTCCAACCAGAGCGCGAGCGGGAGCTGGCTCGCCGGCAGGGTCTCGAAGTAGTTGGTGCGCTCGGACGAGGTCGTGCCGTTCATCGTGCCGCCGTTGTTGAAGATGTACTGGAAGTGGCCGGCCTTGGGGACGTTCTCCGAGCCTTGGAACATCATGTGTTCGAAGAGGTGGGCGAAGCCCGTGCGGCCCTCGCGCTCGTTGCGCGAGCCTACGTCGTAGTAAACGGCGACGGAGACGACGGGCACGGAGTGGTCTTCGCTCAGGATGACGCGCAGGCCGTTCGCGAGCGAGAACTGTTCAATCGGAAGCTGAGGCAGCGTGTTTGTCAAACGGACCTCCGGTTCGAGAGGCCGGAGGTCGGAGGTCAGTGTAGGCAAGCTGCTTTCACTGACCTCCGACCTCCGACCTCTGGCCTCTCATTCTGTTTTTGCGATCATCCCGCGAAGCTCGGCGCGGAGGCGCTCGATCTCGGAGAGCTTGGCCGAGACGCGCGCGAAGAGTTCCGACTGCGCCTTGATGCCCTCGTCAATCAGGAACGCGGCGGCCTCGGCGCGGCTGCGGAAGACCCCGGCCTGAACGAGCTGTTCGAGCCTGTCCTGCGCTTCGTGTGAAAGTTTTACTGCTACCACGTAATCATCCTTTGCCGAGAGTGCGCGCTCGACCGTGCGGCTGATGTCGCGGCCAATCGAGGCGAGCGATTCTGGGATGCGCGAGGCGATGTCGCGCACCGAAGAGGAGACGCGCTCCTGCTCGTGCGGCCCGTCGCCTTCGGTCAGCATCAGGTCGTCAACGGGTTCGAGAATGTCGGGGTCATTCGGGTCGTTAGGGGTACTCATCTCGTCTAAACCTCCTCTGCGAAGCTTGCCCGCGGGGCCTTGCGTTGAAGGGCGGCTCCTGCTTCTTCTGCGCGACCGTTTTTGTTCTGCGAACTCCTTACGAGCATTCTAAGGTCGCGCCAGACGCGAGCGCAAGCATGGGAAAGGACGAAGGACGAAGGGCGAGTGTTGAGGGCCGAAGAAGAAAAAGCCCGACGTGTGTTAACGGCTTTCGTCCTCCGCCCTTTCGTCCTTCGTCCTTCGATTTGCAACCTTGCCGCACGTGCCCTCATCAATTACACTACATCGCACCCGCCTTGCGCGTTAGGCGGTACAAAATTTTGGACGGCGCGTCACCTGTCACGCAGCCGGTCTTGTTCGGTCGTTTTTAACTGAGGCAAGTCTCCGTGAAAAAGAGAATAACCGCAGCGTTCGCGACGCTACTTTTACTCGCGCTCTCACTCCCCGCTTTCGTCATCGCACAACAGAGCAGCACGACGCAGCCGCCCGCGCCGCGCCGCGGCGAGTCCGGCGCGACCGCCCCGTCAACGTCCGCCGCTCGCCCGCGCCGCCCGCGCGTCGAGGCGACCGAGGGCGTCGAGTCGGACGTGGCCGAGGCGCTGACCGTCATCCAGGACAACTACGTTGACGGCAACAAGCTCAACTACAACGACGTGTTCAAGTCCTCGATCATCGGGATGCTACGCACGCTCGACCCGCACTCGAATTACTACGACGCCAAAGAGTTCGAGGAGCAGCGCGCCGACTGGCGCTCGGAGTATTACGGCATCGGCGCGACCATCGGCGACCGCAAGATCGGCAAGGACACCGACACCTACGTCCTCGCCACCTTCGAGGCGACGCCCGCCTTCCGCGCGGGCCTGCGCTTCGGCGACCGCATCATCGAGATAGACGGCCAGCCGGTGAAGGGCAAGCCTTCGGGCGACGTGCGCGACATGCTGCGCGGCCCGCGCGGCACGACCGTCCGCGTCACGGTCGAGCGCGCGTCCGACGGCTCGCGCCAGACGGTCGAGATCACGCGCGACGCCGTCCCGCAGCCGACCGTCCCGGACGCGTACTTCATCAAGCCCGGCATCGGCTACATCGACATGACGCGCGGCTTCAACTACACGACCGGCGACGAGTTCGTCTCCGCGCTCGACTTCCTCCGCACGCACGGCATGACCGGACTCGTCGTTGACCTGCGCGGCAACGGCGGCGGCATACTCGACCAGGCGGTGCGCGTCGCCGAGCAGTTCATCGGGAGCGGCGAGACCATCCTGACGCAGAAAGGGCGCGGAACGCGCGGGCAGGAGCGCGAGTACAAGTCGGAGAACCGCAACCCCGACAACACGCCGCTCGTCGTCCTTGTCAACCGCGGCACGGCCTCGGCCTCGGAGATCGTCGCGGGCGCTTGGCAGGATCACGACCGCGCGCTCATCGTCGGCGAGACCTCGTTCGGCAAGGGACTCGTCCAGAGCATCATGCCGCTCGAATACGGCACGGCGCTGACCCTGACGACCTCGAAGTACTACACGCCTTCGGGCCGTCTGATTCAGCGCGACTACTCGAACCAGAGCTTCTACGATTACATCTACGGTCGCATCAACGGCACGCAGGACGAGTCGCAGCAGGCCGCGAAGCCGAAAGGCCCGGAGACGCACACGGACACCGGACGCCCGCTCTACGGCGGCGGCGGAATCACGCCCGACGAGGCCGTGAAGCCCCGCGAAGTCACCTCGCAGCAGGCCCGATTCGTTGACCCCATCTTCGCCTTCGCGCGCGAACTCGTGAACGGTCGCGTGGACGGCTTCCCCGATTACAAGGTCACGGGTATGCCCGACTTCGACCACAACGTCGGCACGAATGACATGGTCGTTGACGACCGCGTGTTCCGCGCCTTCAAGGACTACGTCGCGGCGCACAACGAAGACTACAAGCTGTCCGAAGCGCAGCTCGACCGCAGCCGCGACTTCATCGCGCGACAGATGCGCTACGACCTGACGACCGCGGCCTACGGCTCGGTGAAGGCCACGCAGGTTCTCATGCTCGACGACCCGCAGGTCGTGAAGGCGATTGACTCGCTGCCGCGCGCGCGCGACCTCGCCACCGCCGCGATGCGCGGTCGCAACCCGGCGTCCAAGTCGTTCGAGTAAACACGGGCGGCGCACGTCCGAAGACGAGGACTTAACAAGACGAAGAGGCCCGGCGAGATTGTGAACTCGCCGGGCCTCTTCGTCTGTCTTAAAACGCTTCCGAGCGGAAAACTCCGCGGGGCGTTTCTACCAGGCGCATCCGTAGCTGCTCAGGGATGTCTTGGCGGAATCGAGCTGCGTCTTGCAGACCTGCTGAAGCGTCGCCTTCGTCTGCGGGTTGGCGGCCAGCTCCTTCCAGGACTTGCGCCACTGCTCCATGCCGGTCTTGAAGGTGGCCTGCGCCGCGGCGGGAACCTTGCCGTTGACGCACGCCTCGTACTTCGCGAGGAAGTCGTCGCACTCGGCCACGCCGATCTTGTCGCCGCTGGCCGTCGTCGAAGTGTTCGACGCCGCGGTGTTGGTCGTGGCGGCCTTGTTGGTGTTGCCGGCGGCGTTGGAAGCGTTAGAAGTGTTGTCAGAGCCGGCACCTCCGCACGCGAGCAGGCCGATGCCAGCCGCGAGGGAAAGTGACAGGAGGAACGGTGTCTTTTTCGTCATCGGGTAGTTTTTTCTCCTTACGGGTCAGAAAATTTTTCCGCGAGGTTTCGAGCGTACCGCGGCGCGCGCGAAAGGGGTAAGTGCGCTTGCCATCGTTTCCGAAAATTTGCACGGCGACGTCACGGCGGGGGTAAGGCTAATGCCGAGTCGCGCCTGAGTCAAGCGAAATGACGAACAAATTTTTCCGCGGAGGCACGCGCACGCGCGCCGCGGGGGCATTCGGCGCGCGCGCTGGAGTCTCGTCCGAGCGACCCTGCGCGTGACGTTAACGCGCCGCGCGCTTCGGCTCCGGCTCCGGGTTCGGCTCCGGCTCCCGCCGCGCGCGACTCTTCAACTCGCGGAAGTCAACCTCCTCCGAGGGGCGCGTGTCGGCGTCCAAAAGCCCTTGCATCTTTTTGAGCGCGTACTCGTTTTCGGCGGGGTCGTTCGACGCGACGCAGTCGGACGGGACGACGAGGTTGAAGTCGCGCATGTAGGCGTCGTGCGCGGTGAAGAGGACGCAGATGTCGCCGGTGAGTCCGGTGAGGACGAGCGTCTTGACGCCGAGGTAGTCGAGGAGGATGTCGAGCGTCGTGGAGAAGAAGCCGGAGTGCTTCGGCTTCAAAACGAAGTAGTCGTCCTCTTCCGGGCGCAGGAGTTCGGCGAGCGGTCTGCCGAGCGAGTCATCTCTGAGACAGTGCTCAAGAATCTTTTTGAAGTCCGACTGCCACTTGCCGAAGTTGTCGTTGACGTAGATGACGGGCACGCCCGCCGCCTTCGCCCGACGTTTGAGCGCCGCGATCTTCTCCGCCGCGGGCAGCGCGTGGCGCAGAAGCTCCTCGCCGCCTTCAAACTCCAGGGCGTTGATCACGTCAATCAGCAGCAGCGCGACGTTCGACTTGTCCGGCACGCTCCCGTGCAGGTCTTCATTCTTCGCAGGCATCCGGCCTCCGTGATGAATCAACGAATTTGATAAAGGGGATGAGTGAATTATGCGTGCGGCAGGTTGAAGAGGCAAGAACGGCTTTCGGAATTCGGGGCGCGGGCCGGTGGCCGTGACCTGCGCGCCGGCGCGCGCCCCGAATTCCGCGGGGGATTAACTTTGGTAAGCGGGGTAGCGCGAGTCGCGCCTGCGCCAGACGGAGAGGAGCGCGCCCATCATGAGGAGACCGGCGAGGTGGTAGCCGTCGTTAATCAGGTAGAGGCCGAGCGGCCTCTGCTCGAAGAGGACGGTCTCGAAGTTCGTCGTCGCGACGAAGCCGAGCCAGAGCCAGAAGCCCGTCAGAAGACCGGAGCGCGCCGTCTCCGCCCCGGTGAAGCGGACGAAGTGCGCGAGCACGTAGGCGAGCAAGAGCGAAGTCACGAGCGCGAAAGCGATCTGCCTCGCGCCGCCCGCCTGCATCGCCGCGAGCTGTTCCGGCGTCCAGCGCCCGACCGAAAGGAACGGGCGCGCGAACAGAAGCGGCGAGTACCAGACCGCGCCGAGCAGCCAGTAGGCGAGCGCCGAGGCGAAGACCGCCGGGTAGTTGATTCTCATCTCATCTTCTCCTTTCGGAAGAGCGCTGGCGAAAGGCGCGGGCGGGGGGCGTCCCGCGCCGGGGGAAGTTGAACGCTTGCGCCGCCTCGCTCGACGAAGCGCGGAAGCGCGATGGTCTTAGTGCTTCGCTCGCAGCGCCTCAGTCGTGCGCGCCCTTGAGCGTGATGAGCGCGATGGTGGCGCCCGTCGGGTCGTCGATGACGCAGAAGCGACCGACGTTCGGGATGTCGGTCGGCGGTACGCAGACCTTGCCGCCGAGTTCCCAGACCTGACGCGCGCGAGCGTCCACGTCGTCAACCGAGACGTAGGCCATCCAGTGCGAAGGCGCGCCGCCGAATTCCGGCCCCGTCTTGTACATGCCGCCGACATGCTGGCCTCCGACGACGATCTCGTTGTAAACCATCGGCGGCCCGCCCGACCCTTCGCACTCTGCGCTCGGCTTCGACTCCTTGATCTCCCAGCCCAGAAGCGTCTTGTAGAAGTTCTGCGCGGCCTCAAGGTCAGTCGTCCCCAGCTCGTTCCAACAGAAAGAACCGTTCGCGGGTAGTTTCATTTCTGACATCGTTCTTGTCCCCTCTCAGAATGTTTTGTCTTTTTCGTTCGCTGAACTTAATCCATGTCGAAGCGCCGCCCATTGCGCCGGAGCAACGCGTCGAGACTCCAAAGGCCCGCGCCGTGCGCGGCCATGTAGAGAAAGTTGAAGCAGAGCAGGACGGCAGGCATCCCCTGATTTTGAATGGGCCAGGCACCTTGCGGCGCGTGAAACTGCCAGTATGCGACCGCCATCATGCCGGAGAGGACAAACGCCGCGGGCCGAGTAAAGAGGCCGAGCATGACGGCGATGCCGCCGAAGAACTCCAGAACGCCGCCGACGCCCGTCTGCGACATGAGGCTCAGTTTCTGCCCTCCCGGCATCTCGCCGAACCAGCCGAACAGGATCAGCGCGCCCGCCTGGAAGAGCAGCAGACCGGAGACGACGCGGAGCAGAAAGTATGTGATTTCGTCCGCCCGCACCGTCCCCGACTTCGACGCGTCGAGTGGCTTGACCACCTGCGTTTGTTCGACCGCCATTTCCGTTTCCCCTTCCGAAAGTTTCGACTGTCCAGAAAAACTCGCGACGAAAAACTCTTGCCACGGTGCGCGCGAAGAGGCGCGCGGACGTTCACGCGAGCGGTCGCACCTGCGTGCCCGCGCCCGCCGTGATGACGACCATCTCGCAAGGCTCAAGCACGCGCGCGACGTGCCACGTGCCGCGCGGGATGAGGTATGAGCTGCCGCCGCTCATCTCGACCGTGCGTTCGCCCGAAGCGTTCTGAAGCCGGAACTCGACCGCGCCGGAGACGAGGACGATCAACTCGTCGCCCGCCGGGTGCATCTCCCAGTGATCCCAGTCCGCGGACATTCGGAATGAAGTGACGAGCCGGCCCGTGTGCAGGTCCGTGCGCTCACTGATGCGCGCCCAGAAGTCTTCGGCGACGGGGATGTGGCGGGCAGCGCCGCCGTCTTCGAGATGGATGTAGGTCGTTTGCAGGTCGAACGCGGGTTGCGTGATGTCTGCCATTTGAATTCTCCATTCGTTGGTCCGTTCGGCGCGGCGTCTCGCTGCCCGCGTCCGGGCTTTTTGTCACTGCGCGTCTTCGAGCTTGAAGTGCGGGTTCTCGATGACGCCGAAGACGTTGCCCCAGGGGTCTGTGACGGTCGCGGCGAGTATGCCGCCGCCCACGTCCTCGACGGGCGTGTTCGGCTTCGCGCCGAGGTCGAGCAGGCGCTGGTACGCGGCCTTGCAGTCCTTCACGCCCCAGTAGGCGTATGCGCCGCCCGCGCCCGCGGTCTTCGAATCGTCGGGGTGCAGCCCCAACTCGAAGCCGCCGACGTGGAAGCCGACGTAGAAAGGCTCGTCGAAGTAAGGGCCGTAGCCGAGCACCTTCGTGTACCAGTCCTTCGCCTTCTGCATATCGCCGACGTGATACATGACAAGACGCAACCCTTGAATCATCTTCGCCTCCTTTGAAGCTTCATTCTTAACGTTCTGTTTCTGTCTCGCCTGATCGTCCGAGACCGAGAGCGCGAAGCAGGCGAAGACGAGCGCGAGTGAAAATGCCTTGAGCACGAACACCCCCTTCCTGTCTTAAACTTCGTTACTTGCGCGGTGCCGTTTCTGTGACGGCGCGGACTTGCCCGGAAAAAGCGAAAGGTGAGCCTTCTTGCACAAGAAAACTCACCTTTCAAAACCCCTTGTTCGTGCGGAAAAACTTACGGCGAGGAAAAATTCAGTTCCTTCTTAAACTTACTCGGCCCTTAAACGAGGCGGGCCACTCACTCTTAAAAATTCAGGAGAGCGCGAGCGACTCAATGCGCGGCGAGCCACTCGCTGAACACTTGCGACTCTTCGAGCTTGCCCGACCAACGCGCGCGGTTCTTGCCGGTCAAGGCGAGCACCATCGCCTGGTGCTGCCCGGCGCGGTCGCCGAGGCGCTCGAAGTAGTTGTAGAGCGTGTCAATCCTTGCGACCGACTCGCGCGCCGCCTCGACGTTGCGGAAGGCGAGCACGTTTCGGAAGAAGCGCGAATAGACGTTCTGCTCGCGCCCCGTCGTCGTGTAGAGGTCGAAGTAGCCGTCGAGGTGTCCGGCCTGCTGCAAGACCTGCGCGACGTAACTGGGCCGCGCCTTCACGCTGCGGACGATCTCCGCGATGTCGCGCGTGCCCCGTTCGTAGAGCGAGAGAATCTGCTCCTTCTTCGTGTGCCGCTCGGCGGACTCTTCCGTCTCGGCGAAGGCCGGCTCGTCAGCGTGACGCTCGACAGCGTTGGTATCACGCGACGCCTTCGCCCCGTCGGCGTAGTCGAGTTCGAGTGCGAGCGGCTGCATCTCTTTCAAAAGTTCTTCTGTCGTCATCTTCGTTCACCCCCCTTGAGCCGTTCGTGAAGGCGCTCGGCTTCTCCCCTTGCCGCTAACCGCTAACTTCGACCGCGCGCCGCGTGGCTCGCGGCCATTTGGGCGAGCGCCTTCACAAACCTCTCGGACGCACCTTCATGGCTGCGGACGATTCAATTCGTCCGTCGCATCCGCGTCGCGCTTTAGCTCGCGCGGCGAACCTCGAAGGTCTGCTCGCGGTGCTGCAAGCCCTTGAGGTGGTCGATGAAGCTCGAAGCGGCGCGCTTCGAAAGCTCCTCGGTGCGGACGCGCATCACCGACTGGCTCTCCTCGTCCGGGTCAACTCCGGCCTCGCGAGCGAGAGCGCGGATCATGCCGAGCTGCTTCGGCGTCACAAGGTCGGCCATTGACTTGGCGAGCGGGTCTTTCGGGAAGTCGCCCGGCTGAGGGCCTGCGCCCTGCGTCTCGATGATCTCCGACTCGCGCTGGTAGAGTTCGCGCGCGATGCCGAACTTGATGGCCGCGCGCTTCAGGGCGTCGTGCTCGGCCTTCTTGATGCCCGTCTCGTTCTCGGCGTTACCCGTGCCGACGCCCTCGCGCGTCACGCCGTCAATCGTAATGGCGGCGGTGACGGCGACCATGTCGCCGATCTGGACGATGCCTCGGACGGAGTGCGACCAGGTGGGCGCGACGCGGTCGAGGATGTCGGCGACCGTGTGCCACTCGACGTACTCGACCATGTGCTGGTTCCCCTGGCGGTCGCGCCAGCCCTCGCGCGTCTTGATGAGGCGCGGGTCAACGGGCTGCTTTAAAGTGCTCAGGGTCTTGACGAACGAGAGCGGGACGACAGGGCTCGCGGCCTGCTGCTCGTACTCTTCGGCGGTGATGAGCTCCTGCTCATCCCTCTGAACGTTTGCGGTTGCTTTCTTGGTCATCTCTTGCTCCTCTGTCTCTTCGTTGTCCGCGAGCGAACGATTCGAGGTCTCGACGACGGCGAGCGCTTTCGGCTCCGGCGACGAACTTTCCGGCTGCTCGTTCTGCTCCCGTGCGAAGCGCGGCGTTTTGCGCGGTGCTCTCAATTGAGCCTCCGCGGCAGCCTCGACGCGCTTCTCGGATGCGGGTTGCGTGTTCGTGTTGGGCGTCTCCGCCGCTGGCGTTTCTGTCGCGCCCTGCGCTTGCGGGGCGGCGGGAGTCACGGCGGCCTGCTTCGCGGCGGCCTCCGTGTTCTTGTTCAGAACCGCGTGCTTGACGGCGAGGATGTGCTCGCAGCGGTAGCGCGCATCCGTAGCCGACTGCTCCTCGAACTCAAGGCAGGTGCAGCGGACTTGGCCCGCCTCGTCGCGCCAGACTTCGTAAGAAGCGCGACGCCCGCGCAAGGTCGGCGTCGTCACCCGAAAGCGGTCGCCCTCGCGCGTCACCAGACCCATCGCCGCGATGCCTTGCGCGCGCTTGTCGCGCATCAGAGCTTTCTTGTCGAGAACGGCTGCCATTGCCTTCACCCTCCGTCAAACTTTCAAAATCTTTTCTTCAAGCGGCCTTCTCGGCGGGCATCTGCGTGACCCGCTCGACCGCCTCGGCGTGCTGCGTTTGGGCGGCACGCTCCTGCAAGCGGCGCTCAAGCTCGACCACCCTGCGCTCCAACTCTTCGACGCGCCGCCCCTGCCTGTGCAGCGTCTTGAAAAGGCCGTCGAACGTCTCCCAAACCATGTCGCTCACTGTTTCACCTCTTCAAAGTCAGAGCGCGTCTGCACGGTCGCCGTGACGCTCTGTTTCATACGTGAAACAGTGTACCACGAGTTCCCGGTTGTTGCAAGCATAAAACAAGGTCTTGCGCAGGAAATTTTCTTGTGATATGGTGAGGTCGGAAAGTGGGCCGCGCCCGCCCGTGTGGGCCGTTGGCGCGTGCCCTTGAAGGAGGCCAAAACGATGGCAGATCAGTCGAAAAGTCTAGTAAACACGGTCGAGTTGGGGCGTGCGATTCGCCGCAAGCGCGAGGAGTTGGGCCTGAGCCTGCGCGACGTGGCGGACGAGACGAAGGTTTCGGCCTCGACCCTTTCGCGCATCGAGAACGGCACGGG
The DNA here is from genome assembly GCA_035652995.1 of Pyrinomonadaceae bacterium. Taxonomy (GTDB): domain Bacteria; phylum Acidobacteriota; class Blastocatellia; order Pyrinomonadales; family Pyrinomonadaceae; genus QHXN01. The sequence goes on from DASRCS010000269.1 coordinate 37,410, forward strand.
CAAGCCCGACGCGGACAACATCGCGCGCCTGACGGCCTGGCTCGACATGCCGGTCGAGCGCGTGATGAGCGGGCGCAAGACCGAAGAGGGCACCGACAACGCCGCGGTCGTCTATTTCCCGCACGAGGCCACGCCCGACATCGTCGAAGCGCACCTGCGCGCCGACCGCAACCTCACGCCCGAAACCGCCAAAGCCCTCTCCGAACTCTTCCGCGTCGCCTACCAGCAGTTCAGCGCGCCCGGCCAGGACATGAAAGCGCGCAAGGGCCGGAAGTAGCGGGCGAGTCCGGCACAGAAGTTATTTAAGTGGGCGCTCGACTCAAGGAGGGTTGAGCGCCCGCACTATTTAATACGAAGAAAGGGCAATATATGTGGGAGTGGTTGATAACAAATAAACAGTGGGTATTTAGTGGAATTGGTGTTGCTATAGCCACGGGTATTATTGCCTTCTTTGTGCGACGAAGCTCAGGCATAAGTCAAAATCAAACATCCGGTACACGCTCAACTAATATTCAAAGTGCGGGTGATATAAGCATCAATAACTCAAAGGAGAAACCCGGTGATAGGTGATAAGCAATCCCAAGTTAGTGGTGACGAGTCAGTAAATATACAAGCCAAGGAAATTACTTTTGGTCTTAGTTATACTGAAGCTCGTCAAGTAGCAATGGATGTTTTCGAGGCGAACTTCTTCCGACTCAGAAATATTGCTGCCGAAGTAGCCCGTAAACGTGCGGAGGCTTTTCTCGATTCATATCTGCAAAAAATGGCTGACACAGGAAAGGAAGCTATCCCCGAAGCTGAAAATCCAGACTTTCAATATGCCCTCTATTCTGCACAAAGGGAATATGCACGAACAGGGGACGAACAATTAGGCGAACTCCTTGTAAGGTTGTTAGTAGATCGAACAAAAGAGTCTGAGCGAAATTTAATGCAAATCGTATTAAATGAGTCATTAACTGTTGCTCCGAAGCTTACGGGAGATCAGTTAGATATTTTATCGATCATATTCATCCATAGATATACAAAAAATAATGGACTTAATAATCTTGATACACTCAAGAACTATTTGGAACGCCTATACATACCTTTTTTGTCAGGGCTAAATACCAAGGCTTCAACTTATCAGCATTTAGAGTTTGCTAGTTGTGGGACAATTTCAATGGGAGGAATTTCTTTTGGTGGAGCATTCCGTCAAAATTATCCGGGTCTGTTTAGTAAAGGCTTCACACAGGAGGAGCTTCAATCAACTGGATTAGACTCTTCTAAGTGGCCGAGACTTATCACTTCGTGCCTTCACAATCCCGAGCTTTTACAAGTTGGTACAATTGATAATGAATTGGTTGACAAAATCGGTTCTGAAATAGGTATTGATGTAGAAATCCTTGAAAAGTTAAAAGGTTTGCAGAATTCTAAACTTATGTCGGAAGTTGAGTTAGGGGAATATGTTGTTAATGTGAGACCGGAAATAAACGAGTTGTTAGAAGTTTGGAATAACTCGTCCATGAAAAACTTGACATTAACAAGTGTTGGAATTGCTATTGCCCATGCCAATGTTCAGCGAAGAGTGCCAGGAGAGTCAATCAACCTTTCCATTTGGATTTAATAATGCTCTTAAGGAGAAGTAGAAGCTGCTATCGAGCAATGGCACTTTGATTTAAATAAGTGGTCGTATGGCTACGAGAGAGGAAATCAAATCTGAGGTCGAGAAGGTTCCAGAGGAACGGCTGGATGAGCTTTACCGCGTCGTCAGGACTTTCTCACAAGAGAAGACTTCTAACAGTAAGCAAAGTTTGCTGGCAAGGTTAAGAAAGATTCAGATTGAGGGGCCAGAAGATCTCGCGTCTAATTTTGACCTTTATCTCAATGGTGAGAAGAGCATTGATTGAGATTTTGAGATAATTCTTTTCGTCCTCTTTAAATCGTAACTCCTCGCTTCGGACCGGAAGACAACCGTTAATCCGGCGGCAATCTGAAACTCCCGATCAGATCAAACCTGTAAAGGAGAAAAGTATGTCCGACAAAGTGAAAGCTATCCCCGAAGGCTACAACAGCGTGACGCCGTACCTGATCGTTGACGGCGCGGCGCAGGCGATTGAGTTTTACAAGCGGGCGTTCGGCGCGGTCGAGACTTTCCGCATGGGCGGCCCCGATGGCAAGGTCGGCCACGCCGAGTTGAAGGTGGGCGACTCGCACGTCATGCTCGCCGACGAGAACCCGGCGATGGGCGCGCGCGGCCCGAAGTCGGTCGGCGGTTCGCCGATAAGCCTGGTGCTCTACGTCGAGGACGTGGACGCGGTCGTCGCGCGGGCCGTCGAGACGGGTGCGAAACTGACGAGGGCGGTCGCGGATCAGTTCTACGGCGACCGGACGGGCGGCGTAGAAGACCCGTTCGGCCACGCCTGGTACGTCGCGACTCACGTCGAGGACGTGTCGTCCGAGGAGATGAAGAAGCGCGCGGCGGCGGCGCATCCGGCCAGCGCGTGAGATTTGACCCGAACGGAAGAAGCATCTCGCTTCGGCGGGGTGCTTCTTCTTCTGTTCAGGCGTGGAAGAACGGACAAGGGGTGTCGGGGCTTTGAAGTTCAGGGCGATCTACGGCGTTGATTTCAGCGGGGCGCGGCTCGCGGGGCGGAACACTTGGGTCGCGAGGATTGAGCGCAGAAGGCACGGGTCGGGGTGCGAGAGCCGTTGGAGGCTCGCGGAGTTGGCGCGGCTTGAGGATTTGTGCGGGACGGCGGAGCGCGGGCCGGCGCTGGGGTTTCTGGTCGGGTTGATTGAAGAGTCGGAGGGCGCTCTGTGGTCGCTGGATTTTCCGTTCGGGCTGCCGGTCGAGTTGATGGGCGGGCGCTGGGCGAAGCAGTTCGAGTTCCTCGGCGAGTGGGGCGAGGACGAGTACGGCGCGGGGCTTGAATGCGTGCGGCGCTCGAAGCTTTTGCGCGGCGTCAAACACATCAGGCGTCTGACCGACATCGAGGAGCGCGCGCCGTTCGACCCTTACCACTACCGAATCATCTATCAGACCTTCCACGGGATGCGCGACGTGCTCGCGCCGCTCGTGCGACGCAGGCGCGCGCACACGGCGATACTCCCATTCCAGTACCGCCGCCTGAGAGGCGCGCGCCGCGTCGTCGTCGAAGCCTGTCCGGCCTCGACCCTGAAGCGTTTGAACCTGCCGCACCAGAATTACAAGCAGCCCGAAGGCGGCCCGCTCACGCCGAAGCGTCGGCGCACGCGCCGTGCGATACTCGAAGGACTCGCGTGCCACGTCTGCATCGGCGAGCGCGACCGACGCCGCATCATGCGCAACGGAGGCGGCGACGCGCTCGACGCAGTCATCGCCGCAGTCGGCGCGGCCCGCTCCTGGCGCGAGACGGATCACGACGGGGTCGCGCGCCACCTGCGCTACCCGCGCGAGGGCAGGCTCTACGTCTGATCCGCGGCGCGGGGAAATCTTGAGTGAAATCAACGGGGCAAGGCGGGTATAATTTGCGCCGTGGACACCGACAAGCTGCCGCCGACATTCAAGGGACGACAGTACGAGATTCGCGCGCTGGGGTTGCGCGACTTCGCGGGCCTGCGCCGCGACGACGACGCGCTTGACCCTTTCGAGCTTGCCTACTTCGCGAAGCTGATGGTCATCAACTTCGACGAGATCGAGGGATTGTCGGAAGAGACGCGCGAGCACCTTCTCGGCGTCGGCACGAACGACTGGTCGGGCGGGACTTCTTCGCGCCCGCTGCCGAACGGCTGGCGGCTGGTGATTCTGAATCCGAAGCACGGGCGCGCGCGGAACAACGCGACGCTGATGGAGGAGGTCTGTCACGTCTTCCTCGGACACAAGGCGAACCGACTCTCCATCGTCGCGCAGAACAAGCAGGGCAAGACCGCGGCGCGCGACTACAACGAGGCGGACGAGGAGGCGGCCTACGCCGTCGGCGCGGCGGCGCTCGTGCCGTTCGCGGGACTCAGGCGTTTGATGAGGCAGGGGAAATCTTCAATCGAGATCGCGCGCCACTTCGGCGTGAGCCGAGAACTGGTCG